>CAJWUK010000094.1 GCA_913047365.1 uncultured Alphaproteobacteria bacterium | reverse complement strand
GGCCTGTCACGCCAGAGGCCGCGGGTTCGAGTCCCGTCACTCCCGCCACTTTTTCTCTTTTTTATATGTACTTAGCGGTACTCAGGCCGGTCTTTTCAAAGCTTGGCTGCGTTGCGCAAATATTCCTCTTTTATGCCCGCCAATAGGTTCTCGGTCACTGCCCGCAATAGCGTGGGCATCGGGAGGCATAGTGGTGTGTGCGGTTTTAGGGCCCGCGCGGTGCGCTGTGGTGGTGACGGTTGGACCGTCCATCAGTAAACATTCACGTCATTGGAGCCCTGTCAATTTGCTTAACATTCAAGGATTTGGTTTGATTAGCCTTGACCATGTTTGGGTCGGCAAAATGACACTCGAAATGAATACGATGGGGAAGCGGATATGACATCAATTGTTGTGAACAAGGTTTCACACGACGTGAAGGGGCGTGACGAAACACCATTGCTATGGGTGTTGAGAGACACGTTGCAACTTTCTGGAACTAAATATGGTTGCGGATCGGGCCTTTGTGGGGCTTGCACAGTTCACGTCGACGGAAAGCCCATCCGTTCCTGTCAAACGAGTTTATCCGAGGTGTCGGGAAAGGCGATTACGACAATAGAGGGCCTAGCAGCGTCCGTTTCTCAAAAAGATGGGGAGCACCCACTTCAGAAGGCCTGGGTCGACGAGCAAGTGCCTCAATGTGGATATTGTCAATCAGGTCAAATCATGAGGGCGGCGGGTCTGCTTAAACAGAATAAGAAACCCTCCCGCGACGAGATTAAGAAGTACATGAATACCAATATCTGTCGCTGTGGAACATACAACAGAATTGTCAGCGCCATTGAAAAAGCATCTTTGGAGGGGTGAGATGAAATATTTCGAATTTAATAAAGACGAAAAAACCCTTAATGCGCTCGATCAGACAGGTCAGATTTTTGCCGTAAACAGGCGTAACTTTATAGTAGGGGGAAGCGCTTTATTTGCCGGTTTCGCGATCCCGGGAGGCCTGTCAGGCGCGATTGCCTCAGCAAACCCTGACACTGCTGAGGTGAATGCGTGGGTAAGTATTCATTCAGATGGCGAGGTCGTTATTGTCTCCCCGAACGCCGAAATGGGACAGGGAACAATGACCGCTATACCGTTGCTCGCCGCTGAGGAGCTTGACGCAGATTGGTCCAAAGTGAGGGTTGAGCAGGTAGGACCTATCAGTAAAGAGTATGGAAACCCAATTTTTGGCGGGATTATCCACACCGTTGCTAGTCTCACTACCGCTGGTCTTTTCGATAATGTTCGCCTAGCGGGTGCGCAAGCAAGAAAAATGCTTCTGGCAGAGGCCGCAAAGCAATGGGGTGTCTCCGTTGCATCTTTGACGACCGAGAACGGTTACGTTTACCAGGGTCTCAGAAAAAAATCTTATGGAGACGTGATAAAAGGTAGCAAAGGGCTAAAAAATCCTCCTAAGGCAGTTAGGTCCGATCTAAAAAAGCCCTCCGAATACAGATTAATAGGTAAAAATATTGGGAGGGTCGATGTTCCTGCAAAGGTAAATGGCAGCGCAGAGTTTGGCTTGGATGTAAAGGTGCCGGGTATGGTACACGCGTCCATCATTCGGGCTCCAATGCATGGCGCAAAACCTAAAAAGGTCGATAATCAAAATGAGGGGGCGCTGAAGGCAAAGGTATCGATAATTAAACTCGATTACGGTGTGGCGCTGCTCGCGAAGGATATAGCGGACGTGTTGGCTGCACGTGAAGCTGTGGACGTCAATTGGGAGTTGCCCAGTTTAGCAAGAAATTATGACAGTCAAAAATCTCTGGGGGATTACGCCAAGGTAAGTGAGGACGAGACCGTTAAAGGCATAAGTTGGCCAGGGAAAGCTCGTGTTCCTTGGGCTAGGGCTGTGCGCGGAGATGCGAGCGATTACAAAACCAAAATGACTTCGGGTGATTTCAAGAGTATATCCGCGACCTACACTTCTGAGCATACTTACCATGCGCAGATGGAGCCGATGAATGCGACGGCCAAGGTTTCGTCGGACGGAAAAAGTGCGGAAATTTGGGCGCCTACGCAGGCTATTTCCGTCTCTACATTCGCGGCGGCGGGTGTCCTTAAAACTAGCCCAGGAAACATTAAGGTAAATACAACATTCTTGGGCGGAGGGTTTGGGCGTCGAGCTCAAGTTGATTACGTGGTCGATGCCGTGATCCTGTCCAAAATCACCAAAAAACCTGTCAAAGTCGTTTGGAGCCGGGAGGACGATCTTGCGGCTGGGGCATTCAAACCAAGCACCGCCGTAAATCTCTCAGCGGCAGTCAGTAAGGACGGTCAAATTGGCGCATGGAAGCACCGAACTGTAGGTGAGTCCCCCCTCAAATATTACGCCAAGGGCCTTCTCGGCGAGAAGGGAGAAGATATCCTTATTATGTCTGGCTCGGAGCAGCTGAATTACAAACTACCAAATCAGATTGCTGAGCATATCAATAGAGAGCAAGGAACTCGGCTTGCCGCATGGAGGGGTATTGGTCACGGTCCAAATCGCTTTGCGTCCGAGAGCTTTGTTGACGAGATTGCTCTGTCATTGGGACAGGATCCCGCTGCTTACCGATTGTCACTTGCCAACAACCCAAGGGTCAAAAACGTGATCAACAAGGTCATGGAAATGTCTGATTGGGGCAAACGCAAAGATGGCGTTTCACAGGGTATAGCCTACAGCGATTACAATGGATCTCACTCTGCTGGAGTTGCCGAGATCAGCGTCGATGAAAAGACCGGTAAGATTAAAGTGCACCGGTATTATATAGCTGTTGACCCTGGGCTGCCTTTATTACCGGATAACGTCAGAGCTCAGATCGAGAGTGGCGTTATTTACGGTATTAGCGCCGCATTGACAGAGAGAGTTAGTCATTCAGAAGGTGTCGTAGAGCAATCTAACTTCCACGATTATGAAGTCCTTCGTATGGCCGATGTTCCTGAGGTCATTATTGAGATTATGCCCTCTGGAGACAGACCCTCGGCGGTGGGAGAGCTCGGCTTACCTACGACTGCGCCCGCTATTGCAAATGCCTTTTTCAAGATGACGGGGAAACGTGTCCGGCATATGCCGATGAATAGCGAAACCATCCTTGAAGCGTTGAAAGCGTGAGGGAAAAACTAGATCATAATCAACTTCTGTTGGTTAAAGAGGAAAGATATGGGGGGGAATTAGTTTATATCCCTAGACAATAGCCAGCCGCGCGGATCTATCCCTTAAAGGGGGGGGCGTAGATTTGAGACGGTCATGCGGCAGGCGGGGCTCGTTTTCGCTCTGTTACTCGCCCTATCGGCTACTTATGGCGCCGGTCACTTTCTATTTATTGAGTAGGGCCTTGGTTAGCCATTCCGGCATGGTACGGATTGGCATTTAGTGTCACATGCCACGGTATCGCCACGGCACTAAACCGATATGAATTGACTAAAATTACCTGCAGTGAGTGAGAGAGATATTGGCTAATTCGCTCCATTCTAATGCAATGAAAGCGTGTCGATTTAGCAATAATTATAGGTTGGGTCCCGTCACTCCCGCTATATAACCCTCCGTTTTTAAGGGGAAATGTTTTTCCGGCTATGTGCCCGTGACAGACCTCTGGCAAATCCGGTAAAGTCTTTCGGTATCTAATGAACCGCATAAATGCGGACTTTCTGGAAGGGGTCCAAAGATGACCGAATTGCGCTACGAGGCGCCTGAATCGCTTGATGGCGCCGTCACGCTCCTTAGCGGAGGCGGAGGCGGCAAGATTCTGGCCGGAGGGACAGATGTGCTGGTGCAACTGCACACTGAAATGATCGAGCCCGACGTGATCGTCGATATCAAGAACATTCCCGAATTGAAGCGACTGTCGGAAGACGGGGGCGCCTGGACCGTGGGTGCCGCGGTTTCCGGAATGAACATTATCGATAATGATGCGTTTCAGACGGCTTGGCCCGGTGTTTGCGAAGGCGTCGCATTGATCGGTTCCATTCAGGTTAAAGGACGTGCCAGCATCGGCGGCAACTTGTGTAATGCATCGCCGGCTGCGGATAGCGTGCCGGCCATCATTGCCGCCGGCGCGATTGCGAATATCGTCGGTCCCGGTGGTTCGCGCGAAGAGCCAGTGGAAAACATCGTCACGGGCCCTGGGCAGACTTCTCTGGCGCAGGGTGAATTGATCGTGTCGTTTTCTTTCCCCGCTAAACAGGCTAACTCGGGCGACTGCTACCTGCGCCTGACACCTCGGACCGAAATGGATATCGCGATTGTCGGCGCAGGCGTGAACCTGACGTTAGACGATGATGGCACTTGTATCGCTGCGCGGATTTCCATCGGCGCGGTTGCGCCCACCCCGTTGCTCGTTGAAGACGCGGCGAACGCGTTGATTGGCACTAAGGTAAATGACGCGGCGCTGGATGCGATGGTGGAAGCCGTACGTGCTGCGTGCAATCCAATCTCTGATAAGCGCGGTACCCGCGAGTACAGAATCAAGACGGCAGGCGTGATCGCACGCAGAGCCGCGCTGAAAGCGCTGGAAAGGGCGCAGGCAAACTGATGGCGAAGAAAGTTCACGTAACAACGACAGTAAACGGCGACGATTACGAGTATCTGGCTGAACCGGGTCAGACGCTTGTCGACGTTTTACGGAATAATCTGGAACTGACCGGCACAAAGGAAGGCTGTTCTACCGGTGACTGCGGTGCCTGCAGTGTCATCCTGGACGGTGAACTGGTTTGTTCATGTCTGGTGTTGGCAGCGGAAACCGATGGCAAATCAGTGGAAACCATCGAAGGAATGGCGGACGGCGATAACCTGCATCCGCTGCAACGGAATTTCCTGGACTTGAACGGATTGCAGTGCGGTATCTGCACGCCGGGTTTTCTGATCGCCGCCAAGGCATTGCTGGAGCGGAATCCCGACCCGACAGAGACGGAAGCCCGTTTCTGGCTTGCCGGCAATCTTTGCCGATGCACCGGTTATGACAAAATCGTTCGGTCCGTAATGGCCGCAGCGGAAGAAATGAGAGGAGCGTAAAATGGCGACTATTCTCGAAGACTCTAAATACGACCCCCAGCGCGATCTGAAAGTTGTTGGGTCCAATCCGGTCAAACATGACGGGTTGGACAAAGTCACTGGTCGAGCAAAGTTCGGCGCGGATTACTTTCTTCCGGGCATGCTTTACGGGCGCACCCTGCGCAGCCCACACCCGCATGCGATTATCAAATCCATTGATACCAGCGCGGCAGAGGCGGTTCCGGGGGTGAAATCTATCGTCACCCGCGACGATTTTCCGGAAATCGATCCCGGGACCGTTGCCGGGGAAATGACCCGGACGGCAATGGCGCGCGAAAAAGCCCTATTCGACGGCCATCCCGTTGCCGCGGTAGCTGCGACGACCGATGCAGCGGCCAAACAGGCGCTGAAGTTGATTAAGGTTGATTACGAAATTCTGCCGCATGTTATCGATCCGGTCGATGCGATGCAGCCGGATGCACCCATTCTGCATGATTACATTCGCACAAAGGGGCTGGATGAACCCAGCGACAAGCCCACCAATATCACGGAACGCCTGATTACCGAGATGGGGGATGTCGAAAAAGGCTTCGCGGAAGCAGACGTCATCGTCGAGCGCGATTTCGATTCCAAGCCCATGCATCAGGGGTATATCGAGCCTCAGGGATGCGTTGCGGAATATTCGGATGACGGGCAGGTCGAGCTCTGGTGCTGCACACAGGCGCCGTTTGTGTATCGGGATCGCCTGTCAGCAATCCTTAAAATGGAGTCGGCGAAAATCAACGTCCAGCAATCTGAACTGGGTGGGGGCTTCGGCGGTAAAACCGGGTTCTATCCTGAGCCGGTGGCGATCCTGTTGTCGAAAAAAGCAAAACGGCCCGTCAAGATGGTGCTTTCGCGGAACGAGGTGTTTCGGGGAACCGGTCCGGTTTCGGCCACGAATTACACCATCAAGATGGGAGTTACCAAGGACGGCAAGATCACGGCTGCTCAGGGACACCTGGTGTTTCAGACCGGGATTTTCACTGGGTCGATGTATTTCAACGGCCCCAACGCGATGTTCACCCGGTACAACTTCGAAAACATTCATATAGAATCCTTTGAAGTCGTTTCCAACCGGCCCAAGGTGAATTCCTTCCGCGCACCTTGCGTGCCGCAGATCGTCTTTGGCGTTGAAGGGGTTATCGACGAACTGGCCCGGAAAATCGGTATGGACCCGATTGATCTTCGGCTGAAAAACGCTGCGACCGAGGGGTACACCACCGTCTATGGCGAAACGCTTGGGCCCATCGGGTTCGTCGAAACTCTTCAGGCGGCCAAGGATAGCGAACACTATAAGTCGCTGGTCAAGGACGGCGAGGGTCGGGGTGTTGCGGCCGGCTTCTGGTTCAATCGCGGCGGTGAAACCTCCACATCGATGAACATCGCGCCTGACGGGTCGGTGACGATCATCACCGGTACCGCGGACGTCGCGGGATCGCGTATCTCCATCGCTATGATGGCGGCGGAAGAGCTTGGCATTGATGTCGACAAGGTTCGCATCACGATGGCGGACACGAACTCGCTTGGGTTCAACCGCGTCACCGCGGGTAGCCGAACTACTTATTCCGTGGGAATGACGGTCGTCGACAACGCGCGTCAATGTATCGACCAGTTCGTCAAACGGGCGGCGGAGATCTGGGATGTGCCGGAGGATGCGGTCGTTTACGAAAACGGTGAATGCCGTCCTGCCGGGGCGAACGTGGGTAACTTCGAACCCCTTACGATTGCCGATATCACCAAGCAGACGACAATGTCTCATGGTGCAGTTACGGCGAGCGCATCCATGAACGTTACCGGCGCCGGCCCCGGTTTTGGGCTACACATCGTAGATGCCAAGGTCGACGAGGAAACCGGGCGGACTGACATCACTCGTTATACGGTAGTCGAAGACGCCGGCAAGGCAATTCATCCGCTGCAGGTTGAAGGTCAGTATCAAGGCGGCGCTGTGCAAGGGATCGGTTGGGCGCTGAATGAGGAATACGTTTACGGAGAAGACGGCAGGTTGCAAAACGCCAGCTTCCTGGATTACCGCATGCCGGTGACGTCCGATGTGCCGATGATCGATACGGTCATCGTGGAGGTGCCAAATCCGCGCCATCCGTTCGGATTGCGAGGGGTGGGCGAAGTACCGGTAGTGCCGACCATGGCCGCGATCGGGAACGCTATCGGCAACGCGATCGGTGTGCGCCCGCAATCGCTTCCCATGTCACCGCCGAAACTGCTGGAAATCATCGATAACCGGAATAGCTGATCTGGATTATCGGGCAATAAAATGGAGAGAAGCGCGGGGCCTTGGGAACCGCGTTTCTTTTAGCCTATCCGGAGGGCAGCTGTTCCAGGCGAAATCCTATCCGATTCGTCCCAAAAGCTTTGAATTGCGGGGCAGTTAACCTTATAAAGCACTCGAATAATTGGCGATGTGGGGCGCCGTTAACCTCTGGTTTACCCTATGGGTTAACTTTACGACCAAATCCTGCTGCCTCTGTGGCGGGAATTCTATCTGGGGCACTTTATGCAAGACATGTTGCGCGAATATTTGCCAATTCTGATTTTTCTCGGAATTGCGGCGGGAATGGCCATCGCGGCGCTTTCCGCGTCGTATATCATAGCGCGGCAAAAACCGGATTCCGAAAAAATTTCGGCTTACGAATGCGGGTTCGATGCGTTCGATGACGCCCGCGGACAGTTCGACGTCCGGTTCTATCTGGTCGCGATCCTGTTCATCATTTTCGATCTGGAAATCGCCTTCCTGTTCCCGTGGGCAATTTCTCTGTCCGATATCGGGTTGTTCGGTTTCTGGTCGATGATGGCGTTTCTTGGCGTTCTGACGGTCGGATTTATCTACGAGTGGAAGAAAGGCGCGCTTGAATGGGAGTAGACGCACCGCTAAAACCCGGCGCCCAGCAGGATGCAATCCTGACGCAGGTGACCGATGAACTAAGCGACAAGGGCTTCGTGGTCGCACAGATGGACAAGCTGGTATCCTGGGCGCAGTCCGGTTCCCTGTGGCCGATGACCTTTGGGCTGGCCTGCTGCGCGGTTGAAATGATGCATACTGCAGCCAGCCGGTATGATCTGGACCGCTTCGGCGTCGTATTCCGGCCGAGTCCCCGCCAGTCCGACGTCATGATTGTGGCCGGCACCCTCACCAACAAGATGGCGCCGGCGCTGCGGAAGGTTTACGACCAAATGGCGGAACCGCGTTGGGTGATATCCATGGGTAGTTGCGCCAATGGTGGCGGCTATTACCACTATTCCTATTCTGTCGTTCGCGGATGCGACCGCATCGTGCCGGTGGATGTTTACGTGCCGGGCTGTCCGCCGACAGCCGAAGCACTGTTGTACGGCATTCTTCAGTTGCAGAAGAAAATTCGCCGTACAAGCACGATCGCACGGTAGAACGGCGAGACGGACCGCCCGGATATGGACGACGCTCTTAATGATCTTGGCGAATACATCGCTGCCAAAGCGGGCGACAGTGTTTCCTCATGGTCGGTTGTGCTGGGTGAACTCTCCATCGTCACAAGTCGGGACAACCTGCTGGCGTTGATGAAACTGCTGCGGGACGATTCAAATTGTCTGTTTAAGGCAATGATCGATGTGACGGCCGCGGATTACCCAGAAAGGCCGGAACGGTTCGAAGTCGTCTACAACCTCCTTAGTATTTCGCACAATCAACGTATCCGAGTGAAAACATCCACCGACGAGAACACCCCTGTGCCGTCGGTCGTGCCGTTGTTCAATGCAGCCGGTTGGTTCGAACGCGAAGTGTGGGATATGTTCGGCGTGTTCTTCACCGATCACCCCGATCTGCGCCGCATGCTGACCGACTATGGGTTTGAAGGGCACCCGCTGCGTAAGGATTTCCCGCTGACCGGTTATGTAGAGGTCCGCTACGACGAAGAGCAAAAGCGGGTGGTATACGAACCGGTCACGCTGACCCAGGATTTCCGCAACTTTGATTTCATGAGTCCGTGGGAGGGGGCGAACTATATCCTTCCCGGCGACGAAAAGGCGGAAGACGAGACCGCGGAGAAAGCGGACTGATGGCCGAAACCGAAATCAAAAACCTGACAATGAATTTCGGGCCGCAGCATCCTGCGGCGCACGGCGTGCTTCGTCTGGTGGTTGAAATGGATGGAGAGATCGTCGAACGCTGTGATCCCCATATTGGTCTGTTGCACCGCGGCACTGAAAAACTGATCGAATACAAGACCTATCTGCAGGCGGTGCCGTATTTCGACCGGTTGGATTACGTCTCACCTATGTGTCAGGAGCATACCTACGCCCTGGCGGTCGAAAAACTCGCGGGCATCGACGTTCCGCTTCGTGGTCAGTACATCCGGGTGCTGTTCAGCGAAATTACCCGCATTCTCAATCATATTCTCAATATTAGTGCCTTCGCGCTTGATGTAGGCGCGATGACGCCGCTGCTTTGGGGTTTCGAGGAGCGCGAAAAACTGATGGAGTTTTACGAGCGCGTTTCAGGCGCCCGGCTGCACAGTGCGTATTTCCGTCCCGGTGGTGTCCACCGTGATCTCCCGGCTGGGATGCTCGACGATATTGCGGCGTTCTGTGAGACGTTTCCGGCTATCATAGACGATATTGAATCTCTGCTGACCGAGAACCGCATTTTCCGGCAGCGGACCGTCGATGTTGGCATCGTAAATCGCGAAGATGCGCTGGATTGGGGTTTCTCTGGTCCCATGCTCCGTGGTAGCGGCGTGCCTTGGGATCTGCGTAAGGCGCAACCTTATGACGTTTACGACCGAATGGAATTCGACATCCCGGTGGGCAAGAACGGCGACTGTTTCGACCGTTACCTCGTTCGCATTGAAGAAATGCGACAGAGCCTTCACATCATGACGCAGTGCGTGAACGACATGCCCGGCGGGCCCGTGCGGACAAAGAATCACAAAGTTGCGCCGCCGCCGCGGGGTGAGATGAAACAGTCAATGGAAGCATTGATCCATCACTTCAAGCTTTACACCGAAGGCTACAAGGTGCCGGAAGGCGAGACATACACCGCAGTTGAAGCACCCAAGGGCGAATTCGGTGTTTATCTGGTGGCGGACGGGTCGAATAAGCCTTACCGGTGCAAGATCCGGGCGCCGGGCTTTGCGTTCCTGCAGTCGACCGAATTCCTCTCGAAGGGACACATGCT
>CAJWUK010000093.1 GCA_913047365.1 uncultured Alphaproteobacteria bacterium | reverse complement strand
GGCGGAGACGATGGCGGAGACGATGGCGGAGACGGTCAGGGCTAACCTGGTCTGACCCGGCCCTTTTGCCGGAGAACCGCGATGCTGATCCTTGCCGGGCTTGGAAATCCAGGCCCCAAGCACGAACGACAACGCCACAATATCGGGTTCATGGCGGCGGACGAAATCATCCGCCGCTACAATCTCACTCTGCGCCAGTCACGCCATCATGCCTATGTCGCGGAGGGTAATATTGCCGGCGAAAAGGTCCTGTTGCTGAAGCCGAAAACGTTCATGAACGAATCCGGGCGGGCACTTGGGTCGGCCATGCGATATCACAAGCTGCGTCCGCTGCAGGTAACCGTCTTGTATGACGAACTGGATCTGGCTCCCGGCAAGCTGCGGGTGAAGATGGGCGGCGGACACGCTGGACATAACGGCATTCGGAGTATCGCGTCAAATATCGGCCAGCATTTTCGGCGCGTCCGGATTGGAATCGGACATCCCGGAGATAAGAAACAAGTACACAAATACGTACTTTCGGATTTCCCGAAGGCCGAACAGAACTGGGTGCGACAGGCCACCGATGCGATTGCCGAGGCCCTGCCGCTTCTGATTGAAGGCGACGATCCGGGTTTTATGACCCGCGTCGCCTATCTGGCCCCGCCGCCATCGGCAGCCAAGGACTCTGACGACGAAGGAAAGAACTGATGGGATTTCAGTGCGGTATCGTGGGCCTGCCCAATGTCGGTAAATCCACCCTGTTCAATGCGCTGACCGCGACGGCGCAAGCGGAATCGGCGAATTATCCTTTCTGTACGGTGGAACCAAATTCCGGGCGGGTCGCCGTGCCGGATGAACGCATAAAGGTGATTTCCGGCCTCGCCAAATCGGTGGGCGTCGTACCCGCGCAGCTTGAATTCATGGATATTGCCGGGTTGGTCGAAGGTGCCAGCAAGGGCGAAGGCCTTGGCAACCAGTTCTTGGGCCACATCCGCGAGGTTGCAGCCATCGCCCACGTGCTGCGCTGTTTCGAAGGCGATGAAGTCACCCATGTCTCCGGAACGGTCGATCCGCTTGCGGATGCGGATATCGTGGACACCGAACTAATGCTGGCCGACCTGCAAAGTCTGGAAAAGCGCAGTGAAGGGCTAGTGAAAAAAGCCCGTGGCGGCGACAAGAACGCCAAGGCGATGCTCGACATGGTCGAACGTGCAACGGCCGTTCTGGAAGACGGGAAACGCGCCCGCACCATGGACGTTGTCAAGGACGAGTTGCCGCTGTTCCGCCAGATGCAGTTACTGACCGCCAAGCCCGTCATGTATGTCTGTAACGTGGAGGAAGATTCCGCAGCAACGGGAAACTCACTTTCCGACAAGGTGAAACAGCGCGCCGAGGCTGAAAACGCCGCCTGCGTCGTCGTATCCGCGGCCATCGAGGCCGAAGTCGCCCAATTGGACGACCCGGAAGAGAAACAGGAATTTCTCGAAAGCCTAGGGCTTGAACGCACGGGATTGGAACGCGTAATCCGGGCCGGGTACGAACTGCTGGGCCTGATCACATATTTCACCGCCGGGCCGAAAGAAAGCCGGGCTTGGACCATACCGAACGGCACCAAAGCAGTGGACGCGGCGGGGATTATTCACACTGATTTCGCTCGGGGTTTCATTTGCGCGGAAACCATTTCCTACGCTGATTACATCAGCATGAACGGGGAACAGGGAGCTAAAGAGGCCGGACGCATGCGCCAGGAAGGCCGTGACTACACGGTCAAAGATGGCGACGTAGTCCTGTTTCGGTTCAACGTGTAGCCTGTTTCAACGCGCAACCGGGCGCGTTAAATTAAGGATAAGTCGGCTCATCAATCGCCGACCGGGACATCGAAACTTCGCAACGAAAATTAGGGATTCAGAGAAAGGGATAATCATGGGAGAAACTGTTTCGCTTACCACGGCCGACGGCCACACGCTTGACGCCTACAAGGCCGAGCCTTCAGGGGCGTCCAAGGGTGGCCTGGTCGTTATTCAAGAAATCTTCGGCATCAACAGCCAAATTCGCAGCACCGTCGACTACTTCGCCAACCAGGGTTACACCGCCATCGCGCCGGCGCTGTTCGATCGCGTCGGAAAAGGTATTGAGCTCGGCTACAACGAAGACGATTTCGCCACCGGCCGGGAAACCCGCGGCAAGATCACCGACGAATGGATCACCGCCGATGTCGGCGCCGCCGTTCAGGAAGTGTCCTCGGCCGGCAAAGTCAGCGTGATCGGCTTCTGCTTCGGCGGGTATGCAACCTACGTTGCGGCCTGCACCGTCGACGGCGTGTCAGCGGCCATGCCGTTTTATGGCGGCGGCATCGCAGCGAAGGTGGGCGACATGCAGCCGAACTGCCCGACCCAGTTCCACTTTGGCGACAAGGATGCGGCCATTCCTTTGGACGATCTGCAGAAGATCAAAGACGTGCTGCAGGACAGCCCGCTCTACGTCTACGACGATTCCGGCCACGGCTTTACATGCAACGACCGGGATTCCTTCAATGAAGGTGCAACCGAGCGCGCCTATGCCCGTGCCTTAGACTGGATGAGCCAGCACGCGGCATAGGGATATTTGAATTCGAACGACAGAAACCCCGCTTTTGCGGGGTTTCTTTTTCACCTCAGCGCCGCAGCGATGTTGCCGCCATCGACGGTCAGGACAGCGCCCGTCGTCTTGGTCGCGCAGGCCAGGTCGACAAACGCCTGCGCCACGTCTTCGGCGGTGACCTCCCGCTGCAGCAGGTTGCCAGACATATAGTCGGATTCCGACAACCCCCGCGCTTTCGACCGGGAGGAAATCATGTCATCGGTCAGAAGGCCGGAACGAATCCGGTCGGCGTTCACCGCGTTGGACCGGATACCGTCTGCACCATGATCGACCGCATATTGCCGCGACAGAAACAGGGTCGCCGCCTTGGGCAGGCCGTAGGGCCCGAAGTCGGGGCCGGGATTCACCGCCTGCTTCGAAGTGTTGAATAGCAGCGCACCGCCGGTTCCCTGCGCCTGCATTATACCGACGGCTGCCTGGGCGCAGCGTTGATGGCCCCAGAAGTTCAGTTCAAAACTGTCGCGCAAAGCATTTTCATCGACATCGCCGATCCGGCCCTGCCAGGCAGCCCCTGCGTTTGATACTAGGATATCCAGCCCGCCAAACTTGCGCACAATCTTCGCGAAGGCGCCACCGACGGATCTTTGCCGGGTAACGTCGCACTTCGCGGCAAACCCGCCGATAGCTGAGGCCACTTTACTGGCGGCTTCGATATCGCGGTCGAGAACAGCAACCTCTGCACCTTCCCCGGCGAACGCCTTTGCGGTGGCAGCGCCGATTCCGGACCCACCTCCGGTGACCGCCACAATATGCCGGGCCAGCGGTTTTTCCGTCGCCTTGCCCAACTTCGCCTGTTCCAGGGACCAGTATTCGATATCGAAAATGTCCTTTTCGGGAATGCACTGGTACCGACCGATGTTTTCCGCGTTGGCAATGACGCGCGCCGTGGTTTCGGCCAGGTCGGCGGCCACAGCAGCATCCTTCGCGGATTTGCCCATGCCGAACAAGCCGACACCGGGGACCAGGACCACCCGCGGCATCGCATCAAGCTGGGTCTTGGGCGATTTCTGCATACGGTTGTTGCGGGCAAAATACCGCTCGTAATCCTTTGCAAAGGCCGAGACGGCTCTCCGTACCGTATCGCCGTATTGATCCGCACCAGTTCCCTCGGGCGACGGCAGTATCAGCGGTTTCGGCTTGGTCCGGATCACGTGATCGGGCGTTACAGGGCCGGTCGTGGCGTAGCGTGCAACGTCCTTTCCGTTGACGAACTGCATGACTGCATCGGATTTGCGGAAATCCAGTACCATCCGCCGCCAGTCGTTCCCGGCCTTTTCCGCGACGGCGCCCCGGATCGCGGGCGCGATCCTCTCTGCCGATGCAGGGCGGCTCGGGAGGGAAACGCGCTTGAGGGACTGCGCGGTCCTGCCCCTGGCAAGGTGCTTCTCGGCAATGGTCACCAGATCGATCATGCGTTCATACGCTTCCCGCGCAACGTCTCCGAACGTAAAAATCCCGTGCTGCAGCAGGACCAGACCGTCGACGTCCGGGTTCTGTTCCCAGATGCGCGCACAGGACTGCGCCAGATCGAAGCCCGGCATGATGTAAGGCACCAGGGCGACACGCCCGCCGTAGATATCCTCGCAGATACGATCCCCATCCGGCTGGTCGGAAACCGACAGCACAGCATCGGAATGGGTATGATCGACGAATTTATGCGGCAGGAACGCGTGCAGCAGGGTTTCCACGGACGGGTTGGGCGACGTCGAATCCAACAACGCCCCACGCTGGGCATTCACCATGTCACCATCCGAGAGCTTCTTCAGCCTTCTCAGCTTGCGGATCGTGTCCAACCGGACGGCGGGAAGTCCGGGTGGTTCGATATCGCCCATGTCCCAGCCGGACCCCTTTACGCAGAGAACATCGACGGTATCGCCAGCCGTATCGGTCATCTTAGTCTTGACCGACGTATTGCCGCCGCCGTGTAGCACTAAGCGCGGATTGCCCCCCAGCAGGCGCGTGGTGTAGACCCGAAGGGCGAGATCTTTGTTAATGCCCTGCTTTGCGTATTTCCTGACGGCAGCCCGTGCTGCGCTATCCGACCATTTGCTTTTCATTGCGGCATTTCCCGAACGGAGAAAGCGGCGCGAAACCGCATTTAATAAGTTTTTTTAACAAGCATTTACCCAAAAAGGGAACTCTCTATTGACGTGGAAGGATGTCGCCGGCTCGGTAGAACCAGAGACAATGATTTTCGGACGATTGATCACACCCTTTTTCGGGACGGCCATCTCCGTTTCCCTGATGGCGGCGCCAAAAATATTTGTAGCGGAAACGAAAAAGACGCGGGCAGAAATCCAGGCTCAGACTTTTTTGGCCAGTTCCGGATAGAGGGCCGCCAGCCCATCTTTTGAGGCAGGGCTGACGCCGCGTTCGGTGATCAGCCCGCTCACCAGACGTGCAGGCGTCACGTCGAACGCGTAATTCGCGGCATGGCTGTGCTCCGGCGCAATATCGACGGTGACAACCTCGCCCGATGCACTACGACCGGTCATTTGCGTTACCTCCGTCGCGTCCCGCTGTTCGATAGGCACGTCGGCTACCCCGTCCTCGATGGTCCAGTCGATGGTAGGACTCGGCAGGCCGACATAGAACGGCACGCCGTTGTCGTGGGCCGCCAGCGCTTTCAGATAGGTGCCGATCTTGTTGCACACATCGCCCGCCGCTGTGGTGCGGTCGGTGCCGGTGATGCATAGATCGACCAAGCCGTGCTGCATCAGATGACCGCCGACATTATCGACGATGACGGTGTGGGCAACGCCGTGCTTGCCCAGTTCCCAGGCGGTCAGGCTGGCGCCCTGGTTGCGAGGCCGGGTTTCATCCACCCACACATGAACCGGAATGCCCGCGTCATGGGCCTTGTAGATGGGCGCCAACGCGGTGCCCCAATCGACTGTGGCGAGCCAGCCAGCATTGCAATGAGTCAGCACGTTGACCCAGTCCGGTTTTCCACACGCTTCCCACGCCCTGTGGATCAATGGCATGCCGTGATCACCGATGGACGAACAGATGGCAACGTCTTCGTCGCAGATTTCCGCCGCCCGGATATAAGCAGCCTTGGCCCGGGCATTAGGCGACAGCGGCATCAACAGGGCTTTCATGACATCGACCGCCCAGCGAAGGTTCACCGCCGTAGGCCGGGTTTCCATTAGGGTATCCGCCGCGCGGCCAAGATTTTCATCGGACGGATCGTCCCGCATGGCAAGCGCCACGCCATAGGCCGCCGTCGCCCCGATCAGCGGCGCGCCCCGCACCCACATGTCGCGGATAGCGGTTGCCGCATGGTCACTGGTTTCCAGCCGGACGATCACGAATTCGAAGGGCAACCGCGTCTGGTCGATGATCTCCACCGCCCAGCCGTCCTTCGAAAGCCAGATGGTGCGAAACTTGGTGCCGTCGACGTTCATGCGTCCAGCACCCGGCCCGCCACCGCATCCAGCTTGGCCACCGTGTCGGAATCGCGTACATCGGGCGTGGTGATGATGGCGTATTCAAGAGCGGTGTGGCAGCCAGCATCGCACGCGTTCTCGCGGCCGGACAGTTTCGGCACCACCGACTTGATCAGCGCACGGGCCTTGTCGGCGTTTTCTTGAACGATCTTGATGACGCTCTCGATGGTCACATCATCATGGTCTTCGTGCCAACAATCGTAATCGGTGATCATGGCCACGGTCGCGTAACACATCTCCGCTTCCCGGGCGAGCTTGGCTTCGGGCATATTGGTCATGCCGATCACATCGCAGCCCCATGAGCGGTACAGATGACTTTCCGCACGGCTGGAGAACTGCGGGCCTTCCATCACCAGATAGGTGCCGCTGCGGGTATAATCGATCCCTGTATCCTCCAGTGCGGACGCTAGATGCCCGGCGAGGCGGCTGCATACTGGGTCGGCCATGGAAATATGCGCGACGCAACCTTCGTCAAAGAAGGTCTTTGATCGCGCAAAGGTGCGGTCGATGAACTGGTCCACCAGCACGAAATGCCCCGGCGGATATTCTTCCTTGAGGGAACCGACAGCGCTGATCGAAAGAATTTCGGTGACGCCGGCGCGCTTCATCGCGTCGATATTCGCGCGAAAGTTCAGACCACTGGGCGGCACCCGGTGCCCGCGCCCGTGGCGGGGCAGAAACACGATCTGCTGGCCATCTAGTTCGCCGAACAGCAATTCATCCGACGGGATGCCGAACGGGGAGGCGATCTGCCGCCATTCGGTGTTGGTTAGCCCCTCGATGTCGTAAACGCCGCTACCGCCGATAACTCCGATGACTGGCGGTGTTCCGGGTTGTGTCATTAATTTCTCCGTTATTCCGCGTTATGGCACACGGCCTGCAGCTTGTTGCCGTCCAGGTCGCGTACATAGGCGCCGTAGTAATGTTCGTGATAGTGGGGCCGCAGGCCGGGGGAACCTTCGTCGGTGCCGCCGGCTGCCATTGCCACGGCGTGAAAGGCATCCACCTGGGCGCGGTTTTCAGCCTTGAAGGCCAGATGCACACCGTTGCCGACGGTGGCCGCGTTTCCGTCATAAGGCGTCATGACGAACAGTCGCGATCCGGAGCGGTCGCCATAGGCTATAAAACTTTCCTTTTCCAGCCCCCGTGAGTGGCCAAGGGTTCCTAGGACGGCGTCGTAAAATTCCCCGGCGCGCTGCAAATCGTTGGTGCCCAAAGTTATGTGCCCGAACATGAGGCGGCTCTCCGTACGAAAACGGGCGGGATAAACCCGCCCGTCTAAAGTATCGATTTTACTGTCTAGGTCTAGTGAACGTTAGCCCAGATCCGGCGTTTCACAACATAAAGCAGACCGGTCAGCAGCAGAAGGAACAGGATGACCTTCACGCCCATCCGCTTTCGTTCCTCGAGCTCGGGCTCCGCTGCCCAGGCGAGAAACGCGGTCACGTCCTCGGCCTGTTGTTTCACGGTCGCCTTGGTACCGTCAGAATATTCGATGCCGTCATCGGCAAGCGGCGCCACCATGGCAATCATCTTGCCCGCGAAATATTCGTTGTAGTTCATGCCTTCCGGCACCTTCAGGTTCGCCGGGGCATCCTTATAGCCGGTCATCAGCGCGTAGATGTAATCCGCTCCGCCCGCACGTGCCTTGACGATCAGCGACAGATCGGGCGGCAAGGCACCGTTGTTCGCTGCCCGGGCGGCATTTTCGTTAGGGAACGGAGATTTGAACCGGTCCGACGGCAAGCCGGGACGATCCTCGATCTCGCCGTCATCGTTCGGTTCCGCGGGCACTTCGATCTCAGCCGCGATCGCCTTGACCTCGTTCTCCGAGAATCCGATATCCTGCAGATTGCGATAGGCCACCAGACGCAGGCCGTGACAGGCCACGCACACGCCCTTGTATACCTCGAAACCGCGGCGCAACTGCGCCCGGTCGAAGGTGCCAAACAGGCCGGAATAGCTCCATTGATGCGCAGGGGGCGCGGTACCGCCTCCCGCCGCCTGGGCCGGTAACGAAATCCACATCGCCATAACGCCGGCGACGAAAGCGGTTCCGATCTCTCTCATCAGGCTTTCTCCATCGGCTTCGCGGGCGCAGCTGAGGCGCCCCCTCCGCCGCCGCCAAGGACGGGTTCGGAGATGCTTTTCGGCAGTTCCTTGGTTTTCTCGAACTTTGCCAGTAGCGGAATCACAACCAGGAAGTGGGCAAAATAGTAAACAGTGGCAACCCGGCTGATGACGACATAGATACCTTCTGCGGGAAGCGCACCCATATAGCCAAGCACGACGCAATCGATCGCGAATATCCAGAAGAACCACTTGTACATGGGCCGAAAACGCGAGGACCTTACGGGAGAGCGGTCTAACCAGGGAAGGACGAACAGCACGGCAATGGCACCGAACATAGCCAGCACGCCGGCCAGCTTAGCTTCAAAGATGATGAAGCCGAGCCATTCCGTGGTCCAGCCGCCGATAAAGTTATCGGGGACGGCGCGGAGGATCGCGTAGAACGGCAGGAAATACCATTCGGGCACGATATGCGCCGGCGTCGAGAGGGAATTTGCCGGAATATAGTTGTCCGGATGTCCCATGTAGTTGGGAGCGAAGAAGATGAACAGGGCGAAGAAAATCAGGAACACACCCAGACCGAACATGTCTTTAACCGTGTAATACGGATGGAAGGGGATAACATCCTGATCGCCCTTGGTGTCGATGCCGACCGGATTATTCGATCCGTGCACATGCAGCGCCCAGATATGCATCACCACCACGCCGACGATCACGAACGGCAGCAGGTAATGCAAGCTGAAGAACCGGTTGAGCGTCGGGTTGTCGACAGCGAAACCGCCCCACAGCAGGGTGACGACCCAGTCGCCGATACCCCAGGGAATGGCCGAGAACAAATTGGTGATAACGGTCGCACCCCAGAAGCTCATCTGGCCCCAAGGAAGTACATAGCCCATGAACGCCGTCGCCATCATCAACAGCAAGATAACAACACCCAGCATCCAAAGGATTTCGCGCGGCGCCTTATAGGAACCGAAATACAGCCCCCTAAAGATGTGGATATAAACGACGATGAAGAAGAACGACGCACCGTTCATATGGATATAGCGTATCAGCCAGCCATAGTTCACGTCGCGCATGATCCGTTCGACCGAATCGAAGGCCAGCGAGGTGTGCGGCGTATAATGCATCGCCAGCGCGATGCCAGTAACGATCATAATGACCAGCACAATTCCGGCGAGAGAGCCAAAATTCCACCAGTAGTTCAGGTTCCGCGGCGTCGGGTATTCATAGAGCTCGTGGCTCATGAACGAAAAGATCGGGAGCCGGTGATCTACCCAGCGGACGAGGCTATTTTCCAGCCAAGCAGGTTTATGAAATTGCACCATATTTTTCTACCTCAGCCGATCTTAATGACAGAGTCGCTGATGAAGTTGTAATCCGGTACTTCCAGATTACGGGGCGCCGGACCCTTTCTAATGCGCCCGGATGAATCGTAGTGAGAACCGTGGCACGGGCAGAACCAGCCGTCATATTCGCCCTTGGTTTCGCCTTGGGACGTCCCCAGCGGGATGCAGCCCAGATGGGTGCAGACGCCGACCAGGACCAGCCATTCGGCCTCGCCCTTCTTTACCCTCTCAGAATCGGGCTCCGGGTCGGGCAGGTCAGTCAGCTTTACGCCAGCCGCTTCGTCGATTTCGGCCTTGGTGCGGTGACGGATGAAGACCGGCTTTCCGCGCCATTTCACCTTGATCGCCTGGCCTTCGGGGATTTTCGAAATATCCACCTCTATCGAGGCCAGAGCAAGCGTGTCCGCTGCCGGGTTCATCTGCTGAATGAACGGCCACGCCACTGCTGCACCACCGACCAGCGCAAATGCGCCGGTGGCAAGTTGCAGGAAGTCACGCCGAGTTTCCCCGCCGTCGCCGTCTTCGGTCGCTGCCGAGCCTTCACTATCAGCCATGCTTCACACCTTGTTTCCGTTGGTCCGCCGACATGTCATTTCCGTTGAATATCCGCTGAAACGCGAACATAGAGAAATTCTTCCCAGAAGCCGATTCTCACCGGTTACATAGCTACCACGAGTGCAGATTCTATGCATGCGGCGCGTCGCCGCATGTTTTCACCCGGAACCGATAATTAGACGTCCTTTAAGGCGGGTATAGTCCAAATTTTCAC
>CAJWUK010000092.1 GCA_913047365.1 uncultured Alphaproteobacteria bacterium | reverse complement strand
CGTACTGGCCTCCCGTCAGAACGGATTGAAGCTTGTAAAGTGAATGCTTGCTCGCATACCGTTCCAGTTTCTCCGTCGAGGCGGCCACTGTCTTGTCGTCCCAGTCGTCAGGCAGAATGGTGGAGTGGAGTTTCGAATATTCCGCATTTCGGGGGTGAGACTTAGAATGATCGACAAAATTGCGGTTCAGATCCACGTTTTCTTCAGTCACACGGCGTAACCAGGCGAACCCGTGGCAGTTCAGCGCATGTATCATAACGATCCGTACATCAGCGGGTAGATCGTTTACCTCTCCGCTATCGAGAAACCCGGTGAAGACGCCCGATCCGCAGAAACCCTCAACACCATGGGTGGCCGAATTGCATAGGAGCACATTGGGCGCGTCCCGGTCTCCGAGGAGGGCGACGTCGGTATAGACCGGTTCGCCGTCGGGGCCTGTCGAACCAGCACCGTACGTTTCCAATTGCGCATTGGCCTTTTCGGCGGTGTCGATAAAGGCTGCTCGGCCGCTTCGGTAATCGTCGGGGAAATAGGGGTGTTGAAACATGGCGGCGGAGGATGGGCAAGGATTGCAGTTCTGTCCAGACTTCCCAGTTTCCTCTATAGACAACAATTATGCGGATATGGATAAAAAACCCGCTGGCCATACTGGGGGATGATGCCGAAGGCGGTTTAGTCGTCGAGGATGACGTCATCGTCGAATGTCTTCCCAACGGAACGTCGCCCGCGAAAGCTTGCAATGAGATTTTCGACGCGTCGGGAACGGTCGTCCTGCCAGGACTGATCAACACCCATCATCATTTCTATCAGACCCTCACACGCGCTTACGGCCCGGCGCTGGACAAGGAACTGTTCGACTGGCTGAAAACCCTCTATCCGATATGGGCTGGGCTGACGCCGGAACATGTGGAAGTGGCGACACGATTAGCGCTGACCGAACTTCTGTTGTCTGGATGCACAACGGCGGCAGATCATCATTATGTTTTTCCGCGGGGATTGGAAAACACGATTGAAATTCAGGCATCCGCGGCGGCTGACTTGGGTATGCGCGTAACGCTGACACGTGGGTCGATGAACTTGTCTGTGAAGGATGGCGGCCTGCCACCTGAATCCGTCGTGCAGGATGCCGACACCATCCTTGCCGACAGCGAACGGTTGATCGACGCCTTTCACGACCCGTCGATGGGGTCGATGATCCAGATCGCGTTAGCACCTTGCTCCCCCTTTTCGGTGACAAGGGAAATCATGGCCGACACGGCTGCGCTGGCCGACCGCAAGAGCGTCGGTCTTCATACCCACCTGGCAGAAACCGAGGATGAGAATGATTTTTGCCAGGAAATGTTCGGATGCCGCCCGCTTGACTATTTGGAGGACGTGGGTTGGATGACCGAACGAACCTGGCTGGCCCACGGCATTCATTTTTCTGATGACGAAATCAGCAGGCTTGGCTCTGCCGGTGTCGGCATAGCTCACTGTCCCGGATCGAATATGGTTCTGGCATCTGGGATATGCCGAGGCAGGGAGTTGGAGCAGGCCGGCGCCCCCGTGGGGATCGGTGTTGATGGTTCGGCATCGGAGGACGCGTCCAACCTGATCCAGGAAGCGCGCATGGCCCTACAGATTCAGCGGCTTAGGTATGGCGCAGGGCAAATCAGCCACGAGGATGTTCTGCGTTGGGCGACCGCGGGTTCGGCCGGATGCCTTGGGCGTGCCGATATCGGCGGGATTTCCGTGGGCAAGCAGGCGGATCTCGCCTTCTTCAAGCTGGACGAGCCGCGTTTTTCGGGTGCGGGCGATCCGTTGGCAGCGCTGATCCTGTGTGGGGCCCACCGCGCCGACCGTGTCATGGTCGGCGGTCACTGGCGAGTGATTGATGGCGAAATTCCCGGGTTGGATCTGACGGGATTGATGGAGGAGCACGCCGCCGCTGCGGCCAGCCTGATTGCCTAAGCGGCCAGTTTTACGCCTTTCAGGATTTTCCGCCCCGACCGGGCAAGCTGTTCTTTCTTCTGATCCAGGCCCCTGAATTTCAGCTTTTTGTTTTGCTTCAGGATTTTGCCGGCCACCATCACTGTATCGACGTTCGATCCATTGGCGTGAAAGACTATCGATTCCACGGGGTTATGGACCGGGAAAAGGTTCAGATCGTTCGTATCGATCAGGATGATATCGGCCTGTTTACCTGGTTTAAGAGACCCGACTTTCTTGTCTAGGCCCAGGGCACGGGCGGAATCAATCGTTGCCCACTGGAGCGCCTCGCGCGGCTTGATTGAAAGTTTCTGGGCCGGCGCCTTGGTTGCTTTTGCGACGACCTGGTTGTCTAGCAGGCGCTGGGGTTGCAGGGCCATCCGCATGACCGTGAACATGTCGCCGGATATGTTGGATTCCACATCGACGCCCAGCGACGGCTTGCCGCCTAGGGCGCGAACGCGGCCGATCAGTGGGGCGCCATGTCCCATCTGAATCTCCACTTCCGGGGTGATGGTTACGGACGCGCCGGAATCGATAACGATCTTCAGTTCGTCATCGGATAAATAGTTGCCGTGAACCATGTTGTGCCGTTTATCCAGCAGCTTCAATTTCGCGAGTTTCTTGTAACCGTCGGGGTTAAGCCGGTTTGGTGCTCCCCAGACATGTGTGCTGATCAATAAATTTAGCTCTTTGGCCAGGCGGAAATCGTGTTCCGTAACCTCCCAGGTTGAGAAATCGACGCCGAGCGCCGCCATGGCGAGAGTGACCAACCCATCGTCATCCGATAGTTCGCTTTTGCGCAGGCGTTCAAGTTCGGAACGGGGGTGCGGGATGTGGGTAAAGGGCAGGGCGCCCTTTTTTGCATCCGGCTTTGGGGACCCGTGGCCAAAAACCGCCCGGATGCCAGATTCTTTCAGGCCGCGAACGCCGCCGTCGCTATGGGCGGGTGTCGCATTGTTGTGACACCAGTCGAAAACCGTAGTCGCGCCCAGGCTGATCTGGTTCAGGGCCCCGACCAGGTTCGCGAGATAGGTATCGTTTGCCGTGTAGCGCGGGGCGATGCGTGCGTGCATTTCGTTAAGGTATTCGGGAATGGACCAGTTGCCCGCAACGCCGCGGATGCCGGTCTGCCACGTGTGAATATGGGCATTCACAAAGCCCGGCATGACGATCATGTCCTTGGCGTCGATAACTTTTGCGTCGGAAGAGCGGAGTGATTTCCCGATCTTTACGATCTTGTCACCGTCGACAAGGACATCACCTTTGGCAAAGTCGCCGGTACCGCGGTCCATCGAAATGATCGTCCCACCTTTGATCAGTGTCTTTGCCATTCGTTCCTCTTTCTTAAAATTTTCATTATTTTATCTGCTTCATACACGGTTGGCAGACGCTGAAATATCCGTGATAATACCTTTAATTACAACGAAATGTGCAAACGATTGCATATAAAAATTTCTGGAGGCAACGTCATGAAGACCCTACCCAAAACGCTCGCTGCATCGGTCGCGGTTACCGCCCTTGCTGTGTCACTCGGTACGACATCAGCTTCAGCGAAAATTTATAAGCTCACCGCAGGATCCAGTCATCCGCCCATCGTTCCCTGGGTTAAAGTGATGTCAAAACACGTGGTCCCGCAATCGGCTGCCCTGACCAAGGCTGCCGGCAAGGGTGATTCCATAAAGTGGACGGAAGCTTATGCTGGTGCACTTTATAATTTCAAAAATACACTCGAAGGCGTTCAAAACGGTTTGGCTGATATCGGGTGGGTCGGTACCCTGTGGGAGCCGATCAAGATGCCGCTGATGAATGTGTCATTTTACGCACCGTTTGTGACCGGTGACGTGAAAGCCCTGACGGCCATCGGACAGAAGCTTCACAAGGAAGTTCCTGCGATGCACAAGGCCTGGGACAAGCACAACCAAGTCTATCTGGGTATCCAGGTCGCCGATACATATAACCTTTTTACAAAGTTTCCCGTGAAGTCGGTTGCAGACTTAAAGGGGAAAAAATTGTATGCGCCTGACGCGCTTGCCGGCTGGGTTCGCGGCACGGGGGCGGTTGCCGTAAACGGCGGTCTTCCCGTCTATTATAACGGCGTGAAAACAGGTGTCGCTGACGGCGGCATTACCATCACCACAGGTATGTTCCCCTTCAAGCTCCATGAAGTCGGAAAATACATCACCGTCGTTGACATGGGTGGGCCGATTTCCGGTGCGATAACCATGAATAAGGACACATGGAATTCGCTTCCCGCCTATATGCAGGACATCTTCAAGAAATTGGGTGGTGAGTATTCAGCGAAGCAGGGGGCCATCATTGAAACGCTCGCCGTCAAGTTCATGGGCTTGATGAAGAAACAAGGCGCGATAATTTCGACGCTTCCCGGTTCCGAGCGTCGTAAATGGGCGAATGGCTTGCCGAATATCGCCAAGGAGTGGGTTGACGCGAACGAAAAGAAGGGACTTCCCGCGAAGCAGGTTATGCAGACCTTTATGAATGCCGCCAAGGCTGCCGGTGCTAAACCGGTCCGGGATTGGAGTAACAGTCTCTAATTAGGTCTTATTCTGACGGCGTAAAAAGGTGCCATCCCCCTTTTCGTCAGGCGGAACATTGAACGGGGAGCCTCTAAGCGGGCTCCCCGTTCGCCTGTTTAACGCCTTCACCAATCTGATGAACAGCATCGGCACCCTCTGGGTGTTTGGGATGATGTTCATAATTTGCGCGGATATCGCGTCGCGTAACTTTTTCAATCACCCCCTAAACGGGGTGCCGGAAATTATCGCGTTCTCCATCGCGGGAACGATATACCTGCAACTGGCGAATACACTTCACGCCGGCCGGTTTACTCGCGCCGAGTTGTTGATTGAATGGCTGGAGGTAAAGCGGCCTCTCGCCGGGCGCATCTTCAACGCGGTGTTCAACCTGTTCGGCATCATCGTCTTTATCATCATGGTTCAGGGTTTTTGGGGTGAATTCTCTGATGCCTGGGTTGAAAACGAGATTGCCGGGGTGCCCGGCGTCGTTACCTTTATCGTCTGGCCGTTCTATCTGATCCTTCTTATCGGTGCGGCGGCAACGGGCATTGAGTTTCTGCTGCGGTTCCTTCGTGAATGCGTGGGAACTTCAAGTGCCCTGAAAACCGCTCGGGAAGGGGACGGGCAAGTCAAACACGGCTATGGCTGGCTGATTGCACTCGCCGGGTTTGCTATCATTATTTATCTGATGACCTCCGCGGAACTGACGAATGCACAGATCGGCGGATTATCCATCCTGTGCATGCTTATTCTTATCTATGCAGGCATGCCGGTCGGAATTGCGCTGATCGTACTCGGTTTCTGCGGCATCTGGATGATGAAGGGTAATACCATCATTGCCGAGCGCATGCTGCCGCAGGCAGGCGCCGAATACATGAAGAACTATTTCTTCGGGGTGGTTCCACTGTTTGTACTGATGGGTCTCCTGGTCAGTGCCGCCGACGTCGGCAAGGAAACGTTCCAGGTCGCGCGCTGGGCATTGCGCCGGGTTCGCGGCGGGCTCGGCATTGCAACGGTGGCGGCCAACGCCGTCTTCGCGGCCATTACGGGATCTTCGATCGCATCAGCCGCCGTGTTTACCCGTGTGGCGACACCGGAAATGATGTCTCACGGATACACAGCCAGGTTTTCGGTTGGCGTGGTGGCCGGATCCTCGGTCCTGGGCATGCTTATCCCGCCAAGCCTGTTGTTCATTGTCTACGCATTCATCGCCGAGCAATCGGTGGGTGTGTTGTTCATCGCGGCGGTCATCCCAGGGCTCATTCTTTCCGGTGCATTCATTCTGCTCATTCTCGCGATGGCGACGTGGAAGCCGCAATGGATCGGCGAGGCGGCAACTGACGTGGTCGAGGCGGATGCAGAATCTGTCCTAAGCGCGTTTATGAAAATATTTCCAATCCTGCTGCTGATCTTTCTGGTGATCGGGGGTATCTACGACGGCTGGTTCACTCCGACCGAAGCCGGCGCCGCTGGGTCCTTCGGTGCTCTGGTCATCGGTCTGTTCAAGCGCAAGCTGAACTGGAAGGCGCTGTGGGGCGTGCTAATCGAGACCGGGCACATCACGGTTTCGATCCTGTTTTTGATCCTAGCCGCCAATATTTATGCACGGATGCTTGCGCTGTCGGGATTGCCACAGCAGATGGGCGATTTCATCGGCTCGACCGGGCTCGGGTTTACCGGCTTCATAATTCTGTATGTCATTGTCTTGATTTTGCTGGGAATGATCCTGGATTCGATTTCCATCATGCTGATCATGCTGCCACTGGCACTGCCCGTTCTCGCACAATTCGGGGGCGATCCTATTTGGTTCGGCGTGATCACCGTTATTGCGGTCGAGATCGGCCTGCTGACACCGCCGCTGGGCATAACGTGTTACGTGGTTAAGTCGACATTGAATGATGACCGAATATCGCTGAACCAGATATTCCTGGGAGCAATGCCGTTCGCGTTCGTGATGCTGTTGGTGACGATCCTCCTGATCGCGGTTCCCGAACTCAGCCTCGTTTTTACCTAATTAATTTCCATTTACATGGAAACTTGCCGGCTTTCTTACCCTAACGCCTACTCGGGGGATGAGCCTATGGGTTGGCCGGGATAGGGAGAGGGCCGTGCCGCATTAGCAGGGTCTTCACCAGGGAAGCTCTTTACCGAACCGGTCGATAAACCGGCCTGTTGCCTCTGCGGTTAGTTGTTCGATGGTTGCACGAAGATCGCGGGCAACTTCGTTGGGGTGTGTGCCCTTACCTCCGGTCATGTTAGTAGCGACGATGCCGGGATGCGCTGCCACAACGACAATTCCTTCTTCGCGAAGGTCGATCGCAAGGTTTGACGTCAGCATGTTCTGCGCCGCCTTTGACATCCGGTAGCCAAAATCTCCACCGGATTCGTTGTCCCCCACGGAACCAAGGCGACTGGAAATGTTGACTAGTTTGGAATTCCTGCGAAGCCGTTTACGAAAGGCGAGGGCGATATTCAACGGCCCCAGCGCATTGACCTCGAACTGAAGCCTAACGGAGGCGACGTGGAGGCTTTCGATTTGGTCATCGATCATGATCCCGGCATTGTTTATCAGGATGTCGATGGGCACATCACCCATCTCCGTTGCCGCACGGCACACTGCCGCGGTGTTGGTGATATCGATGCCGGCATGAATTTCAGGGGTGAGGGCATCGAGTTCTGGCGTCGACGCCCTGCATATTACCGAGACCCTGTCACCCGCATCCGTATATGCACGAACCAGGGAAAGGCCGAGCCCGGTTTCCCCCCCTGTTATCACAACACGTGCCAAGGATCAGACCGCCGTGTAACCGCCGTCCACGATAAGATCCGTGCCGGTCATAAAAGCCGCATCATCGCTGGCGACAAACAGGGCCGCGCCCGCGATATCGTCTGGTTGTCCAAGACGGCCGATGGGGTGTCCGGGCGTCAGTTTTTCGCGGATTTCTTCGATCGTATTGTGACGGGCGAGCAGGCGCCCGGTTTCGATCGCCCCTGGGGAGACAGTCACCGCGCGGATATTGTGCTCCGTGTTCTCGATGGCAATCGCCTTAGTCAACTGTATGACCGCCCCCTTGGTCGCGTGATAGGCAGGGCGTCCCGGAGTAACAACGCTGCCAAGCTGAGAGGCGATATTTATGATCACGCCGCCGCCGGCATCGCGTAGGTGGGGAATGGCGTATTTGCACAACAGGAACATGCTTGTCAGGTTGACGCGGAGCGCTTCGTTCCAGTTATCGATTTCCGTGTGCTCTGTCACAGCCGTAGGGTCGCGGCTAGCGGCCGAATGGACGGTTATATCAAGGCCGCCAAAGGCGACGACCGACTTTTCCACGGCCTGCTTCGCAGCATCGGGGTCGCCGATATCCATACCCAGGCACAGAACCTGTCCGTTGCCGCCTGCTACTTCCAGTTCGGCGGCACGGTTTGCGGCGGCTTCTGCGTCGGCATCTATGACCGCAATACTTGCACCTTCTGCGTAAAACCGGTGGGCGATCGCGCCGCCTATTCCACCGCCACCGCCGACAACAATTGCCCGGCGTCCTTCAAGCTTTCCTGCCATCCGTTGCTCCCTTTTCAGATTACTTTTCTGCCTGCACGGCTTCGTCGATCACCTGACGCGCCAGCACTGTGCCGCCGTCAATCAAGACGTCGACGGTGCGCAGGCCGCTGGAATCGCTTTCGATGGATTGTTGCTGTGCTTCAATTATTTCACGGTCTTCCTGAAAAATGTGGTTCACCGCGTTATGCCACCATTCGCCGAATTCCTGGTCTTCCAGCCGGAAGTTCCGGGACACCGCCCAGTAGTAATTGGTCGTGGTTTCTGTTTCAGGAATAAGCGCGTCGAGCACGAAAAACCGGACGCCGCTATCCGGGTCGTTGCTTCCGGGCGGAACCGTTCGCGCCTCTACGTGGACATAGCAGGGTGGCTGGAAGTGGACGAGCTGATAGCGGTCTACGTTGGCGGTGCTCTTTGCGGCCTTGGCGAAGAAGGGCGGCGGCGGAATGTCTTGCATGATGCGGTCGACGAAGACCTCGTTGCCTTCGCGCCGGGCCTCAATCGGCGTTTCCGCTACGGAATCGTTTCCGATGCTGGAAGTGTGTACATAGCTTTCATGCGACAGGTCTATCAGGTTGTCGACAAGTAGCTGATAGTTCCCTTTGACATGCAGGTGATCGCGGAACGGCACCCATCCGTCTTCATCCAGGCCGGGCATTTGGGGCAATTTCGCCTCATCGGCCAATTTAGCCTCGCCCATCCAGATCCAGACCCATCCGAATTTTTCGATGACTGGATAGCTGTGCACGGCGGCGCGACGCGGAATGTTGTCCTGACCCGGCACCATCACGCATTTGCCGGCGCAATCATATTCAAACCCGTGATATCCGCATTGTAGACGGTCGCCGATCACCCGCCCTTTGGATAGGGGCAGCCGCCGGTGGACGCATCTGTCGGCTAATGCCACAGCCTGTCCCGAACCCGTCCGGTAAAGCGCAACGGGTTCATTACAGACGAAACGCTGAATAGGGTTGGTGGTAACGTCGCTGGTGGTTGCTCCGATATACCAGCCATTCTTCATGAACATGAGCGCGTTCCCGGCAATGATTGGTTGCCTTGTATGCTACGAATGCATCCGCCGTCGAACAAGGGCAAGTCATCCCGCGCCGTGCGGGAAGCGGAACTGTAATAGCAAACCGGAGCTGGCGTCCGCAGCTCCGCTGGATTAGAGCAACGGCCTTCTCAGCCGTGGGTCGGGGGGCGGATCCCTCCGGGCGCGCTATGTAACTTGGGAAAATTTTCCATAGCTGTTGCTGGACTGGGCAGACTGTGAGAGGAAACCTGAACGAAATGAGAAGGCCGCTGGGGTTTTTGTTCTAAAAATGAAACGGGTTATTTATACGATTGCTTTTGAGCAACGATTTCTGTGCCCCCAATTTTTCCATCAGTAAATGCCTGCAAAATAAGTTCGTTTTTCTCCAAAATTATAGAAAATATATTTTGATTATATTTCTGCACTATTTCTGACTTTATTAATTTTAGGTTCGATATCATCGTTCTGTATCGATCTGCAAAATGCTGGCTTATATCTATAATGGAGATAATCGTGCAGCCTTCTTCCAATAACCAATTCTTGTAACATTGGGGTTTTGAGAAATTTGCTGCTGCAACTGCCGTTTGGACTTCTGCCAAATATTTGGATTCCATCTCTGACAATTCGATCCAATCTGTAAAGGCAACAAACCCCCCAGATTTTACCATTCGGACGGCTTCGCTAATGACCCTGCGTTTTTCAGGGATATGGCACCAGGCGTCCTGGCTTATCGCAACGTCAAAGGTTCCGCTATCGAAGGTTAAGGAAGTTGCATCACCAACCTGGAACGCAACCTTATCATCGACCCGAGCTAATCGGCTCCGCTTGTTGGCCTCGTCAACGTTCCATTCAACGATATCTACTCCAGTGACTGTACAACCAGTCTTTTGAGCGAAGTATATCGCCGGACCCCCAACGCCGCTCCCGATGTCTAACAGTCGGGTATCGGTGTTAATGTTAGTGTGTCTAATAATATTATCGCTGGAGCATTCCCCGCTAAGCGAGAGAAAGTTGTCTCCGTAGAGCTGCTCGATTAAAGCCGTTCCTGCTTTGCTATAGTTTTTTCGAACGGCTTCTAGGTATTGCGCCTCCGGCATCACGATATCCCCCGTTCAAAATCTAACATTACGTTGCAATTTTATAGCCGCTTTAGGCCATTTTAAAACAACGTGAAAGGATCAAACGGAAAATCATGGATCAGCGGCGCTTGCGATACCGCAAACACGCCGCTTAATATCTTGAACCAGATGGGCCAGATCCTCTCTTAGATCAGGCCGCCAT
>CAJWUK010000091.1 GCA_913047365.1 uncultured Alphaproteobacteria bacterium | reverse complement strand
TCCTGCGGTTTATATGGCGACCCCAACGGGAGTCGAACCCGTGTCTCCACTGTGAAAGAGTGGTGTCCTAGGCCTCTAGACGATGGGGTCGCTGAGCAGCGGAATAACCGCTATCGATGAGGAAATCAACAGGTGAAATACCCAATCCGGCGATAATTTCGCGCCTAGCTGACTTTACACCGTATCTGCCAGACGCCGGGCAGCCGCCTTCTGACGGCGCTCCTCCAGCCGGGCAGCCCGCCACCGCCTGACCATGCGAAGGGTCCAGTGATAGCCGCAGATATATCCTAAGATTGCGAACGGTATAGACCCGACCAAAAGAGCCAGTCCCCAACCTTCCACAATGATCGAAAAATAGATCTCCCAGGCCTGTAGGCTGGTTGGATCGCCACCGGTTTCGCCCATGGCCGTCACCCAGAATTTCTGAAAACTAGAAAACCCGGTCAGATCGTTCCAACGCCCCAGCATGATCTGCCCGGTCAGAAAAAATGTGTAATAGCAGATAGGGACGGTGAATAGATTGGTGACCCAGGTCCACGCCAGGGCGACGACGAGATTGAAATCCCGCTTGAAGAATGTCCTGGCGATATACCAGTGCACGCAGGTCAGAGCCATCTGAACCCCGAAGGTCGGCGTAAAGGCCCACAGCAAGCCCACCGCAACCGCGCGTGCTGTATTTTCCGGCGGCTGACGGGAACGAATCATCGGAATGATAAGACGCAGCCGCATCACGCGATAAAACCGCTCGCCCGCCGTAAAACGGCGCGAGCGTTGCCCAGCTTTATTACGGTTAGTGCCCAAAATAACCCTATTATGCTTCTTTTCTGGATTACAGCGGTCTTAAAAATATATCACGCGGCCAGGCAATCAAGAACGGTCTCAGAACCTTACAGAAAATAAAAGAACCCCAAGACAGGTAAGCAATACCAGAACGAGCTGCACAACATCGACGATTGAGATTTCCATCCTTCCCGATCCTCCCATTCGAACTTTGGAATGAGGATATGGCGGAAATGAGGCATCAACCCGCACGGGCGGCGTCCTCGATCACAAACTGCGCCTGCCGGTTCCCCTGCCAGGTGTCGATATTCAAGTGGCCCGCAACATGCAGGGCTGCTCCCCGAGAATTCAGAAGGGCGTCTCCCGCCGCTGTTCCGGCCGCACGGAATGCTATCGCCTTTATACGCTGCCCGCCTTCTATTGACGTCAAGAAACAACGCACATGATCCGTGCCGACGATGCTAGCATTTATTGGGGTTACGGCCGGTAGAACAAATCTCGGACGGGGGTTGCCTGACCCATAGGGGCCAGCCGCTTCCAGCGCCTCTATAAATTCAACCGTGGCGCCTTCCGGGCTGACGGCGCCGTCGATCCCGATTTCGGGCCGCATAACCGACCCCGAAGTCTGCCGGCTAATATGATCGGATAGAAATTCCCGAAAGTCGCGGATCCGGTCTTCCGCCAAGGTAAAACCGGCGGCCATCGCGTGTCCGCCACCATTCACTAGGTGCCCTGCCTGGTGCGCGGCGATCACCGCAGGCCCCAGTTCGACTCCCGGAACCGACCGGCCGGAGCCCTTGCCCAACCCGTTTTCGATGGCGATCACGCAGGTGGGACGATTGTAGGTATCTTTAATACGCCCGGCTACAATGCCGATAACGCCGGGGTGCCAGCCCTCCGACGCTGTAAAAATCAGTGGCGTATCGCCGGACGCCTGTTGCTCGGCCTGTGCCATCGCGGCATCCAATACCGCCATCTCAATTTCGCGGCGTTCCGAATTATATGTCTCTAGCCGAGTTGCCAGCCCAGTTGCCACATCGGGATCGTTTGTCGTGAGCAACTGCACGCCCAGGCCAGCTTCCCCGACCCGCCCACCGGCGTTCACCCGTGGACCCAACACGAAACCCAGATGCCAGGCTTCGGGCTTCTCATCCAAACGGGCAACATCGGCCAGCGCGGCAATACCGGCGTTCCGGCGATGCGCCATAACCGACAATCCCTGCCTCACCAACGCGCGGTTCACCCCGGTAAGTGGTACCACGTCAGCAACGGTGGCAAGAGCGACCAGATCCAGCATGGACATTAGATCCGGTTCGTTATGCCCTTCCCCATACCAGAACGCATCCCGCAGCGCGCGGTTTACCGCGATAATCAAAAGAAACGTCACCCCTGCCGCGCAAAGCTGTCCGACAGGGCTGGTCTCGTCGAGCCGGTTCGGGTTTACGATGGCGATGGCCTCGGGGAGCATCGGCTCCGCTACATGGTGATCAACCACGATGACGTCCAGCCCCGCGCCTGCCGCTTCCTCCAGAGGCCTGAATGCCGTCGTACCGCAATCGACCGTCAGAACCAGCGAAACACCGGCTTCTTTCATTTTCATCAGCGCCGGGGCGTTCGGGCCATACCCTTCCGCGATCCGGTCCGGCACATAGACCATCACATCACGGCCAAGGGCTGAGAAAAATCGCGTGAGCAATGCACCCGAGCAGGCGCCGTCCACATCGTAATCGGCAAAAACGCCGACCTTTTCGCCGGCATTGATCGCGGCCACAATCCGGTCGACTGACGCTGACATGTCCAGCAGGTGGGACGGATCAGGAAGAAGATCCCGCAGTTTCGGATCCAGAAATGCCTCCGCGTCGTCCAGCGAAACATCACGGGCGGCCAGCACCCTGCCCAGTGCATCTGGCACACCAATTTTCTGGGAAATAGCGAGTGCGGTACGTTCGTCGGTCAGGCGCGTGCGCCAAAGTTTTCCGTTCAATGATCGTTCGACGTTCAGAAATGCTAGGGAGGCTGCCCTGCCGTCATCCATATCCGCGGGCGATCAGTTATCCGCCGGGTCGAAACCGGTCTTACGGTTAAAGTTGTGCTCTGCCTCGATATAACGCACCGTACCGGATTTAGACCGCATCACTAGGGAATGTGTTTTTGCTCCGCCAGAGAACCGGCGAACGCCGTTCAGCATGGTGCCGTTAGTAACGCCGGTGGCGGCAAACATCACATCGCCGCTCGCCAGGTCCAACAAATCGTATTTTCGGTCAAAGTCGGTAATCCCGCAACGTTCGGCACGGCCGCGTTCGTCGTCGTTCCGAAAAATCAGCCGACCCTGCATTTGCCCGCCGATACAACGTAGCGCGGCGGCCGCCAGCACGCCTTCCGGTGCACCACCGCTGCCGAGATAAATGTCAACACCGCTCGCTTCTTCGGATGTAGCCATAACACCAGAAATATCACCATCCGAGATCAGCATGATCCGCGCACCGGAATTCCGGACTTTCTTGATCAGGTCTTCGTGGCGCGGCCTGTCTAGAATGCAGGCGACAATGTCTTCGACATCGCACCCTTTGGCCTTGGCGAGGCTTTGTAGATTCTCCTCTGGTCCGATGTCGATATCTACAACACCTTCGGGCAGCCCACCGCCGACCGCGATCTTGTCCATATAGACATCAGGGGAATTCAAGAAACCGCCGTGTTCCGCCATCGCGATGACGGCAAGCGCATTGGTCAACCCCTTGGCGGTAATCGTTGTCCCTTCTAGCGGGTCCAGCGCTATATCGATTTTAGGACCATTACCAGTGCCAACCTCTTCACCGATAAAAAGCATGGGTGCTTCATCTCGTTCACCCTCTCCAATAACCACCGTTCCATCAATATCGAGGCTGTTCAGCGCGTTCCGCATGGCGTCTACCGCGACCTGATCGGCCGCGCGTTCGTCTCCGCGCCCCATCAGCCGCGAGGCCGCCAAAGCGGCCGCCTCGGTCACCCGAACCACTTCCAGCGCAAGATTACGATCCATCTTGCCAGAATCGACCATCCCGTTTCTCCCTTTATACCCTACTCATCTGCCCGCTTTGCCCGGCGGTTTTTCTATAGATGTTCTATTCTAATCATACAGGGTGGTTCTACCACCGTATCCAGGGCACTGATTCGATCCAGTGCCCGCTGCACGTTTGCTTCTTCGGTTTCGTGCAGTGTCAAAACCACCGGCACAGAGCCTTCTTCCGAACGTCCCCGCTGCAATAGCGACTCCACCGATACCTGCTCATCCTTCAATACTGCGGAAACTTCGGCAATTACGCCGGGACGGTCCAGCACCATCAGCCGGAAATAATATGGACCTCTGCGGCTTTCGATAGAAACGGTCCTGCTTTTAGAAAGCTGCGACACCGGCACCGAAAACACGGGTACAATCGATCCGCGGGCAATATCCGCAATGTCCGAGACAACAGCCGATGCGGTCGGACCGGCGCCAGCGCCCCGTCCCTGCAGTACGCTTATACCCACAGCGTCGCCCTCCACAACAACGGCATTGAACACACCTTCCACATGGGCGAGCGGCGCATCCATCGGCACCATGCAGGGATAGACCCGCTGCTCGACGCCATCGGAGGTCCGATTGGCTATACCGAGCAACTTGATGCGAAAACCCAGCTCCTCCGCAAAAGCGATGTCCTCCGCACTGATATGGCGAATGCCTTCAACATGGACCGCATCGAAATCGACCTCGCACCCAAACGCGACACTGGCTAGAAGGGCCAGTTTATGCGCGGCATCGATCCCATCGATATCGAAGGTCGGATCTGCCTCTGCGTATCCGAGTTCCTGCGCCTCGGCCAGCACGTCGTGAAACGCACGACCGGTCAAGCGCATCGTGGTCAGGATATAATTGCAAGTACCGTTTAGAATGCCGTGGATGCTGGTTATCTGGTTGCCTCCGAAGCCTTCGCGCACCGCCTTGATAACCGGTACCCCGCCGGCAACGGATGCCTCGTAACCCAGTGCGACTCCGGCTTGCTCCGCTGCATTCGCCAGGTCGGTTCCGTGCAGCGCCAAAAGAGCCTTGTTCGCCGTAACGACGTGACGTCCGGCGGAAAGCGCATTTTCGCAAACGGCCTTCGCAATACCGTCTTCGCCGCCGATCAGTTCGACAATAACGTCTGCGTTGGCCATCCTTGCCATCTCCGCCGCATCGTCGAACCAGGCCACACTTGACAATTCCACCCCACGATCGCGAGACTTATCCCGAGCAGATACGGCCGTTAGCGTAACATCGCGGCCGAAACGCTCGGACAGCAGTTCCGATTTAGACACAAGAATGTCGACGACAGCCGCCCCAACGGTACCAAGGCCGGCAACCGCAATGCGAAGGGGAGGGGTCAAGAGGCGGCAGCGCGTTGAACAGCGCGCTCCAGTATTTTGTCAGCATCGCCGAAAAAGCGTTTGATATTCCGCGCTGCCTGCCTAATGCGGTGACGGTTTTCCACCAGCGCAATCCTTACGAACCCATCGCCATATTCACCAAATCCTAAACCCGGTGACACGGCGACCTGCGCCTCAGCCAGCAACAATTTCGAGAATTCGAGCGAACCCAGATGGGCAAATGGCTCGGGTATGGGTGCCCAGGCGAACATGGTGGCTGGCGGCGAGGGCACGTCCCATCCCGCCTGCGTAAATGAGTCCACCATCACATCCCGCCGGCGCTTATAGACATCGCGCACTTCATCGACACAATTCTGTGGCCCGTTCAGCGCGGCCGTCGCCGCAACCTGAATCGGCGTGAAGGCACCGTAATCAAGGTATGATTTAATCCGGGCCAGCGCGGCGATGATCTTGGCGTTGCCGGTGGCAAATCCTATCCGCCAGCCAGGCATGGAATATGTTTTGCTGAGCGACGTGAACTCAACGGAGATGTCCTTCGCGCCCGGCACCTGAAGGATCGACGGCGGCGGGTTTCCATTGAAATAGATCTCCGCATAGGCCAGATCTGAAATAACAATGATGCCGTGATGACGGCAGAATTCGACGACCTCTTCGTAGAACGCAAGATCAACAACCATGGCCGTCGGGTTTGCAGGGAAATTCATGACTAGGGCAAGCGGCGGCGGAACGCTGTATTCCACGGCGCGCTGCAACTCAGCCATGAAATCCGTCTCAGGACCGACAGGCACGTGACGAAGCGCAGCCCCAGCAATGATGAATCCGTAGGCATGGATCGGATAGCTGGGGTTCGGCACTATGATGACATCGCCCGGCGCTGATATCGCCTGGGCGAGATTGGCAAACCCCTCCTTCGACCCAAGCGTCACAATGGTTTCGGTTTCGGGGTCAATCTCCACCCCGAAACGCCGGGCGTAGTAGTCGACGTTTGCCCGGCGCAGGCCAGGAATTCCGCGGGACGTCGAATACCGGTGGGTGCGGGGATCTGCGACCGTTTCCACCAGCTTGTCGACGACATGCTGCGGTGTCGGCGAATCCGGATTACCCATGCCGAAATCAATCACGTCCTCGTCAGCCGCGCGGGCGCGGGCCTTCATATCGTTTACTTCAGCGAATACATAAGGCGGCAGTCGTTTTATGCGGTGGAAGGTCTCGACCATCGCGGCTATCCGTTTTTTCCTTAATTATCTTCAGTTGACGAAATAAATCTCGACCCGCTGATTGCCAGCATCGCCTGCCGGCATCACCTCATAATAAATGGGCTTGGAATCCGACATCGCGACCACAAATACAGCCTGTGGGGGAACTCCCTGGCGAACCAGTTCGCGGGCAACCGCGTTAGCGCGGCTCAACGATACGTTTAAGTTCACAACGTGATGCTGGACCTGATCCATGTTCCGGGTCCGACTGCTGGCATGTCCTTCAACGCGGATGCCGCCGCCCCGCTGGCGATAGGCGCTGACAACCTGTCGCAAAACCCGGCGATCGCCGGAAGAAAGCTTTGAGGACCCTGCCTCAAACCGGATGCTGGCCACGCCATTGCCGGAGACTGGAGATGCGGCGGCTGTCCCAGGCACAGGGGGTGCTGCCAGTTTACCGCTAAACCTGGGGACGGGGGGTGTTCCGGAATTAAGCGCCAGCGCGATATCGGCAGGCGGTGCGCCGAAGCTAGGATTGCCTATGCGGGCAACGGATCGTGTGCTGGGACTCGGCCGTGTGGCGAGTGAACGGACATTTGCGCCGGGCGGTACAGTCGCCTGCGGAACAGCAGGGCGGGGGGCAAACTGCGGCGGTCGGGAAACAGGGGGCGCCGAAAGTCTCGACGTTACGGATGATGCAGCGACCCTGGGCATTGGTGACGGTGCCGGCACGGTAACCGCGGGCCTGACACTGGATGCACCCGGAAGAGGAACAGAGGTCGCACGCTGAGCGGGAGTAATGGGCGCAGGAGCCGGCCTGCTGGACGGCGGGGACGGAGGTGGTGGCGGTAGCGGCAGGGAGGTCTCCTGACGCTTGATGGAGCGTTCGGCATACCTGGCGTTTTCGCGATCGGAGGCGAGGTTTTGGGCCATCCGGCCTTTTTCTTCGGCGGTTGGCGCTTTCGGACGGTCTGGAACCGAGACCAATTTAGGAAATTTCTTTCCTTCGCCGGAGATTTCTTTTAGTGCGTTGGCATTGGCGGCTGCGTTCGATTTGGGCTCGTCCTCCCCTGAAATGGCGTCAACCGCCCCTTCGTACCATTCGACAGGGTTTGCCCAGTCCGGCACGGATGAGCAGGCACTCACCAGTGCCAGCACCGCGAAAAGACTTGTTGCGCGCGCGAACTTTGAATATTCATTTTGCATAAAGCGTTCCGTCCTATTCGGTTTCATCTTTTGCAAGCCCTTGTTTTTACGTCAATGAATGCCAAACCTTCCATCAGCCTAGCTGCACCATGATTTATTGTGCGCTGCAATATTTTACACTACTATACATAGCACAGTTCGGCGCGTCCGACCGAGGGTATTTTACCCTAACTCGTTCAAAGTGCCTGCAAATTAAACCTTATGTGACGAAACACAATAAAGGATCGTGGGATGGCCACCGCCACGAATGAAACCGACGGCTCCACAAGCGCGACTGATCTTTCCGAAACGTTGATGAAGATCGCTGAACAAAGCCAGCGAATCGTTTCCGATTTCGTCGCCGGCCAGAACATGGAAACCAATAAAAACGCCGATCCCTTAAATATTGGCAACGCATTCATGGAAATGACGGCGCGTATAATGGCCGATCCGGCCCGTCTAGCCGAGGCGCAGGCCAATCTCTGGAACAGCTACATAGAGCTGTGGCAGCAGACCGCCACCCGGATGATCGGCCAGGAAGCGGAAACCGTGGCTGAACCGGACTCGGATGACCACAGATTCAAGGACGATGCGTGGAGCGAAAACCCGATATTCGACTACATTAAACAGTCCTATCTGTTGACGTCGCGATGGATGATCAACACCGTCCGCGAAACTGATGGGTTGGAAGACGAAACCGCCCGCAAGGTGGATTTCTATACCCGCCAGTTCATGGATGCGATGTCGCCCACAAATTTCGCGATCACCAACCCGGAAGTTCTGCGCGAAACCGCGAAAACCAGGGGGCAGAATCTGGTGGAGGGCCTGTCCAATCTTCTCAACGATCTTGAGGAGGGTAAAGGTAGGCTCCGCATCAAACATGTGGACGATGACGCGTTCGAGCTGGGCGAAAACATCGCGAAGAGCCCCGGCAAGGTGGTGTTCCAAAACGATCTGCTGCAACTAATTCAGTTCAGCCCGTCCACGAAAAAGGTCCGCAAGACGCCGCTGCTGATTGTGCCGCCGTGGATCAACAAGTATTACATTCTCGATCTGCGCGAGAAGAATTCCTTCATCAAATGGGCAGTCGATCAGGGCAACACGGTGTTCGTCGTCTCCTGGGTAAACCCTGATGAAAAACTCGCCGAAAAGACCTTCGAGGATTACATGCTGGAAGGCCCGCTGACTGCCATCGGTGCCGTCTGTGACGCCGCTGGTTCCAATCAGGTAAATATCATCGGCTATTGTATCGGCGGCACGTTGACCGCAACGACGCTGGCTTATATGGCTGAAAAAGGCGATGACCGCGTCGCCAGCGCCACCTTCTTCACCACATTGGTGGATTTCGAAGAACCCGGAGAGCTCGGCGTGTTCATCGACGAAGAACAGCTCGCCAGTCTGGAAGAAAGGATGACTGAGCGCGGTTACCTGGAAGGTTCGGAAATGGCGACGACCTTCAACATGCTACGCGCCAACGACCTGATCTGGTCGTTCGTTGTCAATAACTACCTGATGGGAAAGGAACCGTTTCCGTTCGACTTGCTGTTCTGGAACGCCGATTCAACCCGGATGCCGGCGGTCATGCATTCGTATTACCTACGCAACATGTATCAGGAAAACGCGCTGGCGAGGCCGGGTGGGCTAGAACTGGGCGGCGTGAAGATAGACCTCACTAAGATCAAGGTGCCGGTCTATATCCTGTCGACCAAGGAAGATCACATTGCGCCCTGGAAATCGACGTACAAGGCGACCCAGCTCTACAGCGGGCGGACGAAATTCGTGCTGGCGTCTTCCGGTCATATTGCCGGTGTCATCAATCCGCCCGCCTCCAACCGGTATTCATACTGCACCAATATCAAGAAATCAGCCACACCCGAAGAATGGCTTGATACCGCGAAGGAGCATGCGGGATCCTGGTGGCCTGACTGGGACAGATGGGTGCGCAAACATGCCGGTGGCGAGGTAAAGGCCCGCGACCCCGGCAAAGGTATGATGAAAGCCATTGAAGACGCCCCAGGGTCCTACGTTATGGTCCGGCCCGGCATCGACTAGGCGGATACTAAGGGCTAAATCGTTGAGATGACCGTGTCGCGCCCTCCCATTCATGCCGCTATCGGCGGCCTTATTGCAATGGCGGCGGCAATGGGGATTGGACGCTTCGTCTATACGCCTATCCTGCCCTACATGACCGATGCGATAGGCCTGACGGAATCTCAGGCCGGTTTCATCGCCGCCGCCAACTTCCTGGGTTATTTGTTGGGCGCGCTTGCCGGTGCCACTGGCCTCCTGTCCGCCAATAGGCGCGTATGGCTTCTTGGGGCGCTGGCCGTCAGCGCGTTAAGCATTGGCGCCATGGCGCTGACGATTTCCATTACGGGATTCCTGTTTCTCCGCTTCGTGAGTGGCGTCTGCAGCGCGCTGGTGATGGTGTTCGGATCGGCCTTGGTCATCGACCGGCTTACCGCCGCTGACCGCCCGGCGCTGGCCCATTATCATTACGCAGGTGTCGGATCGGGCATGGCGGTGTCCGCTATCATCGTTGCGACGCTCGGCGCACTCTCCATTAGCTGGACCGGGCAGTGGATGACATCCGCAGTACTGGCTGGACTGGGGTTTCTTGCCGTTCTGTATCTGATCCCGCCCGGCATCGGAGAGACCGCGCCGCCTGCCCCACCTTGCAAGGCGGTTGTTGACCGCCGGATCGTGCCGCTGGCGGTGGCCTATGGTCTATTCGGTTTCGGCTATGTCATCACGGCGACGTTCATTTCTGTCCTTGTCCGACAATCCGCAAGCCTGGCCCCCATCGAGCCCTATATCTGGCTGACGGTCGGCTTGTCGGCTGTGCCGTCAGTCGGATTGTGGATGTGGGTCGGACGGCGGATCGGCAACGCCCAGTGCATTGCCCTGGCCTGCCTCGTCGA
>CAJWUK010000090.1 GCA_913047365.1 uncultured Alphaproteobacteria bacterium | reverse complement strand
AAGCGTGTATGCGGTAACCCCGTATCGTGGGTTCGAATCCCACCCCGTCCGCCATCCGCCCCCGGCTTTATTTTACGTGCTATCGGCCCGTGGCCTGATTGAGCGTTAGCCTTTGTATAATGGCTACGCCGTCACTCGTCGTAGCTGTTCGACGTACTCATCGAACTCGTCGCGGAGGGAGACGGGCGCTTCGATTTTTACCTGTCCCAGCCAGTCTGGGTGGCACAGTTCGTGGATCAGTTCGCGGTGTCCCTGGCAGCACAATTCCACAACCAGATCACCGCGGGTTTTGCGCATCTTCTGACTGGGATGGAACCGAACCCTTTCGGCCCGTTTGGCGGCTTCACCGGTGAAGCGCAAGCGAACCTCCAATATGTCGTCGCCGTGATAGATGCCGAAACTGTTGGCTGCCCAGTCCTTCATGTTCCAGCCGCGGGGCGCTTCGAAGATCCTGCCCGTCGGTCTGACGTCATCGATCAGATCCAGACGGTAGGTCACGACAATGCCCTCCCGCGCGGCGACCAGGTATCCGAAACGGCCAAATAGAAGGCCTAGCGGATCCACAATACGCCATGTCGCGCGCGGACGGCCCACAGCGCGATACCGCATTTCCAGTTTTTCGAACCCCTGGATTGCACGTTCGAAGATCGCCATCTGGGCTTCGTCTGCCTGGGTGCGCGGGCCGGTCCGGCCGATATGTGCGGTTCGGCTGATCAGTTCTTCCTGATCGACCGCCAGATGGTTAGATAGCGGCTTTTGCCCGGCAAGCAGTTTCGCCAGCGCGCGTGTCGCCGCGCCCTCCGGCAGGGCCTGCAGGTGGCGCTCTAGTGCCGCACGTTCCGGCGGCTGCAATGCCAGGATCGGGCCGGGCAGATCGTTGCGTAATCGCCACCGTTTGGTCAGGTGGTGATCGCTTTCCAGCCGGCTGGGTTCGGCATCCAGCCCCAGATCCGCCAGCCCCTGTAACATGCGTTCTACCGTTTTTCGGCTGCGGTCCGTTCGGTCCATCAGCTGGTCGATGGTTAGGCCGATGGAACTGGCTCGCAGTTCCAGGGCGAGATCAAGCATGTCGGACAGTTTGGCGTAGGACATTCAGGGTCTCCTTCCGCATTCCTTATACCCCGGAAAATGACGAATAAAGAGGGTAATCTTTCAACATCGAATAACCGAAAAATATCGTCACCGCGAAAGGACAAGAACATGCATACCGATTTTCTCCCCACCCGGAAGATTCCCGTCAGCCAGCTTTACGGCTGGAACAGCCGCCGCGCCGTTCCAGTGGATATCGATCTGAGCCACCGTGGATGCGTTATCCGCGATCGTTTCAGCGGGACCGCCTTTCTGCTGTCGACCGACGATTTCGGATTTATCCGCGGTGCGACCCTGTTTGCCGATACGCGGGATCATCTTGCCCATTCCCTGTTGTCGGAAGTGACCGGGTGCGAATGGGTGAATGAATATTCGGACCAGTGGGCGCTGTACCGCTGCTGGAGCGAAGAAGAACGCGACGCCCATGCCAGGGAAATTGCAGACGACCTGGCCGCCGACCGTGCCGAGGCGGACGGAATTTCCCTGGATGAGGCGTTCGAGGCCGAATATCAGGCGGCCTACGATATGCACCCCCTAACGATTGGTGGTTGGCAGGTGGCCGCCTGACGCTAGCGAAGGGGCGGGGTTTCAACTGCGGTCGGTGACCCCCGCGCCGGCCGGAAGAAGGGAGATAAGCGCCCCCAGCGCCATTGCCCCGCCCCCTAACAAAAAGACCAAGGTATAATCGCCCGTGGCGTCGAACAAAAACACATAGGCATATCCGCCGATAGCCTGAAACACACCCGATGTCAGCGCCATCCAGCGCCAGACCTGTGCCATTTGGGCGGGCCCCATGAGCTGATGCGTTCGGCCGGAAATGATGGCTGAAAATCCGGGCTGGGCTCCAACCACCAGTGATGAGAACACTAGCGCCCAGGCTGCCGGTTGAAGCACCGGCAGCGCAACGCCGATTGCCAGAACCGCAAATACCAGCACCAGACCGATTCGGAAGCCCACCCGGTCGGCCAGTCGGCCCCACAGATAGGTACCTGAAACGGCACCCAGCCCGAACAGCACCCAATGGAACCCGCCGAACCCGATATCGTTTTCCAGGCCCCGTACAAGGTAATCGACCCAGTAAATCGTATGCGGCACCAGCCCAAGGCTAAACATGGTCTGGCCACCGATCAGGCAGAAGACGGCCCAGGAGACCGAGGGACGCATCGTCGGTTTAGTTTCCGCCTCAATTAGCTTGTCGGCAGTGTCAGCCCCCAGCCCCCAGAACCCAACGACGACGGCCAGTGCCCCGATCATCGCCATCCCTGTCCAGGCGGCCGCCAGGCTGAATTCCAGCAGAATCGGGAGTAGTGTTCCCGACAGCAGAATACCGACACCGACACCGGTGAAGCAGATCCCGGTCGCGCGGCCCAAGCGAGTGGCTGGTGCCGACCGGGTTACGAAAGCCAGACTGCAGATCATGATGATCGCGACGGTGACACCGACCAGAAACCGCCAGAATATGAGCCAGATAAATCCGAGATCGGCAATGCTCGCAAATAGACAGAGCAGCGAAATCAGGAGACAGGCCTTCAGGGTGCGGGTTTCGCCCCATTTAGCCCGAATGCGAAGTGCCGCTATGGCGCCGATCAGGTACCCGAACAGATTGAAAGCGCCTACATATCCCGCCTGTGCTGCAGTTAACGCGCCGCTTTCGATCAGGGGTGGAATGAGGGGCGTGTAGGAGAAACGGCCAATTCCCATACCGATCAGCAGGGTCGCAGACCCGCCGATGGCTATTCTTACCCAGGATGGCATTGGCGCAGAATTCCTTGAATGAATGCGGCAAAGGCGAATGACGAACCTAGACAATATTTATACACGCGACCTGCTCGCGTGCACGACCTGCTTGGTCTGGCCTGGCCCTTTTACCAGTCGCTCATATACGAGCGGTTTGCGTACGTGTGCTTCGGGTTCCGTCTGGATCGCGCAACGCGCCACCAACAGGTATCGAAAATTGACATATCGTCGGACAATCTCTCTCATAGGAAATGGAGATCCGAAGAACGAATGAAAATATCCACGTTAAAACAGGAGGATTCAAAAATGACTATGGCAAAATTGCCTACGACAAAATTCTATTCCCTGCTGGCCGCCACCGCGCTGGCCCTGCCGGTGTTGTCGCTGACGCCGGCTCCGGCTGATGCGGCGAAGAAGCTCACCATAACCGTTATTTCCGGCAATACGCATCACTATGCGCCCATCGGAGCGGTCATTAAGGCATTTATGCCCAAGGTCGACGAAATTCTGGCGAAGACCGGCAATTACAAGGTGTCCTGGATCAAGGGCTTTGGCGGTCAGGTCGTCAAGGTCCGCGGCGAACTGGAGGGCGTGCAGACGGGACTCGGTGACCTGGGCATCGTCCCCGGGCCGTTTCATCCGTCGAAATTGTCGCTGTATCAGATCGGTTATGTAACGCCTTTCACATCCGTTGACCTGCCCACGACAACAGCGGCGATGGGGAAACTTCTGGCCACCTATCCGGAAATGGGCAAACAGGCGGAACGGTTCAACCAATCCGTTCTGGGTCTCGCAGGTACGGCGGAGAACTATGCCATCTGGACCAAGAAAAAGATCACCCGCGTGGAAGATCTCAAGGGCATGAAAATTGGTGCCGTTGGGTCCAACGCGCCTTGGGTGTCTTCCGTCGGGGGCGTTCCCGTTATTCTGAAAGGCCTCGCCACGGTTTACAGCTCTCTGAAAACTGGCGTGTATGAAGGCAGCGTGTTGTGGCAGCAGGTCATGGCCGCATTCAAGTTTTGCGAGGTAACGCCGCACCAGCTCAACACCGGCTTCGGCGCGATATCAAATGCCCTGCTGACCGCCAACAAGGATTCCTGGAAGAAGATGCCGGGTGAGGTTCAGGCCGCCATCAAGACCGCTTCGGCCACATGGACCGCGGGTGCTGACGCGGCCACGCTGGGCGGCGCCAAGTGGGGCGCAGGGGTCTGCAACAAGAAATTCGGCCAGACGACCACGACCCTGACCGCCGAACAGCGTAAGAAATGGGCATTCGCCATGCCGAATGTTGCCCAGGCCTGGGCCAAACGGCAGGACAAAGCCGGTCTCCCAGGCACCAAGATGCTGAAGACCTTCATGGACTACATGCGCGACAACAAGCAGATCGTCGTGCGAAACTGGGATAAGGAATAGATTTCTGATCCGATCTCAAGGAGAATCCCGGCGCTGCGTTTTGTGGCGTCGGGAAATTTTTGCACTGTAGTCGGGGCGGCGAGGAAACTTTTATGCGCGTTCTAGATTTCTGCGACCGCATTGTGGGCTCCGCCGTCTGGTCCACGAATGCCCTAGCGGCGGTCTGGGTCATGCTGATGATGCTGGCGGTTGTCGCCGACATTATCGGGCGGTTCCTCTTCAATTCCCCAATCGCTGGAACCACCGAAATGGTGACCCTTTCGGTGGTCGCGATTCTGTATCTTCAGCTCTCCTACACATTGCGGTCGGGTGCGATGACGCGGTCGGATGCGCTGATCAACCGGCTGTTAGCGTCGCGCCCACGACTTGGGCACGCTTTGAATGCTCTGTTCTGCATTGCAGGCGTCGTCCTGATGGGGGCGATCATCTCGGTCGCGTGGCCCAAGTGGCTGGATGCCTATGACAGCGACTTTTATGTCGGCGTGATCGGCGTTTTTGCATTTCCCGACTGGCCGCGCCTTCTGATTGTCTTTATCGGATGCACCCTGACTGGTCTTCAGTTTCTGATGCTTGCCGCCCGGGACGTTCGGAAGTTGATCAATCCCGCCACCAACGCTTAACTGCTTCCGGATATCAGGCAGGTATAAGAAAAATGGAAGCCTTCGAAATAGCACTGTTATCCGTGATAGCGATGTTGGTCTTCATTTATCTGGGGATGCACATCGCCGTTACTCTAGCGCTGGTTTCGTTCGTCGGCACCTGGATCATCAAGGGCAACTCCGTCGTTGCCATAAACCTGCTCTGGATATCCTCACATCAGACGGTCAATAATTTCGTGTTTGCTGTCATTCCCCTTTTCGTCTTGATGGGATTCTTGGTGTCAGTCGCCGGGATGGGACGAGATGCATATGAGATTGGACAACTGATGCTGCGTCGCGTGCGCGGCGGGCTAGGCATGGCCACGGTCGTCGCCAACGCCATATTTGCTGCCATCACCGGCGTGTCGGTCGCTTCCGCCTCCGTGTTTTCCAAGATCGCCGTACCGGAAATGATGCGCCACGGCTATACCGGCCGCTTTGCGGTTGGCACCGTGGCAGGCTCGTCGGTGCTGGGGATGCTGATCCCTCCAAGCGTATTACTAATCATCTACGCCCTTATCGTTGAAGAATCCGTGGGCGATTTGTTTATCGCGGGCATCGGACCCGGCATCCTGCTGACCATCGTTTATTGTGGCGTGATCTACCTGATGGCGCGGTACCTGCCCCGGATGGTTTTTACCAGCGGCACTTTCGATGACGGCGATCAGACCGCCGCAGACGAAGAAGAAATAACCGGCAGTGTCTGGGTGAAGGTTCTGCCGATCGCCACGCTCATCATGCTGGTTATGGGTGGGTTGTATGGCGGTGTTTTTACACCGGTCGAGGCCGGCGCCGCAGGTGCATTTCTGGCGCTGCTCTTCGCTCTGTTGCGGCGTAGGCTGACGCTCGAAAGCCTCTGGGCCGTCCTGATCGATACCGGCAAGGTGTCCGCCACCCTCCTTTTCCTGATAATCTCGGCCAGCATGTATAGCCGAATGCTGGGACTGTCCGGTCTGCCGGGCGAAATGGCTGAAATCTTTAATGAGCTCGGCGCCGGGTTCTACGGCATGCTGGCGCTCTATGTAGTTATAGTCATCATTCTGGGCACCATTGTCGACTCCGTGTCAATCATGCTGATCATGGTGCCGCTATTCGTCGGGGCACTAAAATTCTACGAGATCGATCTGATCTGGTTTGGCATCGTAACGGTCATCGCGACGGAAATCGGCCTGCTGACGCCGCCATTGGGACTGGCTGTCTATGTCGTGCATTCCACGCTCAATCGACCCGATATCTCGCTAAAAGAAATTTTCGCGGGTTCTGCGCCGTTCGCGCTGGCAATGCTTTTCGCCCTTATTCTGATCATCGCCTTTCCCTCTTTGTCGACGTTTCTTGTTCACGCGATGAAGTAGGGTGGTCAGGCGGCGTTTGGCACGAAAGCCAGAACCCGCAACGGACTGCCCGATCCGTCGACGATTTTCAGCGGCGCGGTAAGGATCACCGCGCCGGTCGGCGGCAGTTTGTTCAAATTATTAAGGCTGGACATCCCGAACTTGTTCGCCCCGTGCATTAGGTTGTGCGCCGGAAACACCGGATCGAACTGATTGGCATTTCCGTGGTCGGTGCCAATGGTTTCCGTTCCGTAGCCGCAGGCGTCGCGGGCGATCATTAAACGCACGGCATCCGGATCGGGGCCTGGCGAATGGGCGACGCCGTCGATCTGGTTCAGAAACTTGTCCGCATCTTTGAACCGGCCAGCCCAGCCGCTGTGAAGCAATACCCAGCTACCCGCAGGGATGCGGCCGTGTTCGCCCTCCCAGGATTCCAGTCGTTCGGCTGTGAGGATGAAATCCTCATCCTCTGAAACGTCTTTGGCGCAGTCGATCACGCAGGCCGGGGCCACGAACCGCTTCACCGCGATGGTATCGGTCGTGGCGGCTTCCAGATCCTTTCCGGTGAACCAGTGGCTTGGCGTGTCGAAATGGGTGCCTGAATGTTCGGCTGTTGTCAGGGTACTCCAGCGCGCATATCCGCCGTCTTCCCGATAATCGGAAATCGTTTCGAGGCTGGTTTGTGGCGGTTGTTTGCCATGACCTTCCGGCACTTTGATCATGGGCGTGGCCGGTCCCAGCGTATGGGTCAGATCGACGACGTCGATATCGCCCTGGTTCAGGCATGCCATCAAATTTGAGAGAAGGTTGGCGCTGGTATTCATTTATCGTTTCCCGATTGGGCTTGTCCGCATATGGACTTGTGATTGTTTTCTCCCAGTCTACACATCGTTACCGGATCAAGTCGAACCGGTTCCGCCTTACCGGGCTGCTAATTGGGTTTTTTCCCGATGGCTCGTTAGCCTCGATTACCCGCTCAGATTTGATCATGAACATTGAATTTCGCAACTGTTCCCTTGAATTGAGGTCGAAACTCCGCTTGCAGCGATTCAGCCGCGGACCCATACTCAATCCCGGTTTTTAACAATCGAAAGGAGGTGATCCAGTGTCTCATTGTCTAACGGCGCGGCCCGGAGCTGCGCGGATCTGGATCGTTGCCTCTGACGGGGTTCGCTTCGCCTGAGTTGACGAATTCGTGGTCCCCACGGACCGTGTCTGACAATGGAAAGGCCGTCTCTCCTAAATCGGAGGGCGGCCTTTCGTCCTTAAGGTGTTATCCGGTCAGGAAGAGGTCAGGCCTTTTTCTTTAAGCCATTCCTGAATATGGGTGGCAATATCGCTGCTGTTGTTGTCCACCATCATCATATAGGAATTTCCCGACACACCCTCTTCCGGAACGCGAACCAGATCAACCTGTCTGCCAGATTGGTTTGCCCGTCGAATTTCGTTCGAATTGATTCGCAATTCGTCACTGTTTCCTGATTATTTCCAGAGCCGGTCGCTCGCCAATTTCGCTCCATCGCTCATGGCCTTGAACTTGGCCCAGACGATGGTCGGATGAACTTCCGGTTCGGCGCTGGCTTGGGTGCCGAAGCCGCAATCGCCACCGGCGATGACCCGATCGCGTCCCACGACGTTGGCGTAGCGTTCGATCCGGTCGGCTACCAGTTCCGGGTGTTCCACCAGGACGGATGAATGGGTGATTACCCCCGGTATCAGAACCTTGTCGTCCGGCAGATCCACTGTTTCCCATAGCCGCCATTCGTGGTCGTGGCGGGGGTTCGCCGCCTCGAAGGAATAAGCGCAGGCTTTGATGTTCAGTATGATGTCGACATAGTCCTTCATTTCCATGTCGTGAACGCGGGGACCCATATTAATGCCGTAACAGGTGTGATAGCGGATGCGGTTTTCCGGGATGCCGTTCAGTGAATGGTTGATTGCTTCGACCTGTTCGTGGGCCCATTTCCGGCACTCATCGACGCTTAGCTGCGGATTTTTGACGTAGTAGTTAATCAGCCGTGGGTCGTCGATCTGCAGCATGAAGCCAGCATCAACAATGGCCTTATATTCGACATTCAGAGCATCCGAAACGGCATATAGGAACTCCTCTTCGGTTGCGTAATGCTCGTTCAACTGGTTGCCGACCACGTCCGACGGAGAAATCGCTGGTATGAACGCTTCCTCGACACCGTGGGCATCGCACGCGGCCTGAAGATTGGCGAGATCGCGATCGAGCTGTGCCTGGCCCTTGTAGGATACCGGCCCGGTGCAGCTCATCTGCATGCTGCTCCGGGTGGGTTTGCGGTCCTTGGCCTTGGCTTCGTCCGCATAGAATTCGGGAAATTCGTCCGATTCCCGCGAAATTTCCCACGGCGAAGGCCTTGCCCGGCCGGTCGGTTCCAACCCAGTAAGCCGTTCGTGGGCATAGACTGCAAAGCCCCGCTTGCTGAACTCCCCGTCACTGACACAATCGACGCCAAGGTCTTTCTGATGCTTCACAACATCGCTGACGGCGTTCGTAAGGGCGGCTTCAAACGACGCTTCGTCGAAACTCTCGCCGTTGTCCTCGGCTATCATGAAGCCGACGAGGCCCCTTGGACGCGGCAGGCTGCCAACATGGGTGGTCAGAACTCTGTCGGTACTGGTTTTCATATTCGCCCCCTCCATCTTTTTTGTTTTTTTCCTGATTGAAAGAGAATGTAGTTTTCAGGAACGGCCCACGCAATTGGCATACGGGTCCTGATCTGTCATGCCCTATTTCATAAACAGATCGCCAAAAGGGAACAATCATGCCGATAGCATCCATCCGCGGCCTCAAAATCAACTATGAAACCTTTGGCGATGAGGGACCCTGGGTCGCTTTGATCACCGGCGGGCGGCGTGGGTATCAGGAATTCATTCCGCTGGCGAAACGAATAGCGGGTGAAGGGTTCCGGGTGCTACTGCACGATCGACGTAATACCGGATCGTCCGACATCGCGCTGGAAGCGCACGAGGTAGAAGAGGCCACCTGGGCTGACGATCTGGACCTCCTCCTGAAACAGTTGGAAGCGTCGCCGGCATTTATTGGCGGCTCGTCGTCCGGCGCGCGTACGGCCATCATGTTCGGTATTCGCCATCCCCGAAGTACCCGTGCGTTGTTGCTGCTGCGGGTCACGGGCGGCGAATTTCCGGCCAAGCGCCTGCCCGAAATGTATTATGGTCAGTTCATCGACGCCGCGAGGCAGGGCGGTATGGAAGCCGTCTGTGCCACCGATATGTGGAAGGAGCGGATCGACAGCAATGCCGCCAACCGGGAAAAGTTGATGACCATGGACCCGGCTGATTTCATCGCGACGCTTTCCCGATGGAAGGAGCTGTTCGAAGCAGGTGCGCACTATCCCGTAATGGGCGTGACCGACGAGGAACTGAGCAATCTGAAAATGCCGACCATCGTCATCCCCGGAAACGACAATACACACGCCTCTGCAAGCGGAAAGGCGGCGCACGAGCGCATTCCCGGCAGCGAGCTACACGATTTGGGCCTAGAAGACGAAGACGTGCCGCTGATTCCCTATCCGGATTGGGCGCCCTACGAGCCGGAAATCGCGCAGGTGCTGACGGACTTCATGCGGCGGAACTAGATTAGGCTCTTCCCACCGAAGCGTTCCAGAAATTTAGGGATTGCGGCTTCATTGACCACATGACGCGGAATTTCGCCGCGCAATGCGGTCAGCGCGGCGTTTATCGCCCAGGGCACGGCAGGTTCAAGGCTGGCACCCTTGTTGGCGCTGACCATGTGTGGTGACAACAGTACCTTGTCTTCCAGTCCTCGTAATGGCGATTGAAGATCCAGCGGTTCCTGTTCGAACACGTCGAGCGCCGCACCCGCGATCTTGTTGCGGTCTAGTGCGAAGAACAGGGCGTCTTCCTCAACGATTGGCCCACGTGCCGCATTCAGCAGAATGGCCGTCGGCTTCATCAGGTCGAACTGCGCCTCCGACATCAGATGTTCGGTTTCCTCTGTCAGGTTGGCGTGAAGCGTAACCACGTCCGATGTCGCCAGTAGGGTGTCCAGATCAACGGACCGAACATCGTGGTGCGCGAATTTTGATTCATCGACATAGGGATCGTAGGCGATCAGGTTCACCCGCCACGGCGCCAGAAGATCGCACAGGCGTGACCCGATGCGCCCCAATCCGATAATGCCGACGGTGATGCCTTCGTACCCGTCCTGCCGCGCGCCCAGATAGGTGCCGGCCAGGGAATCATCCCGCCAGCCGCCGT
>CAJWUK010000089.1 GCA_913047365.1 uncultured Alphaproteobacteria bacterium | reverse complement strand
AAGCGCAAATAGCCAGATATTGGTTGCGGCGGCGGCCCCAGCATACCCAATCGCCGTGGCAAACGCCGCCGCAATCAGCGGAATGACGATTCCCAGACGGTCCACATAACGCCCGAATAGGACATTACCGGCAGCGAACCCGATCATGGTCAGGGTATAGGGAATGGAGGCATCACCCCGGTCGACACCGAATTCCGATTGCACCGCCGGCAGAATGACGACCACCCCCCAGAAACCGACGCTACCCATCGTGCCCAGGGCAACGGACGAACCGAGCCTCAGCCATGCGTAGGGGCCGTCGATGAGGCTTTCGCCGGACGGAGCGGTTGCTGGATCGGTTGCCACGAATGATGTCCCGGAATGAAGGATCCGGAACCTAACACTCGCAGGCCGGGGAGGCGACCACGTTTCTTGCATATCTGGAAAGGCCTGAACGCGGTGCCTGTATGGGGCTATAGTAACAATTAATGACGTCATACCCCTCACCCGCGTTTCGCCTCGGTATCGTGACCGGCTTGCAGTTCGAGGCCGACATCGCCCGTCGTGCAGTCGCGGCAAGTAACGCGCCCGGTCAGGATGGAATTATGGTCCTCAGCGGTGGACCAGGCCCCGAAAATGCGGGTAGGGCTGTGGCGGAGTTAATGACATTCGGTGTCAGCGCACTGTTATCCTTCGGGGTGGCAGGCGGGTGCGCACCGGATATTCCCGCGGGAACGGCTATCGTCGCCACGGCAATACACGATCTCGGTGCGCAGGGTGGCAGCCCACCCTTCTATACAAACCGCGAATGGCAGCGCCGCCTGAGATCTATTTTGCTAGGCAATACACTGGTCGAACAGGCGGCCCTTGCATCGACGGACATGTCCGTTGTCGGAAGCACTGAAAAGCAATCTATCCACGCCGATACTGGCGCCGCCGCCGTGGACATGGAAAGTGCGACGGTCGCGCGTGCTAGTGTCAATGCAGCCATACCTTTCATGGCGCTGAGGGTGATCTTGGATCCAGCGGATCTGAACTTACCGAGATCCGCAATGGAAGGATTCACCGGCACCGGTGAGACGGATTCGCTCGCGGTCTTGAAATCGACGATGCGGCGACCAAGCGAAATTATTCCCATGGTCCGGCTCGCAATATCCGACCACAAGGCCAGGAAGGCGCTCGCAAAAACAGCAGACGCGGCGGCCCCGTTCTTCGGCGCTATTTGAACCGGTCTGTTTTCGTCGTTTTCAGTTCGTGTCGAGATTTGATTTTTTATTGCCGAGCATTTGTCACATGACAAAGTCAAAAATTTATCAGAGACCCTTTCTTGGTGCTGTGTTCAACTTCGAGCGGCCGCAGCCACATACAGGAGGTTTGAAAAATACGGTTTCACCGGACAGTAGGATGTGACCTTCTGGTCACCAAAAACAAAAACTTAAATTTCTTATTTTCCGATAAACAGGGCCGGCTTCCTAACAGGCGCGAGATCGTCGCATCTATCGCACAAAAAAAACATCGCCGTCCTCGGAGGGGTCACCGAGTCAGGCGGTTGAGATGGCAAAATCTGTAGAACCCTTCCCGGCTTGGAGGAAAAACTGTTAAGTGAGTATTCGGATAGTGGCGGCGCTTTTATTCGGGCGCGACGGAAAACGGCCCTTTAATGCGGTCAGGGACGAACGACCGCGTAGTTGTGGATTTTCTTCACACCGTCGCCCTCTTCCAGCCTAGCAATCGCTTTCTTGAGTTCTTCACGCGACCGTGCGCGACCTAGAAGGTGGAGGTTGCCATACGGATCGGCTGTGACCCGGAAGTTCACATCTGCCACACCCGCCGTGCCAATCAGCCGTGCTTGGGCCTTGGCTTCGAACACTAAAACATCTGGCCAATCCATCATCCGGCCACCGGCAATGGCGTCTTCCTTGGCTTTATCGGTCATATAGGTGACTTGCCAATAGAGCTTTTTCACGCCATCGACCTTGCGGACGCCGGTTTCGAATTGCTTGTAGGTTTTCGCATCGGAGAAAATGCCGGTTACGAGCAGGCGTTGTTCATAAATCTCTGTCGATGCCTTGATGGTGCCGAGCTTCGCCATGACCTTGTTCACATCAATGACAATGGCGTTGTCACGCGCGATATCAGATGACGACCGTGCCTCGATCGCCCGGTCGATCAGGGTTTTCGGCCCCAACAGGATATCGGACAACTGGGCGGAGGCCGGGGCGGCGACCGCGAATGACGCAAGCAGGGCAATAGAAATAAGACGCATTTAAATACTCTGGAATTTCAAACGCTGACATACCCCATCGAGATCATATAAGCCGATTCAAAGGTAATCTGGTTCCAATTCAGCCGATTCCCGTTTCGATCAAGGGCAAAATTTCGGCTTCCGCCCGCGCAACATCCTGCGGGAAATCGATTTCCAGCCAGGGGGTGCCAGTGATGTCCTCATGCCCGAAATCTGCCGGATTAGCGAGAATGGCGTCGCGAATTATTTCCTCGTAAGGCGCTTCCCGGTCGCCGTTATCGATACGTGTATTGGCTCTGGCAATAAGATCAGCGCCAGTTTGGGCCGACCACCGAAAAAACCCCACCGATTCGCCATACCATTCGAACGGCGTGCCCACAATTTTGCCGAAATCGACGATCTGTCCAGCCTCATCGAAGCATACCTTCACTGGTTCGTCCCCGTCCTCGAAATCGCGGTCCACTAGCAGGCAGTTCTCGTGGGAAGTGTTGGCTAAACGGGTCATCAGACGGGAATCATACAATACGTCCGCATCCATTAAGATCACGGGTCCGCCGACGGAAACAAGTGCCTCTCCCAAAACCGCGAGCGTAATCACACTGCCATCTTCAAAGTCCGGGTTTTCAGCAAAGATCAACTCACCCGGAAAACCTGAATTGCGCGCTTCCGACTCAAGGTCCTCCCGCCTGTATCCGGTGCCGATAGCGACACTGTCTACCCCGATTCCCGCCAGGTTCTCGAGATGGCGAGCCAGAAGAGTCTTTCCGCCGAATTCCAACAACGCCTTGGGTGGCTTGTCCGCGACATCACCCAACCGCCTCCCGGTTCCGGCAGCAAGGATGCAGGCACGCACGATTTTCATGAAAGGGGCTCTTCGGGAAAGTTTCTGGGCGGTGGTGTCGAGCGCAGCCTAGACAAATTCAGCGTGAGTGTCATTGCCGGGCTAATTGAACCACCGCGCGCCAACCCCACATTATCTGATACCATCATGGCGCTGTAGCAGCGGGAGACACAGGTTGGTATTCAAAATTCTGAGACGTATCGCTGTTCTGGCCGGCGTTCTGGTCTTTTCCGCAACCGCCGCAATCGCGCAGACCCAGACCGTCGCGCCGCCGGAGGCCATGGTCAAAAGTCTGAACGATAGTCTACTCTATATGATGAAAAACGCGGAGGCACTTCGATTTTCGGGACGGCGGGATTTCTTGGCACCCCGGCTGAACACGGTGTTTAATCTACCGGTCATGGCGCGCATCGTCCTTGGCCGGCGCTGGCGCAATCTTAACCAGAACCAGCAGCAGCGCCTAGTCGATGGTTTCAGTCGGCTGACGATTGCCACCTATGCAAGCCGCTTCGACGGGTGGTCCGGAGAAAGTTTTGAGATCCGGGCGGTGAAGCCAATGCGGGACAAGACGGTGCTTGTCAAAACGGCCATTCTACGGCCCAAGGCCGATACGGTTGAAATCAACTACCTGATGCACCAGTTCAAAAGCGGCTGGCGAGTGATCGATGTTTACCTTAAGCAATCCTATTCTGAACTGGCGACCAAACGGTCCGAATATTCCAGTGTTCTGCGCCGTAGGGGCTTCGAGGCCCTGATGCGCAAAATAGAACAGAAAGTCGCGCAATACGCGGCGGCCGGCTGATATGAAGGCACTAGCCGCCAGTTTTCTCTCGATACTTTTCGTGACTGCTGGAATGGCAACACCCGTAAACCTGGATCAGCGGCGAACCGAAAACCTGTTGTCGCTGAAATATTTGGATGGGCATCCGTTATCGGCTAACCAGGTGATAGAAAATCGGTTATCGTATCTTTTTTCGATAGCTGGTGCCTGTCCTACAACACCTAATTTGAATATCTCTCCCTTCTGCATTAATCCCTTGCGGCGGACGGGCTGACCATCGTGGCGGTCAATCTGATCGAGGGTTTTCCCAGCTTCCAGGATAACGGCCAGCGACTGAAAAGGTTGCTCGATCGGCACCAGCCGGTTTTCACGATCCTGAAAGGGACAGGGGAAACAGTAAAGCTTTACGATGACGCGAAACGTATACCGACGGTGTACGTTTTCGACCGTCAGGGCAGACCGTGGCTACATTTCATTCACGCCAAAAACACCAAAAAAACTAATCCCGGAATGGACGAACTGCGCAGGGCCGTGCGCGATGCGCTAGGGGTCGGCGCGGCTCGCAAGCCCCCGTGCTTGCCCGAGTCGGCGGTTTCTGTAACAAAGCGGTTATCCTCCCGAAAACTGGCGGAAATCCACCCCTGATGGGCACAAACCTAACGCCCGGCAGCAGACAAGCCGGCACACCGGAAAACGCGAGCAAAGCAGCCCGTCTGCGCGCGCTGCTTGAAGGTCCAGAACTCGGCTTCCTGATGGAGGCCCATGACGGGCTGTCCTCGAAAATCGCCGAAGAAGCCGGATTCGAGGCCTTGTGGGCGTCGGGCCTTTCGATGTCGGCGGCGCTGGGGGTGCGCGATTCCAACGAGGCGTCCTGGACTCAAGTACTGGAAGTCTTGGAATTCATGGCCGACGCCACGTCGATCCCGATCCTGATGGACGGCGATACCGGCTACGGCAATTTCAACAATGTCCGCCGCCTGGTGGCTAAGCTGTGCCAGCGCGGCATCGCCGGCGCCTGCATCGAGGACAAGCTGTTTCCAAAGACCAATTCCTTTATAGGCGACGGCCAGCCGCTGGCCGACATGGATGAATTTTGCGGCAAGATCAAAGCCGGTAAGGATAGCCAGACCGATCCGGACTTCGTTCTCGTCGCGCGGGTCGAAGCACTGATATCAGGCTGGGGGCTCGATGAGGCGCTGAGACGCGCCCACGCCTATCGCGATGCGGGCGCGGATGCGGTGCTGATCCATTCCAAACAATCCAGCGCCAACGAGATCATATCGTTCATGCAGGAATGGGACGATTCCTGCCCGGTCGTCATTGTCCCCACTACTTATTACGGCACGCCGACCGGCCAGTTCCGCGCCGTCGGCGTCGGCGCCGTGATCTGGGCAAACCATTCCATCCGCGCCTCGATAAGCGCCATGCGCGCCGCCGCAAAGCGCATTCACGACGAGGAAAGCGTGATCGGGCTGGAAGATGGCATCGCCACGGTGAAGGACATCTTCAAGCTTGTCGGAAATGACGAACTTAAAGACGCGGAAGACCGCTACCTACCGACGGATGGTGACGCCCCGCGCGGCATCGTTCTCGCTGCCACCCGTGGCAGCGCGCTGGGCCCGCTGACGGAAGACAGGCCGAAATGCATGGTCGAAGTTCAGGGCCAGCCCCTGCTGCGCCGGCTGACCCGATCACTTCACCAGTCCGGTATCCGCGACGTCGCGGTGGTTAGGGGGTATGCGAAAGAGGCGGTGGACCTGCCGAACCTGACCTATATCGATAACGACGCCTATGAAGCCACGGGCGAGGCCGCATCACTCGCCTGCGCACTAGGCCGCCTGTCCGGCGATACCGTGATTGCCTATGGCGATATCCTGTTCCGACGCTACATCCTGGATGCGCTGCTGGAAACCCACGGCGACATCGTACTTGCGGTCGACGCGCTGTGGCGCAAACGTACGGACCGGTCCGAAAGCTCCGGCCGCGACCTGGTGCAATGTTCGCGCGCGTTTTTGCCGAGCTTCATCGAAGACGATCCAGTACTGTTAGAAGCCGTGGTTGCCGATGAGACTGCGGCAAACGAACAGACCGGCGAATGGATTGGCATCGCCAGGCTGACGGCAAAAGGCGCCGAGCTAGTTAAGGCAGAACTAGAGGCGATGTCAGCCGACGGATCTCTGGAGACCGCCGACCTCGCCACCCTGTTCGCGCGCCTGGCTGAATCCGGCAACGCGCCGCACGTGCACTACGTTGCCGGCCACTGGCTCGACGTCAACGACGCCTTCGACCTCGCCCGCGCGCGGGATTTTTTGTAGGGTCCCCACCGCGTCGTCACCCTCGGACCTGATCCTAGGTTCTACCCCAACCTTCTTCATGGATCCTCAGATCCAGTCGGAGGATGACAACTCAATAAGACAACGAGAGTTATTCTCATGATCAACGCCGACGATTTTCTTTCCCCCGCCCGCGCCGCCGGATACGATTTTTTCGCCGGCGTGCCGTGTTCATTCCTGACCGAGATTATCAACCGCGTGATCTCGGATACTTCGCTCGATTACGTCGGCGCAGCCAGCGAGGGCGAGGCGGTGGCCATTGCCTCGGGCGCCTGGCTAGCAGGGCGGAAAACGGTAGTGATGTGCCAGAATTCAGGTCTCGGCAACACGGTCAATCCGCTGACATCGCTGAACCACCCGTTCCGCATTCCGACCATGATGATTGTCACTTGGCGCGGCCAGCCTGGCATTACGGATGAGCCCCAGCACGAACTGATGGGCCCGATCACCCCGGAATTGCTGGATACCATGCGTATACCGCACGCCGTATTCCCCCAATCGGAAGACGAAATCACCGAAGCGCTTGCCAACGCCGAAAAGGTGATGGAGGGGACACACCTGCCTTTCGCTTTCATCATGCCCAAGGGATCGGTTGCACCGGAAAAACTGGATGAAGCTGCCCGGGACCTACCGCCCCGCGGTGCCCTGACCGATTATTCCCGGGGGGGTGAGCGCCCTACGCGCTATCAGTCACTGGAAACGCATCTTTCCCGTGTCCCCGAGCGCGCCGCGGTGATCGCGTCGACTGGCAAATCGGGGCGCGAACTGTTCACGCTGGACGACCGCGATCAGCACCTCTACCAGGTAGGTTCAATGGGCTGTGCCAGCGGGATGGCGCTGGGCGTCGCGCTTAACACCGACCGCAAGGTCATCGCGCTAGACGGCGACGGTGCCGTGCTGATGAAAATGGGCGCGCTGACCACCGTCGGCGCCTACCAGCCGAAAAATCTTATCCATGTGGTGTTGGACAACGGCGTTCACGATTCCACTGGCGGGCAATCTACGGTATCCGCATCCGTCGAATTCGCGGAGATTGCCATATCCTCGGGCTATTTAACGGCGGCTAAGTGCGATTCCCTGGACGGCCTGGAAAAGGCCTATGCAGCCGCGCTGTCATCGGACGGCCCACACCTGATCCATACCCGCATCCAGCCCGGGTCGCTGAAGGAACTCGGCCGGCCAACCGTGAAGCCGCCCGAAGTCGCCCGCCGGTTCAAGGCGTTTCTGGAGGGATAAAACGAAACCACTTGTCATCCTCGGACTTATCCGAAGGCCCATGAGAGTTGCGGACGGATTGACATGGATCCTTGGATAAGTCCGAGGATGACAATCTTAGGATGGTGATGTCATTGACTCCCTGCCCCTTGCCCCTAAAAAAACAAACCCCATCAACGGAGAACTCAGATGGCCGACATCACGCTTTACTGCTTTCCGCAATCGACCTGCAGCCAGAAGGTCCGGCTCGCGCTGTGGGAAAAGGGCATTCAGTTCGAGGAACGCCATGTGAACCACAAGGAACGCGAACACCTGTCGGACTGGTACTTGAAACTGAACCCCAACGGCGTGGTGCCGACGCTGACCGACGGCGACGATGTCATCATCGATTCCTCCGTGATCCTGGAATACCTGGAAGAGGTTTACCCCGATCACCCGATGTCCCCCGACAATCCGGTCACCCGCGCCCATATGCGGAAATGGCTGCGCTATCTGGAGGAGGTGCCGACCCCCGCGATCCGGGTACCGTCCTTTAACAAGCACCTGGCAAAACGCTATGAGAATATGGACGATTCCGCCTATCAGAAAATGGCCGACGCCCATCCGGTAAGGAAACACTTCTACAAGCGCATGAACAAGACTGGCTTTAGTGCGGAAGAAACTGCGGAAGCGCTGGACCGGCTGGATAGCGCCGCCCAGAGGATCGCCGATGCGCTGGAAGGTCACGGCAAGGACTGGATCATGGGCGACATGCTGTCTATCGTCGATGCCGCCTATATGCCGACGGTCGACCGGATGATCGATATCGGCCTCGGCGACATAATCGACGGCCGTCCGGCGCTGAAAGCCTGGTACGACCGGTATTCCGTGCGCGATGCCTTCGCGAAGACCTATTACGAAGGATCACGCCTGACTGACATATTTGGGAGAGGTTAGGCGGCTTTTGGGCCTTCCCCGCTGTCACCCCGGGCCTGTACCGGGGTCCAGTTTTCCTATCGAGCCATTGTCTGGATCCCAGCAATAGACTGGGATAACAATCGGGTTAGATCAATCAGTCCGCCCGTGAATGGGCGCGAACAGGTCATCCACCGGAATCTCCTCCGGAATGAAGTTCTGCTGGTGCATATATTTGACGAAGGCGTAAAGCGTCGGCCGGTTTTCGTCGATACCATAGGGCCAAGGATCCCCACCGAAAACCTGGTCGATCTCGCGCAGGTCGTCGAACAGCCAAGGCAGCATGTATTTCTGCGCGCCGGAGAAATACATTTGTTCCACCGCCCAGTCCTTCGCCGCCAGGAATGCCTTGTAAAGGCTTTGCGCGATCCACTTGTTCGCCTCGTAAACGTCGTTGCGGATCACGATGGTATGCATTATCGGGTGAATGCGGTGTTCCTGGTAATAGCGTTTTTCCTCTTCCCGGAAGTCGGGGAACAGATGCGCCACCCGGTCCGGATCGGTGCGCACGGAATCCGGCATGCGTGATCCCATGATGGCATCGATATCGCCATCGGCTAGCATCTGCGACAGCGACTTGTCCGACGTGTTCGGCGTAATATCAACCGGTTTCTGCAGTTGTGGCGGCGCGGGAGGATCGCCGTGGGTACCGGCTTTTTCTACCGCGCCCTGTATCCACTGCACGTCAGACAGATCGACACCATAGATGTTTTGGAGATCACCACGGATCCAGATCGCCGCGGTCTGGGTGTAAAGCGGCGTGCCGATACGTTTACCTGCCAGGTCTTTCGGTTCCTTGATGCCCGCCTCGCGGTTGACGCAGATGAAGGCATGGCGAAACGCCTTTGACGGAAACACCGGCAAGGCGATAAAGGGGCTGATACCCTTTGCGGTCATCGTGATATATTCGGCAAGCGACATTTCCGACACGTCGAATTCCTGCGCGCCGACCATGCGGTCGAAAATTTCGCGCGGCGCCTGTATTTCGATGAAGTTGAGGTCGATCCCTTCTACCGGGATCAGCCCGTAATTCAGCGCCTCCATCCGGTCGTAGGGACCGCAGGCAAACGTCAGCGGCAGTTTGGCCATTCTTGTTCTCCCTTAATGCGGTCCTGACACGCCCGCGTGGACCGGTTTTTTTGTTGGCGGTATAGCTATCACACAGGATGCGGGGAGAACATCATGGCACGAAATATCGGGGTCGTCGGAGTCGGGCGCATGGGGCTCGCCATGGCGAAAAAGCTGATAGCGGCTGGGCACGGGGTCAACGGATACCGGCGCAGTTCGATGGACGATTTCGTTGCGGCCGGTGGAACGACGGCGGACTCTCCTGCAGCGCTGACGACGGCCTCGGATATCGTCATCATCAGCGTCAACAGCCAGACGGCAGTGGACGAGGTGTTGTATGGCCCGTCAGGCGTTCTTGGCGCGTTGCAACAGGATCAGATCGTTCTCCAGACCACTTCGCTGACACCGGCCCAGAGCCGGGAACACTCAGAGAAAATCACGGTAGCCGGCGGCGTTATGCTTGACTGCCCGATCAGCGGCACACCCGGCATGCTGGAAATGGGACGCGGGGCCTTTTTCGTCTCGGGCGACCGCGCCGTCGCGGACTCGATAGCCGATATGCTACAAACCATCTGCCCGAAAACCACCTGGGTGGGCGACGTTGGGGCCGGTGCCGCCACCAAGTCCGTCGCCACCGCCCTGGTGGCCATACACAATCTGGCGGCGGCAGAAGGGCTGGCGCTGGCACAGCGTGAAGGCGGCGACATCCGGGCGGTGCACGACGCAATATCCGACAGCCCGGCCGGATCGGCTATGTTCGAGATCCGGGGCACCTTGATGGCCAAACGCGATTACAGCGATGGCGGTGGTTCGCTGGATGGTTACCTGCGCGGATTGGGCGCGGTGTTCAATGCTACCCGTGACTCCGGAGCCACGCCGCTACTCGACATCACCCACGACTGGTACCGAGCCGCCGTCGAAGCGGGACATACCGGACAGGACCAGGCATCGATCTTCGAATACCTGTTGGAACAGAGCGGAGATTAACCACGGAGCCTGTCACCCGGGACCTTTCCCGGATGACGGCGGTGTCAGGCGGAAATGATTTCTTTCAGCTCTCGCCGCAGCACCTTATTGGCGGCATTCCGAGGGAGCGCGTCGAGAAAATGATATTCCCGGGGACGCTTGTAGT
>CAJWUK010000088.1 GCA_913047365.1 uncultured Alphaproteobacteria bacterium | reverse complement strand
CGCGGCCTTCGTTCCGAGCGATATTAGCCGATCACATTCCCGGCGAACCGCCACCAAAACATTACGCCGATCTGGATTTCTAATATCACGCCGACGGCACGGTAACATTTTTTTAGGATATCCGGTCGACCCAAGCCCGGATGATATCCGCCGTTCGGCGATAATGCTCCATCAATATCTCGACCGCAGCCTGGGCATCGCGGGCGACCGCAGCATCCTTAAATCTCGCGGTGTTCGCCCAGTTAATTGCGACGGGGATACTTCACCCGGATCGTAAGCCGGCGATACAGGTCAGCCAAGTAAGTCAGTTGTTCGCAATAGGCCGTCAGCCAACGGGATCCGAAGGCGCCGATCAATGCGATAATCTGGACTCTACCCATGGCGAGACTTCCGTAACGGCCCACGCTAGCCGCATTGGCGATATCTATCTGGTGTTGCAGTAGGGCGACAGCCTGCTGTTCCTTCAGCAGCTTAACAAAAAATTCGCAATGGACCGAGATGCACTGGCAGAAGCGGCAAAAGCGTATAACGATCGGCCGGACGATGACACATTTAAACCTTTGGCCGGCGCCATCCAAGGACCTCGGCAAATACTCGCCCTCCTCAGGGTGCCTGCTTCGTGTTCTTTGTCAAATTACCCCGCGCGGCCTCGGCGGCAATCGAGTTGGGGGAAAGGCGGATCACGTCGCGCCAGTCCCCTGCCGCTTTCGTCAGTTCGCCGCGCAACGCATAAATATTACCCCGTTCCAGGAGCGCGTCGATACCGGACGGCGCGACGGCCAGCGCGCGGGTGATATCGTCCAGCGCCAGATCGAGATTTTTAAGTTTGCGCCACGCCGTCGCCCGCAAAATCAGTGCCTGGACGTGGCCGACCTCACGGTCGATCACGTCGTTCAGATCGTCGATAGCGGTCCAGTAGTCACCGAGCCCACCCCGGGCGATGGCCCGGTCGACCAGAACCTCTACATTGAACCCGCCGATTTCCAACGCGCGGCTCTGGGCCCGGATAGCACGTTCAAGATTGCCTGCAATCATCCAAGCCTGCGCCGCTTGAGCGAACAAATTGGCCTTTATGGTCTTGCCGGGCCGTTGGGTCGTAGCCGCCAGGAATTGAAGGTTTTCCGCCGCCTCAACATATTTTCCGCGGTTCAACTGGGCGACCGCGCCGCAATGACGCGCGCCTTCATCGCCACCCCGCCTCTCCCATTTGGCAGCAACACCAGCAGCCTTTTCAGGATCGCTGCGCGCAAGAGACATGCAGCCGGCGTAAAGCTTCACCTGCCGCTCGACAACGTGGGGCGCTGTCTTCGGCGGCTTCTGTGCCGTCGCCGACCCCAATGCCGCCACAATAGCTGCGAGCAAAATCCCTGCTCCCCAGATCAAGCGTGCTTGCGATAGTCTTTCCATACCGCCTAAAGTCGGGTCTGTCCGCATCGAAGGCAAGCCCGCAAATGAAGCTAGACAAATGATGACACCCGGGACCCTGTTCTGTTTCGGCCTGGGATACAGTGCTATGGCCATAGCCCGCCGCCTGAACGTTGAAGGTTGGGAGGTTGGAGGCACCTGTCGCCAGCCGGACCGCCGCGCCGCGCTAGAAGCCTTGGGGATTCAGAGCGCGGTATTCAGTGGCGACGGGCCGATGGAGCCCACTGGATTACTGGCCGGTGCGACCCACGTATTACTCTCCATACCGCCTGCGGGTGAGGGAGATCCGGCACTGCGCTGGCACGCGGACGATATTGCCGCGGCAGGGTCGGTTAAATGGGTGGGGTATTTATCCACCACCGGCGTATACGGAAACCGGAACGGAGACTGGGTCGACGAAGCTTCCGACCTGCGCCCGACCAGCCCCCGCAGCGAACGCCGGGTTACAGCGGAACGCGCCTGGCTGGAGTGGGGAGACCGGACGGGCATTCCCGTGCATATTTTCCGGCTGGCGGGGATTTACGGTCCCGGCCGGTCTGTCGCTGACCAAATCAAGGCAGGCACGGCACGGAGAATAGCAAAACCAGGCCATTTATTTTCGCGCATCCACGTAGAGGACATCGCCACGGTCGTTTCCGCTTCCATGGCCCGGCCGCGCGCAGGCGGTATCTACAACGTATGCGATGATGAACCGGCGGTGCCCGGTGATGTGGTCACCTATGCGTGTTCGCTGCTGGAGATCGAACCGCCACCGGAAATTCCGGTCGAAGATGCCGATCTGTCACCGATCGCGAAATCGTTTTGGTTGGACAATCGTCGGGTAAGTAACGATTTGATCAAATTGGAACTGGGAGTAGAACTAGCCTTTCCGGACTACCGGACGGGAATTCGGACCATTCTCGGCGGTTAGAGTTCGGAAAAGAGTTCGTCTAGCGTCAGCTTTAGTTGCGCGATGTCCTTATCGCGGGACAGGCGGTGATCGCCATCCTTGACCAGAAAAATACGCACGTCTTCAGCCATTAGCTTTTCAGCGATCCGGCTGCTGGTCATCCATGGAACGGAGTCATCCCGCATGCCGTGCAATAAGCGTACCGGACAATGAAGCGCGATTGGACGACGCAGCAAAAGATGGTTCCGTCCGTCTTCGATCAGTGCCTTCGTAATCGTATAGGGCTTGTCACCAAATTCCGACGGCTCGTAATAAACACCTTCCCGTTCCAAGGTCCCACGGATGACGTCGTCGAAACGGTCCCACATCAGGTCTTCGGTAAAATCCGGCGCTGCCGCAATTCCGATCATCCCGGCAACGCGGTCCGGCCGCGCCAGCGCTGTAAGCAGCATGGTCCATCCGCCCATAGACGATCCAACCAATATCTGCGAGCCTTCGGTGCATTCATCAAAAACAGTCAGCGCGTCCTCCGCCCACGACCCGATGGTTCCGTCGGCGAAATTCCCGGATGATTCGCCATGACCCTGATAATCGAAACGAATGAAGGCCCGGCCCGCAGCGCGGCAGTAGTTTTCCAGTTCCAATGCCTTCGTGCCCTGCATATCGGACATCAAACCACCCAGAAACATTACGCCTGGCGTCTTGCCGTCAAGCCGCCGGTAAGCGATTGTGGCCCCGCCGGGGCGTGGTAAAATTTCCGGTGGTCTCTCGTTTGTTTCGTTCATCGCTATCCGGATCCATCAATGACACCCGCCGAAGCGGAAACCTCCCTCAGTCATAGCGTGCCTGCCCCGGACGCGGAAGCACCGGCAGTGCTTCAGGTCCTGCCCCGGCTCGAAACTGGCGGCGTCGAGCGGGGGACAGTCGATATCACCGGTGCGATTTCGGCGGCCGGCTTGCGGCCCGTCGTCGTCTCCGCCGGTGGCACCATGGTCCGCGAAGTCGAACGCGCCGGCTGTACCCATGTCACCCTGCCGGTAGACAGCAAAAACCCGCTTGTGATGCGCAAGAATGTCGCCGCGCTTGAAACGCTGATCCGCGAACAGAATATTTCCATCGTCCATGCCCGCAGCCGCGCCCCGGGGTGGAGCGCGCGGCCAGCGGCAGAACGCTGCAGCGTGCCGTTCATGACGACGTTCCACGGAACCTATAACTACAGTAACCCAATAAAGAAGAAGTATAACGCCATCATGGCGAAGGGCGATCGGGTCATTGCTATTTCGGAGTTCATCGGCCAGCACATCCGCGACCATTACGGGACTCCAGAAGACCGTATCCGGGTAGTTCCCCGCGGAATCGACGTGGAAGGCTTCAACCCGGATGCGGTGTCGGCGGAACGGATGATCCACCTATCGGATGCCTGGCGGCTTCCGGACGATTCCCCGGTGATTATGCTGCCCGGGCGGCTAACCCGCTGGAAAGGGCAAAGTGTTCTGATCGAAGCCGCAAGGCGGCTGGCACGACCGGACGTACGCGTGCTGCTTGTCGGTGATGATCAGGGCCGTACGGGGTATCGGGACGAGCTGGAAAAGCAGATTGCGCGCATCGGCGCCGAAGGGATCATCCACCTCACCGGTGCCTGCCGGGATATGGCAGCTGCCTATATGCTGGCCGATGTCGTCGTTTCTGCTTCCACCGATCCGGAGGCGTTTGGCCGTGTGGCAGCAGAGGCCCATGCCATGGGGCGGCCTGTTATCGCCAGCGACCATGGCGGCGCGCGGGAAACGGTGATCGCCGGCGAAACCGGCTGGCTAGTACCGCCGGGTGATGCCGATGCGCTGGCTCAGGCGTTACGGAAGGCACTGGCCATGTCGGGCGACGAACGCGAAACCGTGGCCCGGCGCGCCATCACGCATATCCGTGACAATTACACCAAGCAGCAGATGTGCGACGCGACGATCGCGGTCTACCGCGAGCTTATTCCCGAAGCATGATCGAAAAAACACCGGCGCGGCTTCTAGTTATCAAGCTGGGAGCACTAGGCGATTTCGTTCTCGCTACTGGCGCGTTCGCGGCGATCCGGAACGCCCACCCAGACGACCAGATCACCCTGCTAACCACCGCGCCCTACGCCGAAATAGCCGAAGCCAGCGGATATTTTGACGAAGTCTGGATTGACGAGCGCCCATCGCGGATCAATCTGATCTCTATCCAAAAACTTCGGTTTCGGCTGCGCCGGGGAATGTTCTACCGGGTATACGATCTGCAGACGTCGGGCCGGTCGAGTTGGTATTTCCGCCTGATGAAAGGTTTCAACCGGCCGCAATGGTCAGGGATTGCCTTTGCCTGTTCCCACCCGCACCGGAATCCGAACCGCAACCGCATGCACACTATTGAACGCCAGGCCGACCAACTCTCTATGGCGGGTATCGCGGAAACGCCTTTGCCCGATTTATCGTGGCTGAAATCCGATATTTCCCGCTTCGGCCTGCCCGACCGGTTTGTCCTATTGATCCCCGGCGGCGCGGTGCATCGGCCCGCCAAACGCTGGCCGGCGGAAGCCTATCGCGCACTTGCCGCGCAGCTAATCGATCAGGATGTGACGCCTGTGATCATTGGCGGCGCTGACGAAGCCGATCTGGCGGCAGAGATTACTGCGCGAACGGGAGCAATTTCCCTTGCAGGGCAGACCTCTTTCGCAGATGTGGCCTCACTTTCCCGTACCGCGGCAGCAGCCATAGGCAACGATACCGGACCCATGCATATCGCCGCGATCTGCGGTTGTCCGTCGGTTGTTCTGTTTTCGAAAGATTCAGATCCGTCGATCACCGCGCCCCGGGGCGACGATGTCACCGTGTTGCAGCGCGACAATCTCGCCGATCTACCTGTTTCCGAGGTTGCCGGCGCCTTAAGATTGCGTTAAACGCCCGGCTCTATGTTTAACGCGTGGGTTCTTTAAAGACATCATGAGCATTGTAGCGATTACGTTGCCCGACGGCAGCGTGCGACAATTCGACGGACCGGTAACGGGTGCCGAGCTGGCGGCCGATATCGGCCCAGGTCTCGCAAAAGCGGCGCTCGCCATCAAACTAGACGGAGAGATCGTCGATCTTTCTCGCACCATCGACCGCAACAGCGCCGTTGAAATCATTACCCGCAAATCGGAAGAGGCGCTGGAACTAATCCGCCACGACGCAGCCCATGTGATGGCGGAAGCTGTTAAGGCGCTTTATCCCAGCACGCAGGTTACCATCGGCCCCGCCATCGAACACGGTTTCTATTACGATTTCGCCCGGGACGAGCCGTTCACGCCCGACGATCTTGAAAAGATCGAGGCTAAGATGCGCGAGATCATCCAACGCGACGAGGCCTTCGAACGCCAAGAATGGGATCGCAGCGAAGCCGCCGGTTATTTCGACAGCATTGGCGAGAAATACAAAGCCCAACTGATCTGCGACCTACCGGCGAAAGAAACAATATCCATCTACCGTCAGGGCGAGTGGATGGATTTGTGTCGCGGCCCACACATGCCGTCGACTGGCCATGTGGGTAAGGCATTCAAACTGCAGAAATTGGCCGGCGCGTATTGGCGCGGAGACTCCGAAAACGAGATGCTACAGCGGATCTATGGCACCGCCTGGCGCGACGAGAAGGAGCTAAAGGCTTACCTGCTGATGTTGGAAGAGGCCGAAAAACGCGATCACCGCCGCCTCGGCCGCGAAATGGATCTATTTCATTTTCAGGAGGAGGCCATAGGGAGCGTTTTCTGGCACCCAAAGGGCTGGACCCTATTCCAGAGCCTGATCGACTATATGCGCCATCGGCAAAACGAAGCCGGCTATGTAGAGATCAATACGCCGGACATTATGGATCGCGGGCTGTGGGAGAAATCTGGCCACTGGGAAAAATTTAGCGAGAACATGTTTACAACCGAGGCCAAGGAAGATCGCATCTTCGCCCTCAAGCCGATGAACTGTCCCGGCGGGGTCCAAGTCTACAATCAAGGAATCAAGAGCTACCGCGATTTGCCTTTGCGTATGGCGGAGTTCGGAAAGGTGCACCGGTTCGAACCGTCGGGTGCGCTGCATGGGTTAATGCGCGTGCGGGCATTCACTCAAGACGATGCGCACATCTTCTGTGCCGAAGAGCAGATCACCGACGAATGCCGGGTCGTGTGCCGGCTGATCTTGGACATATACAAAGAGTTCGGTTTCGACGATGTCCGCATTAAGTTCTCGGACCGGCCTGAGAAACGGATTGGTTCCGACGAAATTTGGGACAAATCCGAAGCCGCACTGAAATTGGCAGTTGAAGCGACCGGGCTGGAATATTCAGTTAATCCCGGCGAGGGAGCCTTCTACGGACCTAAACTCGAATTCGTACTACGCGATGCAATCGGGCGCGACTGGCAATGCGGCACACTGCAGGTAGACCTTAATCTACCGGAACGCCTAGGCGCTTTCTACATTGGCACTGATGGCGAGAAACATCACCCAGTGATGCTACATCGCGCGCTGTTCGGATCGCTCGAACGATTCACTGGCATCTTGATCGAGCACTACGCCGGAAAGTTGCCAATGTGGATGGCACCGGTGCAGGCGGTGGTCGCGACGATTACGTCCGAAGCGGACGACTATGCTCTCGAAGTCCGGGACGCGCTAAAAGCCGCGGGTATCCGCACTGAGATCGACATACGAAATGAAAAAATTAATTATAAGGTGCGTGAGCATAGCCACACAAAGGTACCGGCAATGCTAGTGGTGGGCCAGCGCGAGATTGCGGATCGCAAGGTGGCGCTGCGGCGGCTCGGCGGCAAGGATCAGGATTTCCTTGCGCTCGACGAAGCGGTCGCTAGACTTGCCGACGAAAGCCGGAGCCCGGCGGCCACGTGATGGAAAAGGGGGAAACTTCCATACCGCAAGGCCGCAGCCCCGGCTTTATTAGCAACGACGGCAGCAACAATTAGAGGAGAAAGTCGATCGCGAGACATACAAGCATTGAGCCGCCCGTAAAAGACGAGCGGCCCATCAACGAAATGATAGAGGTGGCGGAAGTCCGCCTGATTGGCGCCGATGGAGAGCAGATCGGCGTCGTTACCCGGGACGATGCTCTAGACCGCGCGGCGAATATCGGCCTGGACCTTGTCATCGTCGCCGACAATACCGATCCGCCAGTCTGTAAGATCATGGATTACGGCAAGTTCAAATACGAAGAACAGAAGAAAAAGAACGAAGCCCGGAAAAAACAGAAAACCATCGAAGTCAAGGAAATCAAGCTGCGGCCCAATATCGACAGCCACGATTACGACGTGAAAATGCGGTCCATGGAAAAATTCCTAGGCGAAGGCGACAAAGTGAAGGTCACCATGCGCTTCCGCGGCCGGGAAATGGCCCATCAGAATCTTGGTCTCGACGTTTTGCACCGTGTGCGGGACGATCTTGAGGAAAAGAGCAAGATCGAACAGTTCCCAAAGATGGAAGGCCGCCAGATGGTGATGGTGTTGGCACCAAAGTGACCGTTTCTCAACAGAAGTACTGTCATCCCGGGTTTATTCCGAAATCCAGAAAATAAAGCCAACGTAAAATGGACTCCGGCACAAGGTCGGGATGATTCTCTCAGTGAGATCCAATCAGAACTTGACCGGAGGGTCCACCGTTACCCTTGTGACGGATCCTCGTATCAAGCCCGAGGATGACAGTTGGAATGAGTGGTCAGGCGCTCAATGTCCGCTCTCAGCTGTGACGCCGGCCTTCAGTACGAATTTCTTGTCGCAATAGGGGCATTTCACCTCGCCGTCGACCAACGTGAGAAAGACCTTGGGGTGCCCCAGCGCGCCGCCGTCTCCGTCGCAGGAAACTTCAATGGTTTCCACTTCGACAATTTCAGGAAGTGCGGGCACATCTGTCATCTCGGGTTTGCCTCGTCGTAAAGTTGGCCGTAGGTTCGCGCAAATGATACCCAAACCCGCCTAGTCGCGAAACCACCGCGTTCCGCCCCGATTATGATCCGACCGGATACCCCTGCCGTCGAAGCTACGGCCCTGCGCAAAGTATACACGAGTGGCGACGGCCCGCCCAAGGAAGCACTGAAATCTGTCGATCTGACGGTACCACGGGGGTCGGTTTTCGGCCTGCTGGGCCCCAACGGCGCGGGTAAATCGACCCTGATCAACATTCTTGCCGGGCTGGTCATGAAAACATCGGGTACGGCCCGGATTCTGGGCTGGGACATCAAAAAGGACATGCGCCGGGCGCGGACTTCGATCGGGATCGTGCCGCAGGAACTCAACCTCGATTCCTTCTTTACGCCGCGCGAAGTAATGGATTTGCAGGCGGGGATGTATGGCGTGCCAAAAACAAAGCGCCGGACCATGCAAATCCTTCGCGCGCTCGGGCTAGAAGACAAGGCCGACATCTATGCAAGATCGCTTTCGGGTGGGATGCGCCGGCGGCTGCTGGTCGCCAAGGCGCTGGTCCATTCCCCGCCGGTGGTGGTGCTGGACGAACCGACTGCCGGTGTCGACGTCGAACTTCGCCAATCGCTGTGGGAATATATGAAGGAACTGAACCACGTCGGCACCACCATTTTGCTGACAACCCATTACCTTGAAGAAGCGGAAGCCATGTGCGACGAAATTGCCATCATCAATCGCGGCCAGATCGTCGCCCAGGATTCGACCTCCGACCTCCTCGCTCGGCTGGACAGCAAGGAAGCGCGCATCACTGTCGACCGCAATCTCGATGCCTTACCGGACGGGCTGACCGGTCCCGGCATCGAGGCTAACCTTCAAGGCGCCCGCGAAATTCTGATCCGCTTCCCTCCCAGCCGGGTACAGATGGGCGGCATTCTGGATGCCATCAAAAACGCCGGACTGGAGATCGCGGATCTCACGACCCATGAGACGGATCTGGAAGAAATTTTCGTCGCGCTGACCCGGGCCGACGACGAGAGTGCCCGGCTGCGCCGCCGTGGCGACCCACAGGCGGGCCCGCTGGAAACATCTCGCACCCGACCGTCGCCGTGATAGCGAAACGGATACTACATAGCGCGGTTGCGCTGCTTATGCTGGCCACGACCGGATGTACCGCCCGGCTGGAACCGGCGGGTCCGCCGAAACAGTCACCGGTTCTCGATACCGCGGGGTCGGAAGGGAAGATCGTTCAGGCGGACGGCGCAATCCTGCCGCTAAAAACATGGCTGCCCGAAGGATCACCGACTGCCGTGATTGTTGCTCTGCACGGGTTCAACGATTATTCCAACGCTTTCGCCCGTCCCGGCACCTACTGGGCAAAGAAAAAACGTATCGCCACCTACGCCTTCGATCAGCGGGGGTTTGGCGGCGCGCCGTATCGCGGTATCTGGGCCGGGCACGCGACCATGACCGCCGATCTCGCCGGAGCCGTCGAACTGATCCGGAAGCGGCATCCCGGCAAGCCGTTGTTCGTATTGGGCGAAAGTATGGGAGGCGCCATTGCCATGGTCGCGGCGGCGGAAGAGGCCATTCGCTCCGACGGGCTGATCCTCGCCGCCCCGGCGCTGCGCGGCCGCCGGTATCTGGGCATCTTCCCGCGCGCGGTACTAGCCGTCACCTACCGCTTTGTCCCCTGGTTCCGCGTCACCGGGCAGGGGCTGCGCATTCAGGCATCAGACAACATTAAGGTGCTGCGCGCCTTGGGCCGCGACCCGAAGGTGATTAAGGGTGCGCGGGTCGATACCCTGAAAGGCCTGGTCGATGCCATGGATGCGGCCGCAGAGGCCGGGCCGCACCTTAGAATACCGGCACTGGTTCTTTATGGCGCACGCGACGAGCTGGTACCCAAACAGCCGACGCTGGATATGATCGACGCCCTGCCGAAGGGTATCGGCCACCGGCACGCCGTTTACCGCACCGGCTGGCACTTGCTGCTTCGCGATTTGAAGGCGAAGCGCGTGCTTGACGACATCGCCGCCTGGATCGCCGACCGCTCCGCTCCCCTGCCGTCCGGCGCGGACAAGGATGCGGCTAACGCGCTGGCAAACAGCGGCGCAAACTAACGACCCTCACGCCCTAAGTTAATCCCCGGCCCCCGACCCCGGGGGTCTGGAAAAAGTGGCGGATAGAACCCGCGTGGCAAACTGGTTTCCCGGGTGGGGGCCCGGGGAAGTATAGAGGGGAGAAAACGTTCCGATTGCCCGTCACGCGCGCGCGCGGTATGTTCCGCGCGCTTCGGAACGGTCGTCACTATTGGCCGCCACGGCACAGGGGCACCCGTAGCTCAGTTGGATAGAGCGCTGGCCTCCGAAGCCAGAGGTCACAGGTTCGAATCCT
>CAJWUK010000087.1 GCA_913047365.1 uncultured Alphaproteobacteria bacterium | reverse complement strand
CTGAAGAAAAATTTTAATAGGAAGAAATAAAGTAGATGTCTCAACTCAACGAAACCCACGATCCAAAACTTCAAAGCTGGGTCGATAGCGCCAACGATCCCGAAGCCGATTTTCCGCTCCAGAACCTGCCCTTCGGCGTCTTTGCCGACCCCAAGTCCGGCAAGGGCCGGGTCGGTGTTGCAATCGGCGATATGATTCTGGATGTCGTGGAGGCCCGTGAAAAAGGTGTGATCAGCGGCGTGGCGGACGATGCGGCCGGCGCCTGCGCGAACGATACGCTGAATGAACTGATGGCCATGGGTGGCCGCCACTGGTCGGCGTTGCGCGCTGCGCTGTCACAGGCGCTGCGGGCCGATACCGAAGAAGGCGAAGCGGCGCATCTGGTGGCCGACGATATTCTGGTCGCGCAAGCGGATGTCACCATGCGGCTGCCAGCCCGGATCGGGGATTACACTGATTTCTATTCATCCATTTTCCATGCCACCAATGTCGGCATGATGCTGCGGCCCGATAATCCGCTGATGCCGAACTACAAGCACATACCCATCGCCTATCACGGCCGGGCGTCTTCCATCGTGCCCAGCGGCGAGCCCTGTAAACGCCCGGTTGGCCAGACCAAGGGGCCGGATGCCGATGCTCCGTCATTCGGCCCTTCCATGGCGTTCGACTACGAAACCGAAATCGGTTTTTTCGTCGGTCCCGGTAACCCGCTGGGCCAGCCGGTTTCCATCGGCGAGGCGGAAGACCACATATTCGGCCTCTGCATCCTGAACGACTGGTCGGCGCGCGATATTCAGGCCTGGGAATACCAGCCGTTGGGCCCGTTCCTTGCGAAAAGCTTCGCGTCTCATATTTCACCCTGGGTGGTGACGCTGGAAGCACTGGCTCCATTCCGCTGCGGCGCGTATGACCGTCCTGACGGCGATCCGTCGCCGCTGCCGTATCTGTCGTCGCCGGCGAACGAGGAAAGCGGCGGGTTCGACGTTCAGATCGAAGTGTCCCTTGCATCCCAGCAGATGCGTAATGACGGTGCCGCGCCCGAAGTGCTAGCGGTCACCAACATGCAGCACCTGTACTGGACGATTTTCCAGATGCTGACCCATCACACGTCCAACGGCTGTAACCTGCGCCCTGGCGACATGCTGGGCACGGGCACGATCTCCGGTCCGGACGAGGACTCGCTGGGATCGATCCTGGAAATCACCAAGCGGGGCGGCGAGCCGCTGGAACTGCCGACTGGTGAAGAGCGAAAATTTCTTGCCGATGGCGACGAACTGATCATGCGCGCCTGGTGCGAAGCCGACGGCGCACGGCGTATCGGCTTCGGTGACTGCCGCGCGGTGGTGGAAGGAGCCTAGGGCTCTCTCCTATCCCTTCACTGTCACCCTCGGGCTTGACCCTAGGGTCAACGACAAACGTCTTCCATGGATCCTCGGATCCAGTCCGGGGACGACAGTTTTTTGATGGCGAACGTTGAAATCCCCGCCTTTGCCGAATGACGCGATCTGTGGATTCGCGTCAGTTTTCCAGCCTGACAAGCTGGTCCATATCGGCGCAGTCTTCGTCGGTTTTCAGCCCGGCGGAATGGATGCCGTGGGCGGCCATGTCTTCGTCGACATCCTGACGGTCGCCGGTCACGCCCACCGCCCCGATAACTTCGCCACCGGCATTTCGAATTAGGCGTCCGCCGCCCTCGGCAAAAACCTGCTTGTCGGAGGCGTCGTCGATGAACTTCATGAACATCGGCCGTTCATTGGCGCGCACCTGGACCAGGCTGGACGACCGGCCAAGCGCCAGCGCCGCATAGGTTTTACCCAGCGCCATTTCCAGGCGCAGTGCCGACGCATGGTCTTCCTTACCGAATGCTTTCACCACATTGCCCGGCTCGACGACGACTGCGCTCATCGGGCGCAGATCCAGCTCCCGGCTTTTTTCGAATATCGCGTTGATGATGGTTTGCGCCTGTTCCAGCGAAATGATGTTCATGATGGATCCCTATCTTTAAATTTCCGCTTCGGTATGGGCAGATAATAGCGGCGTGGTAAGGTATCGAAAAACAGGGGCGAAACGTGATTGGCGAACGCATAAAACGGATTGAAGACCCGACGCTGCTGCGGGGTGGTGCCGTGTTCGTCGACGACATTCATCTGTCCGGGATGCTGCATACCGCATTTGTCCGCAGCCCCCATCCCCATGCCCTAATCCGGTCGATCAATACGGAGGCCGCCCTGGCGATGCCGGGGGTGCGTGCTGTCTATTCTCTGGCGGATTTTTCCGACCATATCGAAATGGAACGCTTGCCGTTGCAGTTCCCCATGAAGGTGCTGCCGCCTGATGTCACGCCGTGGCTGTTGGCGGGGGAGGAAGTCTGCCACGTGGGTGAGGTCGTTGCTATGGTAATCGCCGAGTCCCGCTATGCGGCGGAAGATGCCTTGCCCGCGGTGGGGGTGGACTACGATCCTTTACCGTCAGTGGCGGGATGTGCGGCCGCCGCTGCCGATGGTGCGGCCAACGTGCATCAGTCGCGCGGCAATGTTCTGCACAGTTTTCAGCAGTCCTATGGCGATACCGCCGCTGCCTTTGACAGAGCCGCCCATGTGTTCAGCGAACGCTTCGTTCAGCATCGCGGAGCTGCACACCCGATCGAGGGCCGCGGATCGGTCGCTCGCTACGATGCGCTGGATGATTCCCTGACGCTCTGGTCGTCAACGCAGATGTCGCATGAGTTGCGCTCCGCTATCGTTCAGGTGATGGGTATCGATGAAGGCCGTATCCGTGTGGTTGCCCCCGATGTTGGCGGTGGGTTCGGATCCAAATACATCGCCTATTCGGAAGATGTGGCCGTAGCACTCGCGGCCAAACTGCTGGATAGGCCGGTAAAGTGGATTGAGGATCGGCGAGAACATTTCACGTCCGCCATTCAGGAACGCGAACAGGACTGGACCATGGAAATCGCAACCGATGCGGACGGTCATGTACTCGGTATCCGCGGCTCCATGATGAGCGATCAGGGGGCCTATACGCCCCAGGGCATCAACATGGCTTATAACGCGTCTACCGGTGTGCCGGGGCCATATATCGTGCCCCACTATGATATCGATGTGCTGGTGGTGGAAACCAACACCGTGGCGGCGGCGCCGGTGCGCGGCGCGGGATACCCTGAAGGTAACTACACTATGGAACGCCTCCTGGACCGGGCGGCGCAGGGAATCGGGATTGACCGCGCGGAAATTCGCCGCCGCAATCTGATTCCTGCCGAAGAAATGCCCTATCAGTCACCTCTGAAAACCCGTGCCGGATCGCCCGTACAGGCCGACAGCGGCGATTTTCCCAAATGCCAGCAGATTGCCCTGGGTAAAATCGGTTATGACGATTTTCCCGCGCGCCAGGCGGCGGCGCGGGCGGAAGGGCGCTATCTCGGTATTGGGCTCGCCAACAGCCTGAAGGGAACCGGGCGGGGGCCGTTCGAATCCGGCTCGGTCCGTGTCGAACGGTCAGGAAAAGTTAGGGTCTTTACCGGCGCGTTGGCGATGGGGCAGGGGCTTAAGACCATGCTGGCCCAGGTAACATCGGCTCAGCTCGGCGTGCCCGCTGAACTCATAGATGTGACATCCGGAGATACCGGCACCATCGCGCTTGGCCACGGCGGCTTCGCCAGCCGTCAGACCGTAACTGCCGGTTCTTCGGTTCATGGCGCCGCAAAAGAGGTGCGTTCCAAGATTATAAATATGGCCGCCCATCTTATGGAAGCGGCGGAAGAGGATATAGAGCTGGCGGACGGCCTCGCGACCGTGCGGGGCTCTGATTTGTCGGTGTCTATCCGTGAAGTAGCGGAGGCCTGTGGCGGCGCGCCTGGCTATTCGATGCCCAAGGGTATCGATCCGGGCCTAGAAGCGGCCACGAATTTTGTGCCCGACGCGCTGACATACAGCAACGGCGTGCACGCGGTGGAGGTGGAAGTCGATCCGGGGACCGGCGAAGTCACCTTCTTGAATTACGTGGTGGTCAGCGATTGCGGTACCCTGATCAATCCGATGATGGTGGATGGGCAGATCGTGGGCGGCGTGGTGCATGGCATTGGCAACGCCCTATTCGAATGGATGGGCTATGACGAAACCGGCCAACCGCTGACCACGAATTTCGGCGAGTACACCATGCCGACCGCTACGGAACTGATTAACTTGGACTTGCACTTCGAGCAGTCGCCAACGCCGTTGAATCCGCTGGGTGTTAAAGGTGTTGGTGAAACCGGTACCATCCCGGCCGCTGCGGCCATCGTGTCGGCTGTCGAACACGCGCTGGAACCGTTCGGCGCGCGGCTGAACGACTACCCGGTCAGGCCGGCCACAATCGTGGAGCAGGTGCGGGCGAATTCAACCTAAATTGTTAATCCCGCTTTTGCGGGATTGACGTGGGAGAAAGAAAAAATGGTTGGCCCTTCGCGTAGTTGCGCATGATATCAAGGATGACATCCAACTCCCGCCGGTTGCGGTAATTTCGGTTGGGCAACGGGTGGCTGATGACGTCATTGGCATCGACTACGTAGATGATCGGTAGCGCGATGCCATACTTAGGAACTGGATTTCGGAAATCGCGGAATGGCGATCCCAAAGGCGGGGATAATGTTCGCCTTCGCGCCCGGCCGCAGCGGTTAACCGATTTTTTTCCGCTCCTGCGAAACAGCCCAATAGCCGGGGCATGTCATGGGTGATCAACGCGACGTTAAAGCCAAGCCCTTTGAAATTCTGGTATTGGTCCTGGTGATCGACCGTTTTCAGATCAGGGGGATCTTCGCACCGACGGGCGGCCCCGCCTTAGTAGTGTCGTATTGGGCCGACGCTGACGCGGCTGTCGCTGGCAGCGTGGGGGCGCAGACCAGCAGAAAAAAGAGGTTTTTGAACTAGTATTCAAGGGGTGAAAACTAGCGTTCCCGCGGTGATGTTTCGATGCAACAAAACGTGACTTGCCAATTCCTTCAATCCATTTTCAGCAGGGATTTCGCGTTGCCGCCCCATATCGCTTCCTTGTCGCCTCGGTCCAGCGTATCGACCAGATCAACCAGTTCTACGGGGTTGTAATCGCCCATGTCGTAGGGGTAGTCCGTACCCATCACGATCTTGTCGGTGCCATATTGTTCGATCAGGTATTTTAGCTGGTGCGGTGTGAACACCACTGTGTCGAGCCACATTTTCTTCAAATAGCTTGTCGGCGCCTTGTCTATTTTGGTGCGCCCGTCTTCCCGAGCGCCCCAAACATGGTCGATCCGGCCTGAATAGGCGGGCAGGTATCCACCGCCATGCGCCAGCAGGATGCGCAGGTTCGGGTACCGTTCCATCACCCCGTCGAAGATCAGGCGGTGCACCGCTATGGTGGTTTCCAGCGGGTTGCCGATGACGTTATTGAAATAATGCTCCTTGAACCGTTCGGCGGAGGTAAAGCCGTTCGGATGGATGAAGATCAGCGTGTCCAGTTCCTGCGCCTTGGCCCAGAACGGATCCAACCGGGAATCAGAAATTTCAGAGCCGTTCACGTTGGTCAGAATCTGGAAGCCTTTCAGTCCCAGTTTCTTGACGCCGCGTTCCAACTCGGCGATTGCCATGTCAACGTCCTGCAATGGAATATTGCCGAAGGCGACAAACCGGTCGGGTATGTTGTCGACGATTTCTGCCAACCCGTCATTCACCTTTTCCGACGCCGTCATGGCGATATCCGCCGGCAGCCAGTAATAGGCCTGGAACGGCGGCGGGATGATGGTCTGCAGATCGATGCCCATCTTGTCCATGTCGATCAGCCGGTGATCCACTGTTGTCAGATGCGGCATCCGGTCGACGTTCTGCTGCATGTTGATGTCGCGGGTGAATTCGTTCGCGTACATGATCGCGGGTTCCATATCCGGCGTGAAATGGGGTTCGGCTATTTCCGCAGCCTCCGGAATATGCACATGGCAGTGAATATCGATGGTGAACGTGTCCGGTTTTTTCGGGGTCGATGCCGGTTGCGGACGTGCGGAGGTAAAGACATAAGGCTGAGCGCCGGCCATGTGAGAATTCCTCTTGATTAGGTAAGCGGTGTGATGCCGAGGTCATCGGCGAGATTGTTCAGATTATCCAACAGCGCCGCATGTACCGGGACGCCATTTTCGGTGGCATCGGCAATACTGGCGGCACGTCCGTCGCCCGGCACGCGGACAGAATCGACACCCGGCATGGGTGTCGCGTCGCGCATGGTCTCGGCCACTTCGGCGACACGGGCGCCGAAAGCGGCGGCATCGCCGAAGCGGGCGGGGTCAACCACAATGATGAAATGGCCGTTGTTCACGGCTGTGCGCTGGTATTCGTCATCGCCCATGCCTTCAACGTCGACGCCCATCTGCGCGCCGGAGAGCGTGGCCGCGAGGATGCCGACAATTAGTGACAACGCATAGCCCTTGTGGCCGCCAATGGGGTTAAGCACTCCGTCTTTGATGCGTGAAGAATCGGTGATCGGCTTTCCGTCGCGGCCGATCATCCAATCCGGCGGTAGGTCGTCGCCTCGCTGGGCAGCGGTGCGTACCTTGCCGAAAGACGATACCGTGGTCGCAATATCCATCACGATGGGCGGACCATCGGCGGGCGGGATCGCCGCTGCAATGGGATTGGTGCCCAGCAGGAGATCGGTGCTGCCCCAGGGTGCCATGTGATTGGCGCTGCCATTGGTGCCGTATAGTGCGATCATCCCGGTTTCTGCCGCCATCGCGACATAGACGGCGGCGGCACCCGCATGATTGGACCTGCGCGCGCCCACCCAGGCGCAACCGGCTTCCGATGCCTTCCCGATCGCCAGTTTGGTTGCGTATTCGACGACCAGGTGACCCATGGCATTGTCGCCGTCGACCACGGCCGTGGCAGGTGATTCCGTGACGGTGGTAATGGTGGGTGTCACATTGATGCCGCCGGCGCGTAGCCGTTTTACGTATTGCGAAAGGCGGAATATCCCGTGGGTATCAAATCCCGCCGTATCGGAGGCGATCATCAGTCGCCCGCAATTGGCGGCGTCGGACTGTGGCAGGCCGAAGGTGACCAGCACACGGGCAATAAAATCTTCCAGCTCCGCGGCGGGAAACCGCATGCGGTCGGTATCGGACATGTGTAGCCTTCCCTGCCGGACGATTTGTTCTTTTGATTACGCCCAGAATAGCGCGCCAGGCATGGGCGAGGCTAGGGTGGAGCACACCGATAGTGTCACCCTCGCGAAGGCGGAAATCTTGTGGGTCGGACCAGCTCCCGCCTTCGCGGGGATGAAAATCTGCTAAGTTAAGGGGAAGTCGCCTCTTCGCTCACTGCCAAAAAATCGTCAATCCGCTTTCGATAAGTATCCGTGTCATAGGATTTGAACAGGATTGCGGCGGCGCGGACCGGATCGCCCGCGAAATAGCGTTCGTAGAGTTGTTGGCGGCCGGCGAAACCGCTGGTAGAAGCATCCACTGCCAGCCGGAACAGGTTTACCCGCTCCGTTGCACTCGCATTCGCGGCTTGGGCGTATCGGGCGACGTCATCGGACAGTTTGCCCGATAGTTCCGCCGCCGACGGCACCATCATCAGTCCGCCTGCGCCAATGTTCTGCACGATATCGCAGGCGCGACGGAACATCGTGGGGAAATTGAAACGCATGGCTTCCAGCGGCCAGCGGTCGGGGAGGGCGGTGCCGAACGGGGTAGTGCCCGCGTTCGCTTCGGATGCTACCAGGCAGGCGCGAACGGTTTCCGCCATGTTGATCAGTTCGGCCAGCATGTTCTGCACATGGAGGAATTCATCTGCCTTCGCCGCGCGGGCGACCGACAGCGCTACCCCCAGCATGAATTCGGCCTTGGCCAGGTCCTTGGTGACATACTGGTGGGCCATCTGGGTAGCAGCGAAGCTTTCCCGGTACACCGCGTTGCAGACGTCGATATCGCGGAAGATGAACACCCGTTCCCACGGCACCAGCACCTCGTCGAACACCACCATTGCATCCATCTCATCGAACCGGGCGGCCAGCGGCCAGTCCATGGGCGATCCGGCGCCCTGCGGGGCCAGCGACGGCCGGCAAATCAGCTTTAGCCCCGGCGTTCCCACCGGCACATAGGCGGCATAGGCATAGGCCCGGCCCTTATCCGTATCGGGCAGGGGATAGGACGGCGCAGGCATCACCAGCAGTTCGTCGCAGAATGGCGAAAGGGTCGCCAGCATACGTGCGCCGGACAGCACCATGCCGTCGTCGGTTTCGCGCACGATGCGGGCGGCTATATCGTGGTCCTGCGCATCCACGGATTTGGATCGGTCTACCTGAGGAGTGATCAGCGTGTGGCTCATGGCGAGGTCGGCTTCGCGGGCAGCTTCGTAGCAAGTGCGGGCATTGCCGCCGAAGTCCTTACCCAGCACATTTTCGGCGCTGGCGAACGACGATGCCATCACCGCCAGGAAATCCGGGCTGCGGACGAACATGCCGCCGGTATGATCGGCCCAGCGCTTGAACATTCCGCGTTTCGCGGTCAGGTCTGCTGGCGATTGCGGTTCCATCCAGCACAGCCGCGCAGAATCTCCCTTGGTGGGCGAGGTATAGGACAGATCGCCATCTTCTTCAGGCATGTCGTATAGTTCGGCCAGGGTGCGCGCCGCACCGGCGAACCGCGGATCGGCAGTGACATCGGCCACCCGCTCACCGTCGATCCACACCTCGCGCCCGTCGCCCCGCAGGGTTTCCAGCAGCTCCAAGCCGGTTCTCAACGCCAAGGCGATCCTCCCCATTTTGCGCCTCTTTTCATTCGGGCGCGCCCGTGTTTATTGTCGCAGAAGTGCGGGCGTGGTGAAATTGGTAAACACAAGGGACTTAAAATCCCTCGGCTTCGGCCTTGCCGGTTCAAGTCCGGCCGCCCGCACCATTACCTTGGATGCGGCCGACGCATCCCAATCATGTCCGGAGAACGGATACAACGAACGCTTCAATGGAACCCTGAGCCGCGAGGTGCGAAATGCCGAATGGCTCACGACTACAAGGCGGGCTCCGATCACCATCAACCAACATCTCAGACAATAAACCAAATTCGGCGGTATCAGGCCTCGAATATGCGACCGCTAGTTACAGAAACCCTAATCAGAAATGGCACGCAACTTGAGGGCTAGACAGCCAGACTGAAATAAGTAAAATCATGATATATTTGGATAAGTTGTAGGATGCTAATAGACGCAGGTCGCGATTCTTTCGCTTTTCTGTTCCCGTTAAAAAAACTTATCTGCCCCCGTAAAAAAAGGTGTGCGTAATCGTGATGAAGCGTTTTCTCTCTTTGTCTTTTGCAATTTTTCTTTCGCTGACTTTCGGTGTTGCGCATGCTCAACCGTCGTATGTCGGTGCGGATAAATGCGGTAAATGCCACAAAGCTTCCTTTGATGTTTGGAAGGGTACCAAGCACCATTCTTCTTTTAAGAAGATTCACAAAAACAAAATCGCCAAGAAGATTGTTAAGTCTATCGGCGAAAAACGGATGAAAAAGTCCGAAACGTGCGCGACTTGCCATTACACCGTTGTGCAGAAGGGCAAAAAGCTGAAGCCAATCAGTGGTCCCTCCTGCGAAAGTTGTCACGGACGGGCGTCCAAATGGATTGCTATTCACAATGACTACGGCGGGCCGGGTGCCAAAAGAACGACAGAAACCCCGGAGCATAAAGCTAAGAGGAAAAAAGCCGCCGCAGCTGCGGGAATGATATGGCCGTCCATGATCTTCGACGTGGCCTCAAATTGCATGTCTTGCCACGGATTGGCCAATCCCAAGCTGTCTGGTGAACATGCGTCGAAAATGCTCGCTAATGGGCATCCACTTAACCCGAATTTTGAGCTCACGAAGTATTACAATGGCTCCGTTCGGCATCGATTCTATCCTCCTGACGTGACGAAGAACAAAGAACTTACCAAGCCTCAAATGTCTCGTTTGTATCTCGTTGGGCAGGCTGCGGCTCTGGTTAGCGCGACGGCGGCGATAGCTAAAACTGATGACCCGAAATACACCGCTGCCCAGAAAAAAAGAATTTCCTTTGCAAAGGAGATTTTATCGAAGGTTCCGGAGGCCGCGAAAGTTCTCAAAACTCCGACGAAGGATGCGGGTCGGCAATTTGCTGATGCAATAAAAGGTAAGGACTTCACTGGTCTCGTAGGCTCTCGTCTGCCGACCAAGTTCAAGTGATATCCTTACGTGCTGGACCTCCTGATTGGCGTGCCGATGATTTTAGGCGGTGCCTATGGGCGTCCCGGAGTTCCCTCTGATGATACTCAATCGTTGACGCGATGGACGCGGTAGTCGCTCAAGAGCGCATCGATAGGCCGTCCAGGTGGGATGTGGCCTTTGATCCAGAAATGTCCGACGCAGATTTCTCAATGTTGATGGGCAGGTCTGAGATAAAGGCGCTGGATCCGGGCGCTTTTCCTCGCTCGGCCCCTTTGGATGGCCTCGTTCGTCATGATATGCGTGTTAATCGCTACGAGGCCGGCGAAATAGTCGTTCGCGAGGGGGACTATGGAAATTCAGCATTTTTAATCCTAGAGGGAGAACTTCTGATAGCTCGATCTCCCGGGATACCTGAGGAGCAACTGGGTCGTTCCAGGGAGGCTAAGCGGGGTGTATTGCCGCGTCTCAAGACTTTGCTCGGTAACGCTAAT
>CAJWUK010000086.1 GCA_913047365.1 uncultured Alphaproteobacteria bacterium | reverse complement strand
GTTCAAATGCCGGAATATCCAGACGAAGAACGGCTGAAAACCGCTGAAAATACGCTGCGAAATTACCCGCCGCTGGTTTTTGCAGGCGAAGCGCGCCGGCTGCGTGCCCAGCTTGCGGAGGTTGCCGAAGGAAAATCATTCCTTTTGCAGGGTGGTGACTGCGCGGAGAGCTTTGCCGAATTCCATCCCAACAATATTCGGGACACTTTCCGTGTATTGCTACAAATGGCAGTTGTGCTGACCTTTGCGTCCGGCAAACCGGTCGTGAAGGTGGGACGTCTTGCCGGCCAGTTCGCGAAACCCCGTTCCTCGGATGTAGAAGAACTGGATGGTGTGACGCTGCCCAGCTATCGCGGCGACATGATCAACGATATGGCCTTTACCGAAGAGGGCCGGATTCCTGATCCCGAACGGATGGTTCAGGTGTATAACCAGTCTGCGGCGACGCTGAACCTGCTGCGAGCTTTCGCGCAGGGAGGGTATGCCGATCTGAACGATGTTCATCGGTGGAACCTGGAATTCGTTTCTTCCGGCCCCCAGGCAGATAAATACCGCGAATTGGCGGATCGGATTGATGAGGCCATGACCTTCATGGCGGCTTGCGGGCTGACGCCGGATGCCGCGCCTCAGCTTCGCGAAACTGATTTCTATACCAGTCATGAATCACTGCTTCTGGGGTATGAAGAAGCTATGACCCGTGTCGATTCCACTTCTGGCGGCTGGTACGACACCTCCGCCCATATGTTGTGGATCGGCGACCGCACGCGCCAGTTGGATAGTGGTCATGTCGAATTCATGCGGGGCATCGCCAACCCGATCGGACTGAAAACCGGTCCGTCGCAGACCCCTGATGAGCTGCTGAGGGTTATCGATATTCTAAACCCAGACAACGATGCCGGACGTCTGGTTCTGATCAGCCGAATGGGTCATGACCAGGTCGAGGAAAAACTACCGGCGCTTGTCCGGGCGGTGGAGAAAGAAGGCCGAACAGTGGTGTGGACCTGTGATCCTATGCACGGAAACACCATTAAGGCGCAGACCGGTTATAAAACCCGGCCCTTCGATCAAATCCTCCGCGAAGTGCAGGGCTTCTTTTCCGTGCACGAAGCCGAAGGCACTCATGCCGGCGGGGTTCATATTGAGTTGACGGGCCAGAACGTGACAGAGTGCACAGGCGGTGCACAGGCGATTACCGATGAAACCCTGTCCGACCGGTATCACACCCACTGCGATCCTCGTTTGAATGCCTCGCAATCCCTAGAACTTGCGTTTCTTGTCGGGGAACACCTGAAATCCAAGCGGGATAGGGAGCGCCAGAACGGTAATGCCCGAGAGGCGGCCGAATAGGTATCACTGTCGCTGAATGACCAATTCACTGAAGATTGCGCTGGCGCAGCTTAATCCCACGGTTGGCGATATTGTGGGTAATTTGGAGCGTCTGCGCCGTGCACGCGCCGAAGCCGCGGAAGCCGGTGCCGACTTGGTCGTGGCCAGCGAACTTGTCGTGTCGGGATACCCGCCGGAAGATCTAATTCTCCGCCCCATTGTGCAGGAAACCGTCGAACGGGAAATTGGCGCCTTGGCGGCAGAAACGACTGATGACGGGCCGGCGATTCTGGTTGGTACCCCGTGGCGCGAAGACGGGAAACTCTATAACGCCGCTCTTTTGTTAGATGGCGGAGAAATCGCTGCAGTTCGTTTCAAGCACGATTTGCCCAATTACGGCGTTTTCGATGAAAAACGCATCTTCGATGCAGGGCCACTACCCGGTCCGGTGAATTTCCGCGATGTGCGTCTTGGCGTCATGGTCTGTGAAGACATGTGGACGGAAGAGGTTGCCGAATGCCTGCAGGAGTCTGGCGCAGAAATGCTTGTGGTTCTGAACGGGTCACCGTTCGAAAAGGACAAATGGGATACGCGCCTAAATCTTGCGGTCGCTCGGGCGACGGAGTGCAATTTGCCGCTGGTCTATGTAAATCAGGTAGGCGGTCAGGACGAGCTTGTCTTCGATGGTGCGTCTTTCGTGTTGGGAAGCACGGGATCGCTGCAGGTTCAATGTCCGGCCTGGCGCGAGAGCGTTGCGATGACCGAGTGGTTCCGCGGTCGCGATGGGTGGCAATGCGCGGATCACGAAAAGCATCCACCGCCAGAGGGCGATTCGTCCATTTACGGGGCCATGGTGCTCGGCTTGAAGGATTACGTCGAAAAAAGTGGATTTCCGGGCGTCATTATCGGGCTTTCCGGTGGAATCGATTCTGCGCTGACGGCGGCTGTCGCGGTCGATGCTATTGGCCCCGAACGGGTGCGCTGCGTCATGATGCCATCGCCTTATACTTCCCAGGAAAGCCTGGACGATGCGGAAGAAGCAGCACGCCTTCTGGGTGTCCGGCTCGATTCGATCCCCATAGAACCGGCAATGGGGGCGTTTGACGCCATGCTGGCGGAGGCGTTTGACGGTTCTGAAGCCGACACGACCGAGGAAAACATTCAGGCGCGGTCTCGCGGACTTGCCTTGATGGCGCTGTCAAACAAGACTGGTGCGATGGTGGTATCGACCGGCAACAAATCAGAAATGTCGGTGGGATACGCGACGCTCTACGGCGACATGTGCGGCGGATATTCCGTACTCAAAGACGTTTACAAGACCAAGGTGTTCGAACTTTGCCACTGGCGAAACGAAAACCGGCCGGAAACTGTGCAGGGACCGGACGGACGGGTGGTCCCAGAAAACATCATCGTCAAGCCGCCAACGGCGGAGCTGAAGCACGGCCAGAAGGATGAGGACACGCTGCCGCCCTATGATGATCTCGATGCCATTCTGACCTGCTTGAACGAACAGGATCTCAGCATTGATGATGTGGTTGCGCAGGGATACGACCGGGAACTGGTCCTACGGGTCTGGCGCATGCTTCTGGGTGCCGAATACAAGCGCCGGCAGGCGCCGCCCGGCGTAAAGATTACCGGACGATCCTTCGGACGTGACAGGCGTTACCCCATCGTCAATTCGTTCAGGGGCAAGGCATAGGCGTTTACCGAAAACTTACTCTCTGATAGGAGTGCCCCGTTTTTTCCGGACTTTCAGCCAATGGCCGATAACGATAACCGAATTTACCTGTTCGACTCCACGTTGCGCGACGGCGCGCAGACGCAGGGCGTAGATTTCACCGTTGCCGACAAGACGGCGATCGCGCACGCGCTGGATGGTGTGGGTATCGATTATATCGAAGGTGGCTGGCCCGGCGCGAATCCGACTGATGACGCTTTTTTCCGAGACGCGCCCAAACTTTCACGTTCGAAATTCACTGCGTTCGGTATGACCCGCCGGCCGGGGAGATCGGTCGAGAATGATCCCGGGGTCGCCGCCTTGCTGGATGTTGAACCTGTCGCAGTCTGCATGGTCGGCAAGACATGGGATTACCATGTCGATGTGGCGCTGGAAATTCCGCGCGAAGAAAACGTCGAGATGATTTCGGATTCCATCTCCCACGTGAAGGCGAAGGTGGGGGAAGCCCTGTTCGATGCCGAACATTTTTTCGACGGCTACAAGGCCAATCCCGAATATGCGCTTTCCTGCTTAAAGGCAGCCTATGAAGCTGGCGCTCGCTGGATTGTGCTTTGCGATACCAATGGCGGCACCCTGCCGCATGAGGTCGATGATATTGTGCGCCGTGTCAGAGAAATCGTGCCTGGCACCCATCTGGGCATACATTGCCACAACGATACCGAAAACGCCGTCGCCAATTCTCTGGCGGCTGTGAATGCCGGTGCCCGTCAAATTCAGGGCACGCTGAATGGTTTAGGCGAACGTTGCGGCAATGCCAATCTGACGGCGATCATCCCCAACTTGATGCTGAAAATGGGTTTTGAGACCGGCTTCGGCGATGATGAGCTACGCGATCTGACGCGGGTGTCGCGTCAGCTGGACGAACGTCTGAACCGGGTGCCATCGCGCAATGCAGCGTATGTCGGCGAGTCCGCTTTCGCGCACAAGGGCGGTCTGCATGTGTCGGCGGTCGAAAAAAATCCGGCTACTTATGAACACATCGACCCCGAACTGGTCGGCAATGAACGGCATATCGTCGTTTCCGATCAGTCAGGACGCTCCAATATCCTTGCCCGTTTTCGTGAAATCGGTATGGAGATCGATACCAATCATCCAAAGGTGCCGAGCCTGCTGGAACTGGTAAAGGAACGCGAATTCGAGGGCTATGCCTATGATGGTGCTGAGGCGAGCTTCGAATTGCTGGCCAGGCGAATGCTGGAAGGCGTGCCCGAATACTACAATCTGCAATCCTTCCGTGTGCTCGACGAACGCCGCTGGAACGCCCGCGGTGAACTGGTCACGGTGTCGGAGGCAACGGTAAAGGTCGATGTCGGCGATCAGCGTCAAATGGCCGTGGCCGAGGGCAATGGCCCGGTGAACGCGCTCGACAATGCGTTGGGCAAGGTTCTGCTGGAGACCTACCCCGAATTATCCGACATGTGCCTGGTCGACTACAAAGTACGGATACTTACCCCCGGAGACGGCACCGGTGCCATTACCCGCGTGATGATCGAAAGCGCCGATGGTGAAGACCGCCGCTGGTCCTGCGTCGGCCTGTCTACGAACATTATTGATGCATCCTACAACGCGTTGCAGGATGCAATTTCCTACAAACTGTTTCGGGACGGAGCCAAAGCGGCGTGAAGAATCTTGAACCGGTGGCTGCCGGAACGCCGGCCTCCGCTCCCTGTATTGTCCTGGTCCAGCCCACCCTGGGCGAAAACATCGGCGCTGCGGCTCGAGCGATGATGAATTTCGGACTGTCGGATATGCGGCTCGTTAAGCCAAAGGGGGACTGGCCGAACCAGAAAGCAATCAACACGGCGTCGGGCGCGGAGCGCATTCTCCAAGAAGCGAAACTGTTCGAGACGACGGAAGACGCCGTTGCCGATCTGAACCGGATTTACGCTACCACCGCCCGCACCCGCGACATGGAAAAGCCTGTTCTGGCTCCTCGCGACCTCGCGGCTACCATTCATGAAAATGCCGCAAACGGCGAAAAATCCGGTGTTATTTTCGGTAGGGAAGCGAAGGGGTTGCACAATGACGACGTGGCTATTTCGGATGCCATTGTCATGGTTCCCGTATACCCCGAACACCGGTCCATCAATCTGGCCCAATGCGTCCTGCTGATCGGATATGAATGGTATCAGCAGACGGATCCAGAGGCTCTGAATGGGGTGACCCGCAAAGGTGGTCAGCCCGCGACGCAGCAAGAACTGGTCGGCTTTTTCGAACACCTGGAACGGGAACTGGACGATTGCGGGTTTCTATTTCCGCCGGAAAAGCGGCCGCGTATGGTGCGCAATATCAGGAATATCTTTACACGGGCGGGGCTCAGTGATCAGGAGGTGAAGACGCTTCGCGGCATTGTCGCCGGCCTGTCACGCACCCGCGACCGTTCGCGATAACCCTTTCCACCGTTTGACTGCCACCAGGCACCAGATCGCTTCTATCAAGCCGAACGGCCAGGCGCCCTGAAGAAAACCATAGATCGACCCCATGGCGCAGGCACCGGCGAAGGCAAGTACATATATGGTGTGGCGGCGCTCCAGTGCGTAGAAAACGAGCATCATCGTCACGGCGAGCAGACCAAATCCATCCAGTAGGGTCATGGCAGAATTCCTAGAAAAGTGCGATTTTCAGGGGTAATTTTGCATATTTTGGACCTGTCGCCCATTTGATTGACATGAAGGGTCGGATGCATATACTCCGCCGCCACTCCCGGGAATGTGGATGTCACTTAAAAGAGCGGCTTCCCGCCACCGGCAAGGTCCGGAATTGGACTACCGGGACAAATAGAGAGAATAAAGGAGACAGCGCAATGTCAAAACGCGTGCGCTCGAAATACAAGATTAACCGCCGCCTCGGCTGCAATCTCTGGGGTCGTCCCAAAAGCCCCTGGAACTCCCGGGAATACGGACCTGGACAGCACGGCCAGCGTCGCCGCAGCAAGATGTCGGATTTTGGTCTGCAGCTTCAGGCAAAGCAGAGGCTGAAGGGTTATTACGGGAACATCACCGAAAAACAGTTCCGCCGGATTTACGAAGAAGCGGTTAAGCGGCGCGGTGATACTGTCGAAGCCCTGATCGGTCTGCTGGAACAGCGACTTGATGCCGTCGTGTACCGGATGAAATTCGTCCCGACCGTTTTTGCCTCGCGGCAGCTCATCAACCATGGACATATCCGGGTGAACGGTGCGCGCGTGACTATCCCGTCCTACAGGGTGAAGGAAGGCGACGTCATCGAATTGCGCGAGAAGTCGCGCAACATTCCCATGGTTCTAGAAGCCACCGAACTGGTCGAACGCGACGTGCCGGAATACATGGAGGTCGATCACAGCAAGATGCAGGGCAAGTTCGTTCGCGTGCCTGATTTTGCCGACGTGCCGTATCCGGTTCAGATGGAACCCAACTTGGTTATCGAGTTCTATTCGCGCTGATTTTCGTGCGACACTGAAACTCGGCGGCCTGCGCATCCAACGCGGGCCGCCGTCGTTTGGGCGGTTGTTAAAGGCCCATTAACCATAACCAGCTGCAGTGCAGATCATGAAACAGGCTCCCCTTGTCGGCGGCGGGCATCTGCGCGGAACTGAATTTCCTGCTTTCAGGTAAATTCCGAAACATGGCTTCGTTCGCCAGGAACAAATACCGTTGATGGATTTCCTGGAGTACCGGTTCGGCAGGCACTAAGCCGAACCCCCGATAATCGCGACCGGCTGTTAAAGGTTCTGCTCAAGCGATGGTTATCGCCGCCGCCCCAGGAAATCGATTTTCACCTTTTCCAGTACGAACCCGAACGGGCAGGTGGCATCGCCATTGAGTCGCCAGACGATATCCGTGATCTTTCGTTTTTCGAACACCCTCGATTCAATCTCGCGGCATTCGCACTCGATAGTCTGGCAGGCGAGATGTAATTGAGGGGGGTCTTTGGCAACGCCGCTGCCGCCGCCACAGGACGCCAGGAAAGCCGAAGCGAATAGGACGACAAGCGAGCGATATTGCGGGGTATTTACGGACGGAGGTTTCATCGAGAGGATCGCGAAGGAAAACGCCGCGGCCAGACAGGCAGCAGCTTTTCCCTAATTTGTAGTTGTTGCGCTCCGGTTTATTCGGGATTGGCAAGCTTTACGTCGAAGCCGTTGGTATTGAAATATTCAATCAGTTCGCCGCTTTCATACATTTCCCGCACGATGTCACAGCCGCCGACGAATTCGCCTTTGACATAAAGCTGGGGAATGGTCGGCCAGTTTGAATACGCCTTCACGCCTTCGCGAATGTCCATGTCTTCAAGGACGTCGATGCCCTTGAACGGGATGCCTAGATTGCTAAGCACCTGGACGCAGACCGACGAAAACCCGCATTGCGGGAAAACCGGCGTACCCTTCATAAACAAAACGACTGGGTTATCATCCACTTCCTGCTTAATTTTTTCGAATACGGGATTGTCGCTCATCGCGGAGTTTCCTTCTGCTTGAAGTTTCGGTCAGGCGTCTTTCGGAACGCTGGTCTGGAGCGCCAGCGCGTGCAGTTCTCCGCCCATGCGGCCTTGAAGCGCCTGGTAAACCATCTGATGTTGCTGAACGCGGGTTTTCCCCTCGAACGCACCGGAAACCACATGCGCGGCATAATGGTCGCCGTCGCCTGCCAGATCCTCGATCGTAACCTCCGCGTCCGGCAAGGTTTCCTTGATCAGGCTTTCAATCGTTCCGGGATCCATGGGCATGGCGTGTTTCCCCAGCATTTGCGACGTTTTCACGGTGCTTATCGTGTCGTTCCGCCGGCTGCCATATAGGCGGGCAACCAGTCTTCATGCGCCTTTCGCAAGTCTGACAGGGGTATAGAGTTGCTACTTCCCACGGTCAACACCGCGCCGCCGGTGGTGCCAATAGTACTGGCCGGTATTTCGGAGGCCGCTGCACGCTCAAGAACGGCGTCTGGGCCTTTGGTTGCCAATACGTAGCGGCCCTGATCCTCGCCAAACCACCATGCCAGTGCCTGTATTTCGGTTTCCGGGGAGTCCAGTGTGGCGCCGGTACCACCCGCCAGGGCCATTTCCGCCACAGCGACCAGCAGGCCGCCGTCCGATACGTCGTGGCAGCAGGCCACCAGGGATTCCGTAATCAGGCTTCTGACGAAATCGCCGTTCCGTCGCTCCACGGCGAGATCGATGGGTGGTGGCGGTCCGGCATCCCGGTTAGCTATGACCCTGAGTAGCATCGATCTTCCCAGGTGGCCCTGGGTGTCACCGATCACAATGATGGTCAACCCGGATTCGTCAAACGCAGCCCTCGTCATGCCGGCGTTCAGATCCTGGATCAGACCGACACCTCCGATGGCAGGGGTTGGCATGATGCCGGTACCACTGGTTTCGTTATAGAGAGAGACGTTCCCGGAAACGACCGGGAAATCCAGCGTCGTACACGCCTCCGCCATTCCCATAATACATCCAGCAAACTGGCCCATGATTTCCGGGCGTTCGGGATTGCCGAAATTCATATTGTCGGTGACGGCGAGCGGTTGGGCGCCGACGGCGGTCAGGTTCCGCCAGGCCTCCGCGACCGCCTGTTTGCCCCCTTCGACTGGATCGGCCAGGCAGTATCGCGGCGTGCAATCGGTGGTGATGGCAAGCGCCCGGTCTGTACTGTGAATGCGGACCACCGCGGCATCGCCGCCCGGACGCTGCACCGTGTCGCCCATCACCATGTGGTCGTACTGTTCCCACACCCAGCGGCGGGAGCAGAGGTCGGGAGAACCGACTAGCTGTGCAAGCACGGTTAGCGGGGTTGCGTCGATCCCTTGAAGGGCTGTATCCGCAGACATTTCCGGCGCTGCAGGAGTGGGGGTCCAGGAGCGTTCGTATTCCGGCGCTTCGGCGACCAAAGGTGGGACGGGTATGTCGCAGACGGTGTCTCCGTGCCATTTCAGGACCAGGCGGTTGGTGTTAGTAACCCGCCCGATCACCGCGAAATCCAGTTCCCATTTTTCGAATATGGTCCGCGCCATATCCTCGCGGCCCGGCTTCAGGACCATCAGCATCCGTTCCTGACTTTCGGATAGCATGATTTCGTAGGGCGTCATACCATCTTCGCGCATTGGCACCAGGTCGAGATCCAATTGGATCCCGACACCGCCCTTGTCGGACATTTCCACCGATGAAGATGTCAGACCGGCGGCCCCCATATCCTGGATAGCGACAATCGCGTCGGTGGCCATCAGTTCCAGACACGCCTCCAGCAGTAGCTTTTCCGTAAACGGATCGCCGACTTGCACGGTAGGGCGCTTTTCCTCTGAATCATCGTCGAATTCGGCTGACGCCATCGTGGCGCCGTGAATGCCGTCGCGTCCGGTCTTTGACCCGACATAGACCACTGCATTGCCAATACCGGCGGCCGCCGAATAGAAGATCCTGTCCGCGTCGGCGATGCCTACGGTCATGGCGTTGACCAGGATGTTGCCGTCATAGCTGCTGTCGAAATTTACCTCGCCGCCGACAGTAGGAACGCCGATGCAGTTTCCGTATCCGCCGATACCGGCCACCACGCCGCCCACCAGGTGGCGAGTTTTCGGATGATCCGGCGATCCGAACCGCAGCGCGTTCATGTTTGCCACCGGCCGTGCGCCCATGGTGAACACATCGCGCAGGATGCCGCCGACACCGGTCGCCGCACCCTGGTAGGGTTCGATAAACGATGGGTGATTGTGGCTTTCCATCTTGAAGACGCAGGCCTTGCCGTCGCCGATGTCGATCACCCCTGCATTCTCGCCCGGCCCGCAGATCACCCAGGGGGCCTCCGTTGGCAGTTTTTTCAGCCAGAATTTGGAGGATTTGTAAGAACAGTGTTCCGACCACATGACGGAGAAAATACCTAGTTCAGTCAGGTTGGGTTCCCGGCCCATGATGGCCAGCACACGGCCGTATTCTTCGGTTGTCAGCCCGTGTTCGGCGACGGTTTCGGGGGTGATATCGATCATGCGGCGGCTGTCAGCGCCTCGACCAGGCTGTCGAACATGGGCCGTCCGTCTGTGCCCCCCAACGCGCTTTCGGCCAGTCTTTCGGGATGGGGCATCATGCCCAGGACATTGCGATCTGCGTTCATGATGCCCGCGATATTTCGGGCGGCGCCGTTCGGATTCCCAATTTCGGCGATCTCCCCATCGCTGGTGCAGTAACGGAAGGCGATCCGATCTTCGCCGTCCAGACGGTTTAGCGTGTGTTCATCGGCGAAATAGTTGCCTTCATTGTGGGCGACCGGGATGCGGATGACCTGGCCCCCCAGATAATTCTGCGTAAACAACGATGCCGTTGTTTCGACCCGCAGATTCACATCCCGGCAGATGAATTTCAGTCCGGCATTCTGCATCAGAACGCCGGGCAGCAGGCCGCATTCGGTCAGAATCTGGAACCCGTTGCAGATGCCCAGCACCGGCACGCCACGATTTGCGCGGGCGACAACTTCGCGAATGACCGGGGAATGGGCCGCCATGGCTCCTGCGCGAAGATAGTCGCCATAGGAAAATCCGCCGGGCACCACGATCAGGTCTACCTCGGGTAGTTCCGGGTCGCCGTGCCAATGCATGACAGGGTCGGTCCCCGCGCTTTGCCGAATTGCCACCTGAACGTCGCGGTCGCAATTGGACCCAGGAGAGACGATGACGGCGG
>CAJWUK010000085.1 GCA_913047365.1 uncultured Alphaproteobacteria bacterium | reverse complement strand
GTCGCCCTCGAAAACGGATCAAATGCAGCCGGTGCAAAAATCACGGCTAGTTTTTATGGCGGTAAAGCAAGACTGACGAAGCCACCCTGTGTGGCGCTAAGAAGACACCCGGACGTGAATATCCATTAATTCGGGAATGGTCACCGGATCACGGCGACCGAACCCACATTCAGTGGCGATGCCGAAATCCTGTCGGGCATGGGCGACCGCCGCATTCAGCCGGTCGCGGGTGCCGGCCACGCCATCGGTATGATGGACCAGGCCAAGGAAAAGTTCAGTTTCGGGCGGCAGGTCGAGCCCGGTCAGCGGAGCAAAATAGGCGTCGTCATTACGGTCGCGCGGCACCGGCATGTGGATGAAATCGACCGGGCGCGCGGCGGCCGCCGTGATGCCGTTAGCGTAAGCGACACAGGTGGCCAGATTTTCTGGCTCGATAATGTGCTTGTGGCCGGGATCGCCGTAACACAAATGGATACCTGCCTGCACGCCGGCGGGCACAAATTCCAGATGCCGCGCCACCCGATCAATTGAATTCGGAAAAATATCATCATAATGTAGCGGCATGCCACCATCCGCGGCGACGACCTCGTGGCAGACATCCCACTGGATGGCTAGATCAGCGACAGGAATCGAGGCCCCAATCGAGGCCACTTCTCGGGCGAGCCCCGCTTCGACCACGGGCTCCGCTGCGGCTCGTTCAGGCTGTTCAAAAAAGCCAGCGGTCAGCGCTACCGCCGTCGGGATGGAGACCTGAAAGCGCACGCCGTCGGGCACGACGCCCTCCTCCCGCAGCCGGGTGAAAGCCGCATAGGATGCCCTCGCCGCATCCGCATAACCGAAGGAGTTAATCTCGACCGAGGCCGGATCGATGCCGTCGCGAAACACATAGAACGGGCGTTCGAGCTGATCCTTGTATCCGTGCAATCGGTCGCTGGTGGATTTGAGGTCGAAATCGGGGTGGTTGTCGAAGGTTTGGTTTTGCCAGCGGATCCAGTAGATCCGGTCCCCGGTTTCCCCGTCCGGCCAGCGCGGCGCTGCTGCGCCCGCGGAGGCAGAGATCATGCGGAACACAGCCTCGGCGTCAGCACCCGGAATGGACCCGACGAAATGAATAGGGCGGTTGGGCATGGCGTTCCTTCGGATTGGGCGCTCAGGCAACGCGTTCCTCGATCGCGTCCCACAGAAGCTTTTCGACGTGGACGCCATCGAGGCGGTTGATTTCCTGAATGCCGGTGGGCGACGTCACATTAATTTCGGTCAGGTAATCACCGATGACGTCGATGCCAACGAAAGTCAGCCCGCGTTGTTTCAGTTCCGGGCCGATCTGTTCACAGATTTCCCGTTCGCGCGCGGTCAGATCGGTCTTCTGCGCCCCACCGCCGGCATGAAAATTGGCGCGGGCGTCGCCCTTCACCGGGATTCGGGCGACCGCGCCGACGGGTTCGCCGTCGACCAGGATGATGCGCTTATCTCCCTGGCGGACCTCCGGTAGATAACGCTGAAGGATAAATGCCTCGCGGTATTTCTGTTCGAACATCTCCAGTAGCGAACCCATGTTTTCGTCATCGGGCGTCATGTGGAACACATCGGCACCGCCATTGCCGAACAGCGGCTTAACGATGATATGGCCGTGTTCCTCGCGGAAATCTTCTATAGCCTTGCGGTCGCGGGTGATCAGCGTATCAGGCAGAACGTCCTCGAAATGGGTAACGAATAGTTTTTCCGGCGCGTTGCGCACTTCTGCCGGATTGTTCACCACCAGCGTATCGGGGTGAATGTGTTCCAACAGGTGGGTCGCCGTGATGTAGTTCATATCAAACGGCGGGTCCTGGCGCATCAGCACCACATCGACGGTGGACAGATCGAGTAGTTGCTCCGCCCCCAGCGAAAAATGATTTCCCCTTTCGCGGCGGACTTCCATTTCCTGCGCCCGAGCCAACAGGGTACCGTCACGGAATACCAACACATCGGGCACATAGTGGAATAGCGAATGCCCGCGCCCCTGCGCCTCAGTGGCCAGCATGAAGGTGGAATCGGCTTCGATGTCGATGGTCGACACGTGATCCATCTGGATGGCGACGGCGAGGGGCATGATGGTGTCTCCGCAAACAACTGATACCCTTTTTGCCCTGCCCGGTGCCGGGGATCAATGGCTGTGAACGCAAAGGGCTTAAGTCAAAGGCGCGGCAAAAAATGTGCCAAAATCAATCTCGTTGCGGATCAATCCCCAGGAGAGCGCCGGAATCACAATTTTAAAACTTACCGACATTATCACCCCGCGTGTCGGTATCCCGATGCGGCGTCACAAGGCGAAACCAAAATACAGCGCGTCTAATTCAGGCGCGCTTTCAGCTTCTGGATAATCGACACCGCGTCGTGCCGGGCCTGATCGGATTCCGCACGTTCGACAATTTCCCCAAATGCCGCGATCGCCGCGTTCATATTGCCGAGGCGGGCGTGTAGGACACCCGCTTCGCGCCACAAAAGCATCATGTCGGGCGCAAATAGTTGCATCCGCTCTATCACCCGCAGCGCATCTTCAGCCCGTCCGGCCCTTTCGTGGCGCGCCTTGATGTTGTTCTGCAGCCGTACCAACACATCGCGATTACCGACGGAAGCCCAGTGATCGGGGCTTAGCTCGGCTTCCAGCCCCGCCGTGGCTTTCAGCAAGTCGCGAAGATCGGTGGCGGTGCGTTCGATGCCGCCATTGAACGGATCAATAATATGTAGGTCGGCACCATTGCCGATGCGAATTATGAAATGCCCGGGGAAGTTCAGACCGTCAGCCTGTTGCCCGTTCGACCGCGCCGCCTGCATGTAAAGGATACCCAGTGCTACCGGCAGGCCCTTTTTACGGTCTATTACCCTCATCAGGTTTGCGTTCTGGATATCGTCGTAGGTCAGCGTGTCGCCGGCATAGCCGTGCTTCGCCAGCACCACATCGTTGAGCGCATCGCCCAGATCGGCGCCTGCCGCCAGGGAGGCGCCGACATCTTCGGCCAGGCGGGCGACATGATCCCGATAGCGGTCCAGAGCGACACCAGGCCGGTCCATCGCCGCCAAAGCCAGTGCACCCTCTGCAAGATCGATGTCGGAATCTTCGCGGGCGGCGATTTCTCGTAAAATATCTTCGGCCTGAGCTTGGGAAGTCACGGATGGGATGTAAAATTCAGGTTTGTTGCCTTTTGATCTTCACATGGTTCACCACTTTCCGGACATAGTCCAGAGCGCGCGCGTGATTTATCACCCGATTGAGCTCCACCCGGTTTTGCGCGATCCCAATTAGATAGACGGTCCCGCGGACGGTTTTGATGGAATAGTTGATGGACGACACCTGCTTGTCGAACAGCAATGCCGATTGCAGGCGGGTGGAAATCCAGATATCGCGGCCATAGCCAGTCAACCCGCCGGATTCCGCGACCTCAATTTCGTTTATGACCTCTTTCACACCATCGGCCTTCCAGGCCAGTCGCACGGCCTCAGCCCGCATTTCCGACGTGTCCAGCGCGCCGGTCAGCAGCACGCGGCCGCTGTGGACCTGCAGTCCGACCGTGCGCCACAGGCGTTCGTCCTTTTCCGACAATAGCGCGTTGACGCGAAGCCGGATAGCAGTGTCGTCCACCGTGCCGGAAATACCGCGTTCTTCCATCGCGGCCGTGCCCGCCGTAGCCCCAGCGCCGACAACGGTGCCGACACAACCCTGCAATACTGGGGCCGCCAATGCCACAACCGCAATGGCAAGGACGGATCTAAATTCGGACAAAAAGGACATGGCGTCATCCTCCTGTGCATCTGTCGGTTCGATCGAATGTGACCGATAGACGTCAAGTATGAGACGGGCAGGGCGAACGCATCTTTTTTAGAGAACAGAAATTTTCTCAACAGGTTGCACCCGGAACCCCCAACCGCCACCGATTTGTAATGGGAATGTGCCTAATAGCCCGATTCGGTCCAAGTGTTGATTGTGTGCTGGGGCAGTCCCGACCCACCGATCAGAAACGTATTTAACGAGAGGGTCAGCTTAGCGAGGTCGGGGCGACTGGATGCGTATTGCGCGCCGGCCCGGCACCCGTTAGCCCTTCAGCCCCCACAACCAGGCGGCCAGGGCCTCCTGCGATAGCGAGCCCCGCGCTCAGCTGTCTTCGCCGCCGGGATCGGGACGGGAGAGCACGAGCGCCCGGGAGTAAATCGCCTTGCGCGGAAGGCCCGTTGCAGCCGTCACCGAGGCGGCCGCATCCCGGACGCTCATCGTGGCAAGCGCCTCCGCCAGCAATGCATCGACATTCACCACCCCGGCGGCGTCTTCGCCTGGTGGGCCGACAACGACCACGATTTCGCCCTTTGGCGGGTCTTCAGCGGCGTAGCGTTCAGCAAGTTCGGCAAGACCGCCACGGCGGACCTCCTCGTAAATTTTGGTCAGTTCGCGGGCGACAGCGGCGGGGCGATCGCCCAGGACATCGTTCATCGCGGCGAGCGACCCAGCAAGACGGCGGGGCGATTCCAGAAATATCAGCGTGGCGGGAACGGCAGCTACTTCGTGCAGGGCGGTGCGACGGGACCCACCCTTGCCGGGCAGAAACCCGGCGAACATAAACCGGTGCGTCGGCAACCCGGACAAAACCAGCGCGGTCAGGGGCGCAGAGGGGCCCGGCGCAGCAGTGACGTAAATTTCCGCCTCCAACGCCGCCGACACCAGACGATATCCCGGATCGGAGACCAGCGGCGTCCCCGCATCGGAGACAAGCGCCACGATCTTGCCATCATTCAGGGTTTGGATCAGACGGTCCCGCGTTCGGGGAGAACTATGGTCGTGATAGGACGTCATTTTGGTCGACAGCCCGTTGGCCGCCAGCAGGCGGCCAGTGACCCTTGTATCCTCGCAGGCGATCAGATCGGCGACCGCGAGTATGTCCCGCGCCCGCGCCGACAGATCACCCAGATTGCCGATCGGCGTCGCCACCAGGTAAAGCCCTGGTTTCAATGCCGGCGGATCGCGGCGTTTACTTGGCCCAGCACCGTCGGTAGGGTGCGCGGCGGCTGCATCCGGCGGTGGGGCGGCGCCTCTGTTGTCGGAAGGTGAATTCATTAATGAAGCAATTATCCGTCACCGGTTTGGTTCCCGCCTCGCTTGCCCTTGCAGCGGCGCTGGCGCTGGCTGCCTGTCAGGATACGGCAACCGGCAGCGGACGCAACACGGCGGGCGCACCGATGGTGACCGGGCCGGCGGTCACCTCCCGCGACGAAACGCCCCTGCCCCGACAGACGCCGCCAGGCGCCGAGACACCGGCGCCCGTTGCCGCGCCCGCGCCGTCGGTCCCGCCGCCGCCAACCCCGCAACCGCCGTCCCAAATTACACTGATCCCGCCGGAAGAAATGGCAAATCAGGTGCGCGTCGGGATTCTGCTGCCCCTATCGGGGCCACAGGCCGATATCGGCCGTGCCCTGCTGGATGCCGCATCTCTTGCCGTTTTCGAGATCTCCGACGTAAACTTCATATTGATGCCGTTCGATACAAGAGGCACTGCTGAAGGGGCAGCTGAATCCGCAAAGGATGCCTTAGCCGCCGATGTGCGCCTGGTCATCGGCCCGGTGTTTTCCGCAGCGGTCCAGGCAGCGGCACCCGTATTGCTGCAGGCCGGAGTCAACACCATCGCGCTTTCCAACAACCAGGATGTGGCTGAGCCCGGCGCCTATCTGGCCGGTCTGTTCCCGGAACTGCAGATCGAACGGGTGATTGGATACGCGGCACGGCGCGGCACGCGCCGAATTGCCGCGCTGGTGCCGGCCGGGCCGTTCGGCCGGCGCGCCGCCAAAACGGTTCGGGCGGCCGCAGCGGCGGGCGGCATGGACATCGTCGAAATCCGGGAATATGGACCACTAGCGGACAAAATCGCGGAAGCGGTAAGGACCATTAGCGAATACGAAACCCGCCGCAAAGCGCTGCTGGAACAGCGAAAAACGTTGGAGGCGCTGGAAGACGAGGGATCCAAGCGCGCATTGAAGCGGCTGGAAATACTGGAAACGCTGGGACCGCTCCCGTTCGATGCGTTAGTGGTGGCCGCCAGCGGCGAGGATCTGGTCAACGCAGCCGCTCAGCTCGGCAATTTCGACGTGGATACGAAAAGATCGCGTCTTCTCGGCCTGTCGAGCTGGGCCGCCCCTAATACGGGGCGCGAACCGGCGCTGGTCGGCGGCTGGTATGCCGTGCCCCCGCTCGACGCGGACGACAAATTTTCTCTTAAATACAGGGCGATGTATGCATCCGACCCACACCCGCTAGGGCCTGCAACCTATGATCTAGTGGCCCTGGCCGCAATTCTGGCATCCGGCGAAGACGGCCCCAAATTCGACCGCGCAACCCTAACAGCGGAGACCGGTTTCGCCGGGGCCAGCGGGCTGTTCCGCCTGCGTGCCGATGGGCTTTCCGACCGCGCCCTAGAGGTCCGCGAAGTCCTGACCGACGGCAGCCGCGTGATTGACCCCGCCCGGGCCAGTTTTGAGGCATTGTCCAACTGATCCGGCCTATCCGGATCCGGATCACCCTGATTCAGGATAGAATTGCCGAAATCAGCGCATTCAGACGCAATATGCCGGCCGGCGTCGCAGCCAACCGGGTTTCGTCCCAGGTTATCAGATTTGCCTGTTGTAGAGCGGTTACCTGGTTGCGATTAACGCCATCCGCCAGCGGAACACCGGTCTGGGCCTCAAACCGGGCCGCTTCGATCCCGCCGGTCAGGCGCAAACCGGTCATGATCAGCTCTTCACATTGTTCCGGTTTCAAGACGACCGCTGAAAACCGTGTTGCATGGCCGTTTTTCGACACGGCGGATAACCAGTTTGCGGGCCCTGGGATCTGCTCTGTGCGCACCGTCTCACCGTCCAACGTCAACCGCCCATGGGCCCCCGGGCCAATTCCCACATAATCGCCACCCTGCCAGTAAATCAAGTTGTGGCGGCATTCAGACCCTTTTTGAGCATGATTAGACACTTCGTAGGCCGGTAATCCGGATTTTGAAGTCATTTCAGCCGTTTTTTCGTACATATCGGCGGCTACATCGTCCCGGGGGAGCGCAAATCGTCCGTCTCGGTGTTCCGAGTAGAAGGGCGTGCCCTTTTCAATGGTCAACTGGTATAGCGACAGGTGATCGCCGGCCATAGCCAAGGCGTCATCAAGCTGCCCAACCCAATCCCCCATGGATTGCTCAGGTAGCGCGTAGATCAGGTCGAAGGAGAAGCGGTCAAAGGATTTTTCCGCAACTGAAATGGCTTGCCGCGCCTCCCGCGCGCTGTGTCCGCGGCCGAGAAAGCGCAGTGCATCATCTGACAGCGACTGAACACCGACCGACACCCGGTTAACACCCGCCGCACGAAAATCAGCAAATTTTTGCGCTTCGACAGAGGTCGGATTGGCTTCCAGGGTAATTTCAACGGCATCGGAAACCTGCCAGTAGTCGCCCAGAGCATTGAGCAGGGCAGCTACCGTGCCCGGCGGCATCAGCGACGGCGTGCCGCCGCCGAAAAATACGCTGTCCAGCATGCGCCCTTTTGTTTTGGACCCGTAATGATCGAGCTCCGCCAACAGATTGCGGCGCCATCGGGCCTGATCGAGCTCGTCGGCCACATGGGAATTGAAATCGCAATAGGGACATTTTGACAGGCAGAACGGCCAGTGAACGTAAAGGCCAAAGCCGCCCTGAATCACGTCACGCGGCCGGTGGGAGGCATGCGGTGATCAGCCGGTTGAATGCGGCGGCTCTGTGGCTTTTCGCATGTTTTTCCTCCGGCTCTATCTCGCCGAACGTGCCGGTATCGCCAGCCGCCAGGAACATGGGGTCGTAACCGAAGCCTTTTTCCCCCCGTGGCGGCCAGACTAACGTGCCGGCAACATCGCCCTCGAAAATCTCGCAATGTCCGTCCGGCCAGGTCAGGGCGAGGGCACAGACGAACTTGGCGTTGCGGTCCGGATTATCGCCGATTTCCTCATTCACCCTCCCCATCGCCGCGTCAAAATCCTTTTCCGGCCCACCCCAGCGCGCGGAATAGATTCCGGGCGCGCCGCCCAGTGCATCGACCGTCAGACCGGAATCATCGGCCAGGGCCGGCAGTTTCGCCGCAAACGCGGCGGCGTCCGACTTTAGTTTCGCATTCGCAGCGAAACTGTCACCGGTTTCCTCCGGTTCAGGCAAATTTAGTTCCGCGGCGGAAACGACCCCTATGGGCCAAGCGCTCAGAAGCTCTTCGATCTCCCGAACCTTGCCGGGGTTATGGCTGGCGATGACCAGCCGTTTTTCCTTGAACCGGCGCGCCATATCAGTCTGCAAGCGCCATGGTCTGGGCCGTGGTCAACTCGCCGATGCCCTTCTTGGCCAGCTCTAGAAGGCGCAGGAACGCCCCTTCGGAGAACGGGTCGGCCTCTGCCGTGCCTTGAATTTCCACAATGCCACCATCGCCGGTCAAAACGAAGTTCGCGTCCACCTCCGCATTGGAATCCTCAGCGTAATCCAGGTCTAGGACCGGTGTTCCCTCAAAAATACCGCAAGAAATCGCGGCGATTGAGCCATTAACCGGGTCAGCACCGAGCGCGCCTTTGTTCACCAGATCGGCCGTGGCTAGCTTAAGCGCCACCCAGGCACCCGTGATAGAGGCCGTGCGCGTGCCGCCGTCGGCTTGGATAACATCGCAATCGAGGCGAATTTGACGTTCGCCCAGGGCCTCCAGATCCACCACGGCCCGAAGGGAGCGGCCTATAAGTCGCTGAATTTCCTGGGTTCTGCCCGATTGCTTGCCCCGCGCAGCCTCGCGGTCAGTGCGATCATGGGTGGACCGGGGCAGCATGCCGTATTCCGCCGTTACCCAGCCGCGGCCGGTATTCCGCATCCACGGGGGGACGCGCTCCTCCACCGTCGCATTGCACAGCACATGGGTATCACCGAATTTAGTGAGGCAGGAGCCTTCGGCATAGGGCGTGAAGCCGGTTTCCAGCGTAACGGAACGCATCTGGTCGGGCGAGCGGCCGGAAGGGCGCATAAATTTCTCCTCGGAATAATAATTGCGCTGCAAGCTATCCAAGGCATGCGCGTCCGTAAAGCGATCCGGCCCGAAACCCGCAATGTCCCCGTTGACAATCCGTCGCCCAATACTACATTCCGTCCGCGTTTTGGTGAGATAAATGAACGACGCGACTACCAGCATCATCAGCGAACTGAACGGCCGCTCGCGGGAGATATTTCGCGAAATCGTCGAAGCCTTTGTCGAGGACGGCACGCCCGTCGGCTCGCGCACGCTGTCTCGGCGGCTGAAGGACCCACTGTCGCCAGCCACGGTGCGCAATGTGATGGCCGACCTGGAAGATATGGGGCTACTGTATGCGCCCCATGCCTCCGCCGGACGACTACCGACCGATGCGGGGCTGCGCATGTTCGTCGACGGGTTGCTGGAAATCGGCGACCTAAGCCAGGAAGAGCGCGAGAATATCGAGGCCCGCTGCGTCGCCCACGGCACCAGTATGACTGAAGCCCTGGGTGAGGCGACATCGCTGCTGTCAGGCCTGGCCCAGTGCGCGGGGCTGGTAATCGCGCCGAAAACCGGCCGGCCGCTGAAACACATCGAATTCGTCAATATCGGCGACGGCCGCGCCATGGCGGTGCTGGTCACCGAAGATGGCTTCGTCGAAAACCGCATTGTCGAGATGCCTGCGGGCACGCCGCCATCGGCGCTGGTGAAGGCGGGCAATTACCTGAATGCTCGGCTGGCGGGCAAGACGATTGAGGACGCCCGCCGCGCCATCACAACCGAAATCGAACAGCGCCGCGCCCAAATCGACGAAATCACTGCCAATCTGGTGGATGCCGGCCTCGCCGCCTGGGCCGGACCCAAGGGGGACAGCGCGCGGGGAACCCTGATCGTCAAGGGTCAGTCCCGCCTGCTGGACGAAATTTCCGCCATCCATGATTTGGAGAGGGTGCGCGGGCTGTTTCAAGCGCTGGAAACCGAAGAACTGCTGGTCAAGCTGCTGGATACCACCGATCTGGCGGACGGGGTGCAAATCTTCATCGGCGCGGAAAACACGCTATTCGACCAAGCCGGGTGTTCCATGGTGGTGGCGCCGTTCAAGGGCGACAGCCAAACAATCATTGGCGCGATCGGGGTTATCGGCCCAACGCGCTTGAACTATGCACGCATCATTCCCATGGTTGATTACACCGCTAAGGTGATCGACCGGCTTATCAGATAAAGGGCAGACCAGAGTGACCGACCAGGAAAAAGATACCGGAGCCGAAGACGCGACCGAAGATAAAACTGCAAGCGCCGAAGACGCGCCGGAAAGGCCGGAGGCGGATGAGCCGGAAGAGGGGGCGCAGGTAGACGCTGAGGCTGCGGATGGCGCGATGTCGCCGGACGAAGAGATCGCGGATCTGCAGGACAAGCTGCTGCGCGCCCTGGCGGACACCGAAAACCTGCGCCGTCGGTCGCAAAAAGATCGCGAAGACGCATTGAAATATTCCAGCGCCAATTTCGCCCGCGACATGCTATCAGTTGCTGACAATCTGCGCCGTGCCATCGAATCCATTCCGGAAGACGGCGACGGCGACGGACAGGCGCTCGTTGGGTTTATCGAAGGCATCTCACTGACCGAGAAGGAATTGCTGTCGACCCTGGAACGACACGGAGTCCAGCAAATGGAACCGATGGACGAAAAGTTTGACCCGCAATTCCATGAAGCGATGT
>CAJWUK010000084.1 GCA_913047365.1 uncultured Alphaproteobacteria bacterium | reverse complement strand
TTGTATAAGAGGGCAGAAAATACTGGTTGCAACCATTCTTCAAAGCAAAGGCGGCACTGTTCAGACCATTGTCAACGTTCGAAGAGGTATTGAACGCTTCGCCGGAATAGGAAATTGGCGCGCTGGTGGTTTATAATGGCGCGGAACATGTCGACGGTGTCCTCGCCGCACTGGATATCGAGTGGAAGCTGGCAAAACTGGTCCCGGGTTCTTTGGCGCCTCCGTTGCCTTTCTACGCATCCGATTTTTCCCAGTTTGTCACGGAGCCGCATGTGCGGCACTGGCCCGGACAAAAGGGTCTGTGCTACCTAAACCGCCGGTTTGATAGGGAAATTGTTGGTGACAAACGGTAACAGCATATTATCCAGCTTCGGCACGACCATTTTCGAGGTCATGTCCCGGCTGGCGCAAGAACATAACGCGGTAAATCTGGGTCAGGGATTTCCGGATGGAAACGGGCCGGATGACGTGGTTGAGGCAGGCGTCGATTATCTACGTAATGGGGTGAACCAATATCCGTCGATGTTCGGCATACCCGATCTGCGCCAGGCTGTGGCGGAGCACGCGGAGAGGTTTTATGGCCTTTCCATCGACTGGCAGAGGGAAACCATGGTTACAAGTGGCGGAACGGAGGCGCTGGGGGCATCTCTGCTGGGCCTGATCGAACCGGGCGACGAAGTCATCCTGATCGAGCCACTGTATGATTCCTATTTGCCCATTGTGCAGCGGGGCGGGGGCGTGGCGAAGCTTGTGCGCCTGAAACCGCCGAATTGGGAATTGTCTCGCGCGGAACTCGAAGCGGCGTTTTCGAACAAGACTAAGTTGATCCTTGTGAATACGCCGATGAACCCCTGCGCTAAGGTGTTCAACCTAGAAGAGCTGGAATTTATCGCGGCGCTTTGTCAGAAGCACGATGCCTTTGCCGTGTGCGACGAGGTTTATGAGCACCTGGCGTTCGACGGAGAACCGCACATTCCTATGATCACCATACCGGGAATGCGCGATCGCACGATCCGTATCCAGTCGGCGGGTAAGATCTTTTCGCTGACCGGTTGGAAGGTCGGCATGATTACAGCATCGCCCGATGTTCTGACGCCCATCGCCAAGGCCCATCAGTATCTGACCTTCACAACGCCACCAAATCTGCAGGCGGCGGTTGCGTTTGGATTGCGCAAGGATGATGCCTACTTCGAAGAGCTCAATTCCGACATGCAAGCGCGGCGCGACCATCTTGCGGACGGCCTCCGCGATGTTGGCTTCGGGGTCATTCCGTGCCAGGGAACGTACTTCCTGACGACCGATTTCCGGCCCCTCGGCTACAACGGGACAGATACGGATTTCTGCAAGTATCTGACGGTCGAGGCGGGCGTAGCGGCAGTGCCTGTCAGCGCGTTCTATACGTCAGGCGAAGAGGGATATTTCGCGCGGTTTTCGTTCTGCAAGAAGGCGGAAACCATTGATGAGGCCATTCGCCGCCTAAAGGCGCATTTCGGTTAGGTCGATTTGGTCAGGCCCCGCTTGAGGGAGCCAATTACGCGGACTGCCAAATCCGCCGTTTCTTGCGGTCGCTGAAGCGTAGTTGGTTAGGGCACCTGGTTGTGGTTCAGAAGGTCGAGGGTTCAAATCCCTTCAGGCAACCCACTTTTTTCAATTACTTACTTTTTTTTGGTGATTGCCTCTTCCCTAATTTGCAGGACTTTTGTCGCGGATTTGTGAAAGATGAACCATCATTTCCAGTTTTTTCTAAGTAGCGTGTTTCGCATATCGTAGGGTGATTTCGATACTAGCTTGGTCTAGATAGTCCGGGGCGGCTCTCAGATCACTTGTATCGCCGATATGCGTGATCCGGCGGTGTGGCGAAGGCTAGGGATGCGCGGAAGTGTTCTGAGATCTCTGCCCGACGGTAGGCAGCCTTAAAGGTTGTGTGCAGGCTCGCGATTGGTAGACGGGGTGCTCCTTGCAGTATTTCCACGGGCAGAGGTCGGGGTCATATGTGAATACCGGACATAATTTTTAAGGCTTCATGCGCATCATTTATCGCAGAGCTTACCTGTTTTCTGGCTAACCGGCCATTTTCAAAAGTGGTCCCTTCTGAACCTTCCGACATCGTCCCTGGTTCTCTGTCTAAGTTCAAACCAAACCATTAACGCCAGAAAAGCGACAACCAGAAGATGTTGCATATCTCTCGGATCTATGTTGTCCCGGTAACCAAACAAGAGACCGCCAATCAGGTAAAAAACTCCAAAATTAAGCACAATTGCGAGTGACGGTGCAGCCTTAAACGAAAAGAGGTACCTGAAAACGGCGTAAGCTAATAAGCAACCTGCGGCAAAACGGCTAGTCTTGTAACGATAAATTTGCTCACTTTCGCTAATTTTTAAATCGAACGGGAAAAACAAATCGGTTCCGAATACAGTCATCACTATGGAAGTGATGAACCATAAAAATAAAATCGTAATCGACACTTTTCGAAAGATTCGCATAACTTATCTCATTCGCTTTCTTATTTTATTGAAAAAATAACATCCAAAACGCTACCCGAAAATAAAACTTTTTGCTTTTTCAATATTAGGCGCGGATCGATGCAACGACCGTGTTGTTCACCGTCGGACCTGTTGCCGAAGAGTTGACCGCTCTAATACAGTTAGACTGTCAGGAAATGAGCGGGCTGGCGCTGGATAACGATCCGAAGACACCGCCGCTGACTAGGGTGAAGCTGTTTTTGGTCCTCGAAAAGGGTACCGAGTTCCTGACATAAGAATCGGGGCAGAACAAAAAGTGGACGGAGAAAAAATTTCAGGACTTCTGTTTCACTCTTATTCTGTATTTTTCACTATTTTCCACTTTCGCCTTGACGGGGATATCAAAAAACCCCAGAAAACTGGGCCGTTTCTTGCGGTGGCTGTAGCTCAGTTGGTTAGAGCGCCTGGTTGTGGTCCAGGAGGTCGGGGGTTCGAATCCCCTCAGCCACCCCAATTCCCTCAGACCACGAGAATTATTTGCCTTTTCGCTTGGGCCGGACGATCGGCAACAATAGATACGATGGATGTTAACGCGGGGGCGATAGAGCAGTTGTTGGGCAAATTGAAAACAGCTTTGTCTCGATGAAGAACCGGCTCATTCTCCCGTTGCTCGTACTTTCCGCATTTGCGTTGGCGCTTGGGGTGTTTCTGCCCGTTGTCGAGGTGCGAAACCTTGCCATTTTTTCGAACCGGTTCTCCATCATTGAAGCTGCCTGGCAGTTGCTGGTCGATGAAGAATATTTGCTGGGGGTCGTGATCATCGTGTTTTCGGTGGTGTTTCCTTTCGGAAAAATTCTGGCCGCCGGGATGCTGTGGCTGCGGTTCACGAATACCGACGAAACACCGACAAAATGGATCGGCCGGTTGGAGTTTCTCGGCCGCTGGTCCTGTGCAGACGTTCTTATTGTCGCGATGGCGATTGTCGTGACGAAAGCATCGGGCATCGCGGGCGCCAGTATGGAAATCGGTCTCTGGTTCTTTGCGGCCTCGATACCGCTAACGGCGTGGGCGGTCCATCTGATAAAGAAATCGGGCGAGAGCTAAAATTTTTGTCGCGCGAGTGATAAGAAAATAGCGTTTGCTGTTTGAAGGATATGACGATGTCTGGCGTATACATGGATTGGAACAGGTATGGATCCCCGCGACCGTAATCTTGGCTACTTCAATCTTTTGGCTGCCGAACAGCACGGCGAACGCGTGGCCATTATTGATATGTCGCGATCGCCCGCGGCAGAGATCACACACGCGAACCTAAACGACCGAATGGATCGTGCAGGCGCCGCCCTGCAAAATGCGGGTCTGCGACCGGGTGCGCGGGTGTTGCTGGCGATGGAGAACCGGTTCGAATTTATTGAGTGTTTTTTCGGGGCCATGCGCGCCGGTTTTGTTCCCATTCCGCTGAACCACAAACTGGGCGCGGACACCATCAGATTTATCATGTCGGACTCGGAAACGACGGCGGCAATTGTCGATCCGAACTGCCATTCACAGATTGTGTCCATCGTAAATGAGGCTACACTAGCGTCGAAAGTTGCCACTGACCCCGTGCCCGGCGGTTGGCAGAATTATGAGGACTGGATTTCTGGGACCGACCCGGCGACCCTGACGCAGGTTGAAATTTCTTCCGGCCAGACAGCTTTTCTTCCCTATACGTCCGGGTCTACAGGTGTCCCAAAGGGGGTTTTGCTGCCCCATGACGGCATGTTGTGGGGTATCAGAGCGGCACAGCAGTACTGGCCGGCAGAACCCGAAGATCGTGCCCTGATTGCAGGGCCACTTTTTCACAAGAATGCGATGCGGGTTTCGGTAAAACCGAAGCTTCGCGTAGGCGGATCGGTGGTGATATTACCCCGCTTCGAGCCAAAGATGTTTTTGACCGCGCTGGCGCAATACAGATGCACCCATACGGGCGGGGTGCCGGCGATGTACCGGATGATCCTTGCCGAAGAAGAAGTGCTGTCCAGCCTCAAGTTTCCGGCGCTAAAAAGTCTGGAAATGGGATCAGCGGTCGTTGGCGCCGATTTGATTGCGGCGGTAGAGAAGGCCTTCTCGGTCTCCGTTATTGAAGCCTATGGTTTGACAGAAGGGGGTGGCCCGCTGAGAGAGCCGGTTGATGGAAGCGAGACACCGCTCGGAAGTTGCGGTCTGGTCGCGCCGGAGGTCGAGGTCAAACTGGTTGGCGAAAACGGTGACGAGGATGAGAGCGAGGGCGAACTCTGGGTAAAATCGCCCGCCGTTCTTAGTGGATACAACAACCGGCCCGAGCTAAACGAAGAACGCCTCGTCGGCGGGTTTCTTAGAACACGGGACATTTTCCGTCGGGATGAAGATGGTTTCTTTTATTTTATGGGAAGGGCGGACGACCAGTTCTCCTGTGGCGGCGAAAATATAAACCCCAAGGAAGTCGAATTACTGCTGGTTCAGCATCCGGATGTCGTTGATGCGGTGGTGGTCCCCGTGCCACACAAAATCAAGGGTTACGCACCCGCCGCCCTTGTGACACTTCGCAGTCAACCGGGTCCGGATGAAGCAGTCCTGAAAGAGTTCACCCTGCAAAACGGCCCGGCCTATGCGCACCCACGGCGGATATTTGCTGTAGATGCAATGCCACTGAACGGGGCCGGAAAAATCGACAGATCCTTGGCGACGTCGGAAGTGATCGAACGTATCGGCGGTGACGGATTGGTCGGCGGAGCGTGAGCGAAAATTATTGCGCCTAGGGCTGCAATACGATCTTGCCGAAGAATCCCCGGTCTTCCATCAGGGTTTCCGCTTCGGCCAGATTTTCCAGGGGAAATGTGTGGCTGACCACGGGCGATAGTTGTCCATCCGCCACATATTCGACGGACCGCACTACGTCCTCCTGTGAATAGGAATTGGAACCAAGAACATCCAGTTCGCGGACCCAAAGATACCTGAGGTCTGTCTGGGGGTCGTGGCCGGCCGTTGCGCCGCAGGTGAGCACGCGCCCCCGCTTCTTGGCGGCCCGGAATGATGGCGCCCACGTTTCCCCACCCGTGAAATTAACGACCACATCACAGCCCTTCTTCCCGGATGCAATCCAGGCAGCCCGGCTGAAATCTTCCGACTGGTAGTTGATAACGTGATCCGCCCCCATGTCGGATAGCCGGCTGCACTTGTCGTCCGAGCCCGCCGCGGCAATGACCGTCGCCCCCACCATTTGCCCGAACTGAACACATGCAAGACCGACGCCGCCACTGGCCCCCAGAACCAGCATGGTTTCTCCCGCTTCCAGGCGGCCACGGGTGAAGAGCATCCGATGCGCTGTTCCATAGTTGATCGGAACTGCGGCCGCGGTTTCGAAAGAAACATGGTCCGGCAGTGCAACGAGGTTTTTGGCCGGCACGCGGACTTTTTCGGCCAGGCCGCCCAAAAGTTCCTCTCCGATCATGCCTTCATCCGTTTGGGGGTTGAGGGTCACTCTGTCGCCTTCAGACCACCCTGAAACCGCAGGGCCGGTCTTTTCGACGACGCCGGAAATATCACCGCCGGAAATGAACGGCATTGGCACCGGAAATCCCGGCATACCGCGCCGAACGAAAATATCGAGGTGGTTCAGCCCGCAAGCCCGGACCGATACGATGACATCGTGTTCGCCGGGTTCCGGATCGTCCCAATCCCTATAGGCGATGTTTTCAACTCCGCCCTGCTGCTCTATTACCGCCGCTTTCATGTATCTGTCCCCTGACTGTCTATCCGTTGAGCGCTCGCTGTATCAGCGCATGATAGATATTTGCCATTTTGACGAGGTCAGCGATCAGAACGCTTTCTTCGTCGGAATGAAACTGGTCGATTTCTCCCGGGCCAAGCATGACGGCCTCGGTCCCAAGGTGTCCGAAATAACCGGCATCCAGCGCGAAGCTGCAATCAATTCGCTCGGCCTTAGACAAACCAGTATCGCGATAGGCATGGTCGAGAAGCGCCATCAGTGGGCCGTCATCGGCTATTTCGTTCGGGTACATAAATGGACCGCGGAAACATTCGACGGTCCAGGGGCCGCCTTTCGGTAGCGCGGCTTGGACGCAATTGAATGCGGCATCGACGTCCTCTCCCGGGAGCAGCCTTCGGTCGAACGTCATGTTGACGATATTCTGCAAAGTGTGAGTTGCGTTGGGGCCACTGCTGATGGACGTGGGGGTTAGGGTCGCAGGACCGAAGGATGGGTGTTCAGCTATGCCCAGTTTAAGATCGTTCAGCGCGATTAGGCATTGCCGGGCACCGTCTATGGCATCGATCCCGTTCCACGGCATGCTCGAGTGAATTGATTTACCATGCACCCTTATTTCGACGTCGATCCGCCCCTTGTTGCCTGCGGCGACCTTTCCGTCGGTGCCGATGCAGACGATTGCAAGGTCGGGTGGTGCTGAAAGTTCCTCAAGGACACTGGCAACTGCGTCATGGCGTCCGGTTTCACCTGCGCACACGGCCGAAAAGATCAGGCGTCCGCCGATCCCGTTATTTGCGGCCTGCGCGACGGCGGCCAGGGCGGCGGTCATGGCAGTTTTCTGTTCTGCGACTCCTCGGCCGCGGACGGCCTGGCCATTAGGCGTATCTATCAATGCCGCCGAAAACGGATCCAGCATTGCCGATGCGGGGTGGGTCATTGCGTAAGTCATAAAAAGCAAGGAACGGTCGGAGTTTTCCGGTCCTATTTCCAGGATCAGGTTTCCCATTCCGTCATAGCGCGGTATCCCAATTTCAAGTTCATCAATCTCCGGCGCCAGACATTCGTTGATGAATTCTCTTATGCGAGGATCCGCCTCCTGAAGGTCCGTTTGTTCGCTCGGATGGCAGACCAACTTTTGCAACAACGGAACCAGATAGGTCTCTGACAGGTAGTTTTTGGGCATCGTTACCTTTCCGTTTGTCGACAAATTCGGTCCATCGATCAGTCTTCCGGGTTCATTCAGTTGATTCTTCGCTAGATGTCCTCTCCTGGATATTCCAGAAGACCCTGCATGCCGTCGACGTGACGAACCCGGTCGACGCCTTTTTCGATTTCCAGGGTCATTGATCCGATGCCATCCATAGTAAAGGTCATCTTTTGGCCGATCTGGGGCCATTTGTGGATATCCATCGAACAGCCCATACCGACTGTGCCGGTCCCGATTATGTCGCCGGGATAAAGGGTTTCGTTGTCTGACACATAGGCAACCAGATGTTCGGCCCAGAAGGAACGCGGTTCGCCCGTGTTGCCCTCCCACCAGGTTTCTCCGTCAACCGAAACGCTGCAATCGATGTTGCGTTCGTCGATTGCATCTGCAGTGACCAGACAGGGACCCATGGGAGTGCAGAAATCTTTGCGCTTGTTGGGGCCGAAGGGTTCGCGCTTGTACCCATCGCGACAGCTTGGATCGATCAGGATCGTATAACCCGCGATATGTTCCTTTGCTTCTTCGAAGGTCAGGTTTGATCCTTTTTTGCCGACGACAATTCCGAGTTCGATTTCGAGATCCAGGCGCTCGGTGTAGTAGGGGAAGGGCACCGTATCTTCCGGCCCAGTGATGGTGTCGCAATTGCCTTTGTAATAGGGCGGCGTGACATACCAGTGTTCGGTTTTATGGAACGGAACGTCGGCCTTCGACATGTGGGTCTGATAGATCGAGAAATCACGGAACGCGCCGGGTCGGGGGACGGGCGCCAGCAATTTCACGTTATCGCGGGCGAACACCAACCGTTCGCCGTCAATCCCTTCCGGGTCGTTGCCGTCCTTCAGGCGGTTTGCAATCCACGTGCCTGCCTGTTCGGCTGCTTCGCGGGATTTATGAGCGCCTTTCAGCCATCCGATCATGTCGGGCGGACAGCGGACACCGGCAATCTGCCTTGGGGTGGGTTCGTCGGTCTCGGTCGCAAGATAGGCCGCGTAGCAGCCGGTCAGGTCGGCGATACGACCGTTTTCGTCACCATCGACAGGCAGGCCGATCCGGCGCGCTTTTCCCAGTGCCGTATTAATTTCAAAGCTGACCAGTTTCATCCCAACGACCCCATTTTCGTTTTTCGTAAATCATATTACCCGAAACAGCATATCCTCGCCGTCCCGCAATCTGCGGCAGTTTTCAAAGGCGACTCCCAAGCTGCGGTCGAGCGTTTCTGGCGTCAGCCAAGCGATGTGCGGCATTACGACCACATTGTCGAGATTGAACAGCGGGTTGCCGGCGGGTGCGGGTTCAACCGCGACTGTATCCAGCCCAGCGGCGCGAAGATGGCCCGATTTCAGCGCGTCAAATAACGCGGTCTCGTCCACCAGTCCGCCGCGGGCTGTATTCACCAGAACAGACCCCCGCTTCATTGACGCGATGGCCGCGGCATCAATCATCCGCTCGGTATCCGCCGCCAGCGGCAGGTGCAGCGAAACCATATCGGAGGCAGCCAAGAGATCGGGCAGGTCGCGCCAGTGGGCTTCCGCGTCGGCTTTGCGCGAGGTTGCGGTGTAGAGCACGTCTGCCCCCATCGTGGTCAGGATCGGCGCCAATATCCGGGCGACCTCTCCATATCCGACAAGCCCGACAGTTCTCCCGTTAATCTCGCCGATCCCGTCGAAAGCGTTTAGCTCGGCGGTCCAGCCTTCGCCATCGCGCATGCGGGGGTCGAAATAGGAAACCCGGCGGAGGGCGGCCAGCATCAGCATCAGCGTCATCTCCGCCACCGCCCGGGAATTTGTGCCGGGCATGTTGCAGACTGCGACGTCATTCGTCCGAGCCGTATCGAGATCAATCGTATTCACGCCGACGCCAATTTTCTGGATCAGTTTCAGGGCAGGAGCGTTTGTAATGACATCGGCGGTGACCTGTTCCAGCACATGCAGCAAAACCTCGGCGTCGGTCATCTCGGCGGCAAACGTTTCCTTGTCGGCTTCGTCCACAACAACGACGTCCAGCCAATCCGGCACCGTGTCCGAAATGCGTTGACGAAAACCGGAGCTTGCACGGTATTGCAGAATAGCCTTCATGTGCCGGCCAGCCGTGCACGATCGCCCAGGGCTTCCTCGATCCGCAGAATTTCATTCCACTTGGCCATGCGTTCGGACCGGGAAAAGGAACCGACCTTCAGCTGGCCGGCATTCCAGCCAACGGAAAGATGGGCGATGGTCACGTCCTCGGTCTCTCCTGACCGCGCCGAAACGACCGTGCCCCAACCCCGTTCCCTTGCTGCATCCAGCGCCGCCTTGGTTTCAGTAATTGTGCCTGCCTGGTTCGGCTTGATCAGGGCGGAATTGCAGATGCCTGCATCGGCGGCGTCGTCGATGCGTTCCGCATTTGTCACCAGGAAATCGTCCCCGATGATCTGAACGTCGGTTCCGTATTTTTCCGTGAACGCACGAAACGGTTCGGGGTCGTCTTCGCCCAGCGGATCTTCGATAGACACGATGGGGTAGCGGTCGATCCAGCCGCCGAGGAGGTCCACCATGCCGTCGCCATCCAGCTCCCGGCCTTCCAGCCCCAAGCGATAGACTCCGTCCTTGCCGAATTCCGACGCAGCGATATCGAGCGATATTGCAACATCTTCGCCTGGTTCCAGGTCGGCTGCCTCGATCGAACGGGTCAGCATGTCAAGGGCTTCTTCATTGGTGTCGAACTGGGGCCACCAGCCACCTTCGTCCGCGACGCCCGCCTGCTTGCCTGTATCGGCCATCAATCTGCCGGCAGCAATGTAAACCTCGGAAACCATCTCCAGTGCCTCGTCGAAACTTTCCGCGCCCACCGGTATTGCCATAAAATCCTGGATGTCGACGCGGCCACCTGCATGGGCGCCGCCGCCAAATATCTGAATTTCGGGCATTGGAATACGCACATCATTATTGCCGGCGAGGTATTTCCACAAGGGAAGTTCGTTTGCGGCCGCTGATGCGTGCAGGACGGCCATCGAAACCGCGATGGTCGCATTGCCGCCAAGGGAAGATTTGTTATCCGTATCGTCCAGGTCGATCATGGCCAGATCGACGGCTTCCTGATCGATCGCGTCCATGCCGGCTAGGCGATCCGTGATGGGGCCATTGATGCTGTCCAGCGCGGCTTCGACACCGAACCCGCCGAAGGCCTTCCCGCCGTCCCGCAGATCGACCGCTTCATACATGCCGCGAGATGCGCCGGCGGGGGCAATGGCCCGGCCGGTTGCACCGCCCTTCAGCAATATCTCCGCCTCAACTGTGGGGCGGCCGCGGGAATCCCAGATCCTTCTGGCGTTG
>CAJWUK010000083.1 GCA_913047365.1 uncultured Alphaproteobacteria bacterium | reverse complement strand
CGCCGATTTGCGCGTAAATTTCCCGCGCTACCGGCGCGCGCCGCCAGGCGATAAAACGCGATAGAAAGGCTCGCACCGGTGCTGGCATGCGCAGAATCATGGGATCGGAAAACAGGTTTTTCAGGAACGGGCGCACGGCTTCCGGACTATCCGGTCCGCCCAGATTGTAAATCACAACCGCCGTCCTGCTCATCCGCGCACGGCTTTCAGCAAGCGCTCGACATGCTCGATCGGGGTCTTCGGCAGAATGCCATGGCCTAGATTGAAGATATGTGGCCCGCCAGACAGCGCGTTGACAATGGACCTAGTCCGCCGTTCCAGTTCTTCGCCACCCGCCATCAATAGGATCGGATCGAAATTTCCCTGTACCGTCGCATAGGGTTGGATTTCCCGCGCCGCCCAATCGGGATCGGTAGCGTAATCTATGCCAATTCCATCAATTTCGGGCGCTCGGGCTAGTTCCGGCAAATAAATCGCCGCACCCCGCGGAAATGCGATGATGGGTATATGGGTGTGAACCGCCTTTACCCGTTTTGCGATTTCGATGATCGGTTGGGCGCTGAATCTCTCGAATGCGTGTTTCGGTAAAACGCCGGCCCAAGTATCGAAGAGCTGAAGCGCCTCCGCACCTGCCTCCACCTGGCGAATCAGATAGGCGCTGGTTGCTTGCACTAATAGGTCGATCAGTTCCTGAAACCCGTCGGGATCGCCGAGCGCCCAGCCTTTGGCATTTGGATAATCCCGGCTGCCACAGCCTTCGACCATGTAGGTCGCTACCGTCCAAGGCGCGCCGGCAAATCCAATCAGGGCAGTACCGTCCGGCAGGACTTCTGCAACCCGCTCAACGGTGCCATAGATTGGATCCAGGCTATCATGGATCCCGTTTAGGGACAGGCCGGCCAAGCCGCCCGCGTCGCGGATCGGTTTCAGCCGCGGTCCCTCGCCTGCTTCGAAACGGACATCCTGTCCCATCGCATGGGGGATGACCAGAATGTCTGAAAAAAGGATTGCAGCGTCGAACCCGAAGCGCCGCAAGGGCTGGAGTGTCACTTCGGCTGCTTTTACAGGGTCGTAGCAAAGGTTCAGAAATCCACCAGCTTGTTCGCGAACCGCGCGATATTCGGGCAGGTAACGTCCTGCTTGGCGCATCAGCCACACCGGCGGTGGATCGATACGCTCCCCCCTCAGGGCTCTGAGAAATGGTTTGGAAATGTCAGTCACGATTGCAGGAATATCTCACGAAGAAAGGGTTATACGAAATCCCAATCAAAATAATTACTAATAACAATTAGGTAGTAGTAGTAGTTTATCCCTGTGAATCCCGGGGAGAAAATGCCTCCACAGAGTTGCTAACAGTTTTCTCCGGCTGTGAATTGTTAAGGGGGAAACCGGTATGGATTTATAAAAAGGTTTACGCAGTCTTGGGGGTTGTTGGATTTGCATCATCTGAATTAAGTGCACAACCAGCTTTATCCCATACGACCAAAGAGCAATTGACCCTTGGGTAACCCGCCTGACAAAATCCTTGATGCCGAGTATGAATATTCTGAGAGAGCCCGGTTATGCCAGTTATCCCCATAGCTGTGGGCGAATCACCCGGAGAATCTATGCGTGAATGAGCGGTTTCATATTCATCTGATCTCCGATTCCACTGGTGAAACCACGCTGGGTGTACTGAAGGCCAGCATCGCCCAGTTCGAAGGGGTGGAAGTGCAGGAACATATCTGGCCAATGGTGCGGTCAACCGCGCAAATGGAGAAGGTGATTCAGGAGATAAAAGAGAACCCCGGCCCGGTGATTTTCACGCTTGTCAGTGCCCGGCTTCGCCAGCCATTGATCGAGGAATGCACCCGGCTCAACGTACCCTGCGTTTCAGTTCTGGATCCGGTGATTGAAGCAATGGCTCATTTTTTCAATCGCCAGACCGTGAACCGCCCCGGCGGCCAGCACACGCTTAACGCAGAATATTTTGATAGGATCGAAGCGCTGCATTACGTCATGGCCCATGATGACGGCCAGGCGGCCCAGGGTGTCTCCGAAGCCGATCTCGTGCTGGTCGGTGTCTCGCGGACTTCCAAAACACCAACATCGATTTATCTTGCCAACCATTACGGGCTGAAAACGGCTAATGTGCCGTTCGTGCCGGGGATCACACTGCCCGACGCGCTGTTCCACCTGCCGGAAACACTGATGGTGGGGCTGACGGCATCAGCGGACCGACTGGTCCAGATTCGCCGCAACCGGTTGCTGATGTTGAATCAGGAACCCGAAACGGATTACGTCGATATCGAAACCGTCAAGGCGGAGATAAGCCAAGCGCGGAAGCTGTTTTCCAAAAACACCTGGCCGGTGATCGATGTTACCCGTCGGTCAATCGAGGAAACCGCTGCCGCGATCTATCAACTCTACATCCGGTTTCACGAGGAAAAAGAGACTGTCGACATATGACCGCGGACACCGTTTCGGATTATCGGATCGTGGGGTTGCCCAACGCCCGGATTGTACTTGCATCCGCCAGCAGAACACGCCGCCGCCTGCTGGAAGATGCCGGCGTGCCGCATATCGTGAAACCGTCCCGAGTGGATGAAGACGAAATCAAACTGAGTCTTCGGGCCGATGGCGCCAGCGGCGTCGCCTTGGCAGAGGTATTGGCCGAGGCCAAAGCAACATACGTGTCGCGCAAGCATCCGGACGCTATGGTTCTTGGCGCCGATCAGGTTTTGGTATGCGAGGGGGAGACCTTCGACAAGCCCGTGGACAGGGAAGACGCGCTTCGCCAGCTACAATCGCTGCGTGGAAAGAGGCACGACCTTATTTCCTATGCCGTTATCGTGCGCGGCGGCCAACGTATCTGGCAGGCGGTCGATACCGCTCGACTGCAGATTCGCGCTGATGCGGGCGACGAGTTTCTGAACGCTTATTTGGATGCCGCGGGCGGCGATGCGTTCAATGGCCCCGGCGCCTACCGGATCGAATCCCTCGGCGTGCAGCTATTTTCGCGGATTGATGGCAGCTACTACACGATTCTGGGTCTGCCGATGCTGGCCTTGCTTGACTATCTAAGAACGAACGGGATTCTGATGAAATGAATTTTTCAGGAGCCGCCATCGTCGCCGGGGTCTGCGGGTGGCCTATCAAGCATTCGCGCTCGCCCCGGATTCATAATTTCTGGCTGAAGAAATACGGGATCGACGGCGTCTATGTGCCGTTTGCCATTTCGCCGGACCGCGCGGCCGATGCGTTCCGCGCTCTGCCCGATCTCGACATTGCCGGCCTGAACGTCACGGTGCCGAACAAGGAAGAAGCCTTTCGCGCGATGCACGAAACCGACCGCTGGGCCCAGCGGCTGAAAGCGGTAAACACTATCGTCGTCCGGGACGGGGTGCTGTTCGGCACCAATACCGATGCTTTCGGCTTTCTGGAATCCTTGCGCCGATCCCGGCCGGGCTGGCGGGCCGATAAGGGGCCGGTGGTTGTTCTCGGCGCGGGGGGCGCTGCTCGCGCCATTGTCGCTGGATTGCAGGACGAAGGCGCCCCCGATATCCGCATCGCCAACCGCACCGCTGAACGTGCCCAGGCGTTGGCCAGCGAATTCGGCGATCCGGTCCGGCCCGTCGGCTGGGAGGACCGCGCCGACGCGCTGGATGGCTCCGTCCTTCTGGTCAACACCTCATCTCTCGGTATGGAGGGCCAGCCGCCGCTCGATATCGCGCTGGATGCCCTGCCGGTGGAGGCAGTAGTGTACGACATCGTCTACGTGCCTCTGGAAACCCCGTTGCTTGCGGCCGCCCGGGCCCGGGGAAACCCGGCGGTAGACGGGCTTGGCATGCTGCTGCATCAGGCCCGGCCCGGCTTCCGCGACTGGTTTGGCACCGAGCCCGAGGTCGACGAGGCCCTCCGTGATCACGTGCTGGGAACGTTTTAGACAATGTTCGTCCTTGGCCTGACCGGGTCCATCGGTATGGGAAAATCCACGGCCTCGGCGATGTTCCGCTGTATGGGTGCGCCGGTTTACGATTCTGATGCCTCTGTTCACGCGGTGCTGCGCAAGGGCGGTTCTGCGGTGGCGCCGATAGACGCCGCGTTTCCCGGCGTGGTGGCCGACGGTGCCGTCGACCGGGATGCGCTGGGCAAGCGCGTGTTTGGGGATGATGCTGCGCTGAAGACGCTGGAAGGGATCGTCCATCCGCTGATTCGCCGACGGCAGGACGATTTCCTGAAACGCTGTTCGCGGGCGCGGGCGCCGCTGGTAGTGCTGGATATCCCCCTGCTATTCGAAGTGCGGCTTGATGGGCGCTGCGATGCCTCGGTCGTGATCTCCGCGCCTGCCTTCATTCAGGCGGCGCGGGTGCTGGCCCGGCCCGGCATGACCCAGGAAAAATTCGACGGCATTCTGGCGCGCCAGATGCCCGATGCCGAAAAGCGCCGCCTTGCGGATTTCGTGGTGCCTAGCAATCGCGGGCGCGGGGAAACCTTGCGCCGGCTGCAGCAAATTGCGAGACTAATTTTGTCAATGCCGGCCACACACTGGCCGCCCGACCCCTTTGCCGAACGCACTGCCGACCGACGGAGTCCCGATGCGCGAGATCGTCCTCGATACCGAAACCACCGGGCTTGATCCGAATGACGGCCACCGCCTGGTGGAAATTGGCTGTATTGAGCTGGTAAACCACATCGCCACTGGCGAAAGCTACCACCAGTACATTAACCCGGAACGGGACATGCCGGCCGGCGCGTTCGAAGTTCATGGCCTCAGCGCAGAATTCCTGTCCGGTTTTCCGGTGTTCGCCGATGTCGCCGAAGCCTTTGTCGATTTCATCGGGACCTCGCCCCTGGTGATCCACAATGCGGCGTTCGACATGGGTTTTTTGAATTCGGAACTAAAACGCCTGAATAAGCCGTCGCTGCCCATGAGCCAGTCGGTAGACACCGTCGCCATGGCGCGCCAGCGTTTTCCTGGCGCGCCGGCATCGCTGGATGCGCTGTGCCGCCGGTTCGAGATTGACAATACCGCGCGGACCAGGCACGGGGCGCTGCTCGATGCCGAATTGCTGGCCGAGGTGTACCTGGAACTCCGCGGCGGCCGTCAGCCGGGCCTGAGCCTTGCCGGCGCCGAAGCCGGCGCGGCGGCAGATGTGGCGGACGGTGCGGCACCCCTGACGCCCGTGGCCGAAATGCGGCCGCCCCGGCCTCACGCGCTGACGGATGAAGAGGTCGCCGCCCACGAGGCGTTTGTCGCCACCCTGACCGATCCGATGTGGTCGCGCGATACGGAAGCCCCGAAGTAATCATCTTCATCGCACAATTGTCACCCTTTGCCTTGATCCGGGGGACAGAAAATCTCTTACAGTCGAATGTTTTTCATGGGTCCTCAGGTCGGGCCAGAGCATGCGGGTGGTTTTAGATATCCGAGCCTTCGGAATCAACGTGCTGTTCGATATACAGCGCCGCGAAATCGATGGGGTTGATCAATAGCGGCGGGAACCCGCCGTCGCGCACCGCGTTGGACACGATCGATCGCGCAAACGGGAATAGGTGCCGTGGCCCTTCGATCAGGACGACCGGTTTCACTTCTTCCTCGGCGACGCCCGATACCTGTACCACGCCGGCATAGGTCAGCTCCACGATAAAAACCGGGTTCGCGTCCACCGCCGCCTCGGCGCGGATAAAGACCGATACCTCGAACATGCCCTCTTCGCCGATGGCGTGCGCGTTAGTGGAGACGTCAACGCTGACATCCGGATTCTGCTGAATAGCCGTCAGGGTCTCGATCCCCCGCGGATTTTCAAACGAAAGATCCTTGATGTACTGGGCGCCAATCATGAAGGGCACGCCCTCGCCTGCCATTTCTTCGCCCGCGCCATTGGCGCCGTTTTCCATGGGGATATCGGGATTGTCGGCCATTACCTGCTCCGCTGCTGGATTGAGCCTGTGGCTATCACGGATGCGAACGGGGGGCAATCGGGGGTGGGGATAATCGGAACGTTTGGTCACTCAAATAAAAATTGTCATCTTTGGGACTAGGCCAAAGGACCCACGGTGGTCGGTCATGGACCCTCAGGTCTAGTCCGAGAGTGACAGGCTTCATTACTGGTATTGTCAGCTTAAGGCCAGGTCGTATCTAACGGTGGGTGCGGATCGCGCGGATCGCAACGGATAAGCTCAGCATTGCCGACGCGTACGCCGGTCAGCGACCGGATCACCCCCCAATGGGTGATCACAGCGACCCGGTCCCAGTCGGCCGCCGATGCCATCTGCCCGCGGAACCGGGCGCAGCGGTCATGAAAATCGGGGATGGATTCCTCGTCGGTGTTCCACCAGATGTCGTCCAGGTGACCCATGTCAAGATGAGGCCAGTCGGCGGCCAGTTTCCCGGTCGCCGTGCCCACGTCGCAGACATAAGCTGTGCGTTCCCGCACGTCGGCATCCACCGCCACCGGCACGTCTAGTCGGTTGGCGACCGATCGTGCGGTCTGTAACGCGCGGGTATAGGGGCTGGAAACGATACGTTCGATGTGCAGTTCGGCAAACCGTTCGGCCAGATCGTCGGCCTGAGCGTAACCTTCGTCGGTCAGCGGCGGATCCTCGATGCCGGGATCCTTTTTGGTTTCACCGAAAACGACATTGAACATCGTCTGGCCGTGGCGGGCGAGATACATAGGCTGAGAGCCGCTTTCCTTACTCTTCCGTCTTGCCCTTGAACCGGCACAGATCTTTCACCGCGCAGTTGCCGCATTCCGGCTTTCGCGCCTTGCAGACATATCTTCCATGCAGGATCAGCCAGTGGTGGGCGTGCTGCATCCATTGTTTGGGGATGCGTTTGACCAGCTTGTCTTCGACCTGATCGACGTTCTTGCCTGGCGCCATGCCGGTGCGATTGCCGATGCGGAAGATGTGGGTGTCCACCGCCATGGTGGGCTGGCCGAAGGCGATGTTCAACACCACGTTCGCGGTCTTGCGCCCGACTCCGGGCAGCTTCACCAGCTCTTCCCGAGTTTGGGGAATTAAGCCGCCGAAATCGGAAATAAGCATCTCGCACAGCGCAATCACGTTCTTTGCCTTGTTGCGGTACAACCCGATGGTCTTGATGTAATCGCGCACCCTGGCTTCACCCAGCGCCAGCATTTTTTCTGGCGTGTCGGCAATTTTGAATAGCTTCTCGGTAGCCTTGTTGACGCCTGCATCGGTTGCCTGCGCTGACAGCACCACCGCGACCGTTAACGTGAATTCATTCACGTAGTTAAGCTCGCCCTTGGGTTCCGCATCGGCGGCGGACAGCCGACGGAAAAACTCGTCGACGTCCTTGGTGGGCATGGTTGCGCGCATGGGTTTCTTGTAGCGGCGTTGGCCGCTCGGGGGAAGAGCCTCGCAGGAGATACCAGCCTTTGCCGGAAGCAATACTAGAAGAAACTGACGCCACCCCAGTGAAAGCTGCGGTCTCTAACCACCGCTCCAACCCCCGAAAACCTGGTCCTGTTTATCATTCGCTCATTATTTCTGGACACCCGATGCCCGATTTTTATGATCGGGGGCATGAGTGATGCGTTCCCCTGTGTCGCCGGTAATGATGCCGGCAAGGCGGTCGAACAGGCCTATCTGTTCGACGCCATTCTGCAGCCCAATACCAGCTTGGAACCCAGGGGCTTTCTTTTGCTAATGGCCGCCATTTCCTCGGTCGCGTTTGTGGTGGGCATGATCTTCGCGCTGCTGGGTGCGTGGCCGGTGCTGGGCTTTTTCGGGCTCGACGTTGCGCTGATTTACCTAGCCTTCCAGGCTAATTACCGCCGGGCGCGGACCTACGAGACCGTGCGGCTGTCCGAGGGCGCGCTGGTGGTTGCACGCATCAGCCCATCGGGCAGGGAACAGCGCTGGCGGTTCCAGCCTTACTGGCTGAAGGTCGATATCGATGTCCCGGTGAGGCATGATAGCCAGCTAGTCATATCCAGCCATGGCAAACGCCTGAAGATTGGCACGTTCCTCACCGTCGATGAACGGGTCGAACTAGCCGCCGCGCTTCGGGATGCGCTGGACAATCTGCGCCGTCCGGAACACCTGCGCGAAGCGGTTTAAGGAAGCTACCGTCATCCCCGACGGCGCGGGCATGACATCTACAGAAACACCCTAAAAATTGGATGGGTTATCTCGGCGTGCCGGTCTAATGGCCCAATTCTCAAAGGGATGGGGTTCCAAAATATTTACGGTGAGGTTTGGTCTTGGCACCTTCAACAATGATCCGCCCAGCGCACCGAAGCTGCCGGACAATCATTTCGGCCGTTATACGCTTCATCAGTTCAACGGCCAGCTGGGCGCGCTGAGTTTGGCCGTGATTGCCTTTTGCTGGGCATTCACCAGCGATATCCAAGACGCTGGCAGCGGCTGTGTGGCCGGCTTTTCTGGGTGCGCGGTCTATCTAGTGCGCTCGTTCCGCCAGAACGCGATGTAGACGCTGGGTGGCGCGGTGACGGCAACTTATGACTACATGCCGAATTCGGTGGACATGCCCACGCCCGCGGGTGATGCATTCCTGCTGTTGGGTTTGGGCACCCCGGCGTGACGAAATCGCGCCTAGTAGTCGATCCCCAGCACGTCGAACATCTTATAGAAGCCCGGCTTTTGTCCGGCCGACCACAGGGCCGCGTGCACCGCGCCTCGAGCGAAGATTTGGCGGGACTGGGCCTTGTGGCTGATTTCCAGCCGTTCGTCCTCCACCGCGAAGGTCACCGTGTGATCGCCGACCACGTTGCCGCCGCGCAAGGATGCAAAACCGATATCGCCGCGTTTGCGTTCGCCGGTGATGCCGTGCTGGGCCCAGCGGGCAACGTCGTCGATGTTGACGCCCCGACCCTCGGCAGCGGCGCGGCCCATACCAACTGCCGTGCCGGATGGTGCGTCGACCTTGTGCTTGTGGTGCATTTCGAAGACCTCGATATCGAAATCGTCGTTGAGCGCCGCCGCCACCTGCTTGGTCAGCGCGAACAGCAGATTGACCGCAAGGCTCATATTCGGCGCATGCATGACAACCGTCTTTTCTCCCGCTGCCTTTAGCGCGGCTTCCTGGTCCGCCGTCATACCGGTGGTGCCGATGATGTGGGCGACGCCCGCGTCCGCCGTCAGCGCCACATGATCGACTGTTGGCTCCGGCAGGGTGAATTCGATCACCGCATCCGAGGCGACGATGACGGCCGCCGCATCGTCGGAGACGTCGATGCCCAGCGTGCCGGCCCCCGCGGCCTCGCCTGCGTCGTTTCCGATCGCCGGTGAGCCGGCAATGTCGGACGCCGCCACGACCGAGCAGCCGCTGGTTTCCGTTACCTGGCGGATGCACGCCTGTCCCATGCGTCCGCCTGCGCCGATAATCCCTATTTTCATGTCGGTCATGATATTCCGTCCACTGTGTGTGTCCCCGCCCCGTCGTTACGGCGAAACGCGGGCCGGCGCAAGGGGCGTTAAAGCGATTGCTGAATTTCATCTTCCGGCGCAGCACGATGCGGGCTATCGTGCTACATCGACTGGATGGGGGCGCTTGTGGAAATTCAAACGGAGTCGTTTGCCGAACTGCTGGCCGGATTACCGCTGTTTCTTAGCTACGCGGCAACGGCGGCCGGACTGACGCTAGTGTATATCGTGATCTATATGTGGGTGACGCCCCATGCAGAAATCACGCTTATCCGGCAGAACAATACCGCCGCGGCGATAGCCTTCGCGGGCAGCCTACTGGGGTTTTGCTTGCCGCTCGCCAACGTCATCGCGGGTTCGGTTAGCCTCGTAGATTGCGCGCTGTGGGGGCTGATTGCCCTGATCGTGCAGATTGTGATTTATTTTTTGGCGCGGATTCCGATGCCGAAAATTTCCGCACGTATCGAAAGCGGCGAACTCGCCGCCGGCATCTGGCTTGGGTCGGCATCGCTTGCGGGCGGACTGCTGAACGCCGCCTGTATGACGTATTAAGCGGCCGCGCGGTAATAGAAACAGCAGTCGTTCTGACAAAGCTGGAATCTCCTGAGGTTTCCGGAATCGGCCGGGAAGACCCCGGCTTTTGCCGGGGGGGGGTGACGTCACCTAATCCGTCAGGTCTTCCCACAGTTCTTTCACACGGGTGAAGAAGCTTTCGGATTCGGGGCTGGTGGATTTACCCTTGGCCGGTTTTTCGCCCTGGAATTCGCGCAGCAGCTCTTCCTGGCGATTGGACAGATTGACGGGGGTTTCGACCACCACGTCGATATACATGTCGCCCCGCGCCTGGCTGCGCAACACCGACATGCCCTTAGAGCGGAGACGGAACTGGTGGCCTGACTGCGCGCCGCTGGGAATTGTCACTTTGGCCCGATTGCCTTCGATGGTCGGTACTTCGACCGAGCCGCCAAGGGCAGCCGTCGCCATCGGGATTGGTACGCGGATATGTAGATCGGCGGCGTCGCGGCGGAATATTCGGTGTGGCGCCACGGCGACGAAAATATACAGATCCCCCGCGCCTCCGCCCTGGGCGCCGGCCTCGCCTTCGCCGGCAAGTCGGATGCGGGTGCCGTCTTCGACACCGGTGGGAATGGTGACTTTCAGGGTTTTTTCCTTGCGCACGCGCCCGCCGCCGCCGCAGGTTTTGCAGGGATCTTCGATCACCTGGCCAGAACCGTTACAGGTCGGACAGGTGCGTTCGATGGTGAAGAACCCCTGCTGCGCACGCACCTTGCCGCGGCCTTGGCAGCTGCCGCAGGTCGACGGGTGCGATCCTTTGGCTGCGCCCGATCCGTTGCAGTCGTCGCAGGAAACAGCGGTCGGCACGCG
>CAJWUK010000082.1 GCA_913047365.1 uncultured Alphaproteobacteria bacterium | reverse complement strand
ATAGCCTTTCTTTGTCTGACTCTGGCTTACGACCTTTTCGAGGGGCTTTCTCCACCCGCCGATGCAGACACACTAGCCTATCATTTCGCCGTACCGCGCGATTTCCTGCGCGAAGAGAAATTGGTTTTTATCGCGCGCGCGATTGACGGCGCCATCCCATTTCTGACGCATCTCACCTACGCCGCAGCTCTAGCGATTGGCGATGAACTTACCCTAACTTTGTGGACGACGGTGACTGGCTGGATTCCGGCGGTTCTCCTTTACGGCCTGTTGCGCAATAGCGTAGACCGAGTCTGGGCTTTAACCGCCGTTAATTTATTTCTGACAACGCCAGCAGTCCTTTATGGTGGCGGTAGCGGACAGATGGAAATGCGCTGCGCCATGTTCGTGTTAGTGTCGTTCGGTCTGCTTCTTAAGTCCCGGGAACACGGCGGTAATCTTCGGCTCCTAGCCTTGTCTGGTCTAGCGGCTGGGTTTTTTGTGGGCACGAAGTATTTCGGTTTGATATTTGCCGGAGCGATAGGACTCCTCGTTCTTTTCCACCGCCAATGGACTAGACGTGCCACAATATTTGGGACGGTTGTCCTTCTCGCGGGGTTTCAGTGGTACCTTTGGAATTTCATCAATACCGGCGACCCTGTTTTTCCGGTTTTGACGAACCTTTTTCAGTACCCAGACTCGGAAATCTGGACACAGGAATTTGGCCGGTACTTTAAAATATTACAGTCGCAGTCGGAGTTACCGATGGACCTTACCCTGCTCAACTGGGTCAGTTATCCGGTCTATTCGATATTCAATGTGATCGACGAATTGGAGGGCGGCCGCGTCGGCTTTGGCGTTTTTTGTATGTTAATTCTGCCGTTTTTCGGCGCCGGAATAATCTCTCGCGACCTGCGGAAATTTTGCTTCGTTGCGCCCCTCTTTATCGCGGCCGTCTTTTTTACTGTATGGTTTTTTGGGGGCGTGACCCAACGTTCACGGCATCTTTTGCCGGTTTATCCTTTAGTTCTCGCGGGTCTCTTCCCGGTCGCCGTTGCGTTCGCTCGACGAAGCGCAGCAATATCCCCGCTTGTCGCCGGGTTGATCTTTACCTTGGGCATCCAGATCACGGGTCAGACGGTATTTGCCGCAAATCATATACGATACCTCATCTCCGATGAGACTAGGGACGAGTTCCTATATAGAAATGTGCGCGGATCAAATATTGTAGAATGGATTAATCACAATTTGCCAGCACATGCCTACGTGGCTTTCCAACACCGGGAACAGGGATACCTGCTACTTCAGCGCAACTACCTCCTGCATCCATATTCGCAGGCACTGATAGACTCCCGCGTAGGTTCAACCGATGAAGAACGGTTTTACGCGCAGTCTCAAAAAGTCGGAATAACCCACTTGCTTTATACAGATCACTGGGACGGAACCAAAGAAGAGAGCTCACCGAAAACGCCGTTCCAGAGTATGCTGGGGCGATTGATCGACAATGGGTGTCTGTCCAAGCTTTATTCGGCCAGCACGATCGCAGCGAGTTCTCGGACTCTTCGACAGTTCGGGAGCAGTGAAAAAAAATTCGTCGACGCTGTGTTCGCGTTCGTGCCGAATAAATGTCCAAATGTCGAAAACCGCGAAACGACAACTAATTAGTTTTTGAGTCCACATGCCAGAAAATCTGATGCCTATGCTGTTCGACTCTATTAAATTGCCAACGGGCAAAAGTGATATTTCTAGGCGGCACCATTCATGAAAAAACTCTCGGTGATAATGCCTTGTTTTAATGAGCAGGAAACTATCCGCGATATAGTTGGCAGGGTTTTGTCAGCCGACCGGCACGAATTAGAAATTGAGCTTATAATCATCGACGACGGTTCCCGCGACAAGTCGCGAGAACTCATCACCGAATTAAGTGATAACGATGGCCGCATTAGACCTATATTCCAGGAACATAATCGCGGAAAAGGAGCCGCTCTTCGCACCGGAATCGCATCAGCGTCCGGCGACATTATCCTAATTCAGGACGCAGACCTGGAATACGACCCGCGGGAATACACCAAGCTCTTAATGCCAATCATGGAAGGTAATGCCGACGTTGTGTACGGATCAAGATTCGCCGGAGGGGAAAGTCATCGCGTTCTGTATTTCTGGCACAGTGTTGCTAACCGCATATTGACACTGATGTCCAATATGACAACGAACCTCAACCTCACAGACATGGAGTGCTGTTATAAGGTCTTTCGCAAGGAAATCATAAAGGCCGTCGATATCAATGAGGACCGCTTCGGCTTCGAACCAGAAATAACGGCCAAAATTTCTCACCTTAGGCCCCCGCCAAGGGTCTACGAAGTTGGGATATCCTATCAAGCGCGGACTTATGCTGAGGGTAAGAAAATCGGACTTAAGGACGCGTTTCGCGCACTTTATTGTATCTTCCGATATACTTTTGATAGGCCACGAAATCGGGCCCGGTCCTAGAGGTTGTCGGGATAAACGTTCATTTCGCCGCAAGCTGAAACGTAGATAAGCACAGAAACATTTTGTGCCACCGGCAAACCGCATGAAAATCTTATTCTTTACTGAAAATTTTCCGCCCGAAACCAACGCCGCCGCTACTCGCGTTTACGAGCGGGCCTTGTACTGGGTCCAAGACGGCCACGATGTTACCGTGTTAACCTCCGCACCCAATTTTCCAAGCGGGAAACTTTTCGAAGGTTACCGAAATCGCTGGCGGCAGGTCGAGGACATGGACGGCATTCGCGTGGTCCGCGTCAAAACCTTTATCGCCCGCAATACGGGTGTTATTTTGCGCACCCTGGATTTCGTCAGCTTCATGGTGTCGGCGTTTTTTGCCAGCCTGTTCGAAAAGCGACCAGATGTCGTCTGTTCCACATCGCCGCAATTTTTTGCCGCCGTGGGCGGCTGGCTGACCGCGGCCTGCCGACGGCGCCCCTTCGTGTTCGAACTGGGCGATCTGTGGCCCGCATCGATCGTCGCGGTCGGCGCGATGAAAAAATCGCTGGGTCTGCGTCTAGTGGAAAAGCTGGAACTGTTTCTGTACCGCCGCAGCGCCGCTATCGCCGCGCTGACCCATGCCTTCAAACGGAATCTGGTTTCCCGCGGTATCGAAGAGGATAAAATCCGTGTGGTACGCAACGGCGTCGATGCCGCCCGGTATGGGCCGCGCCCGCGCCATCCCGGTCTGGCCGCCAAACATGGGCTGAAAGACAAATTTGTCATTGGTTATGTCGGTACTCACGGAATGGCGCACGCGTTAGAAACCGTCCTGGATGCCGCCGCGTTACTGCGCGATGACGACAACATCCGTTTCCTGTTCGCCGGCGCCGGCGCGGCGCGCGACGGGCTGATCCGGAAAGCAGACGAGGAAAACCTCACCAACACGGTTTTTCTGCCGATGCAACCCAAGGAGCGGGTGCCGGATGTATGGTCGCTCTGCGATGTCGCGCTGGTTCACCTGAAAAACGACCCCGCTTTTTCGGAAGTTATTCCTTCAAAGATCTTTGAGGCCATGGCTATGGGTCTGCCCATCCTGATTGCCGCGCCCGACGGAGAGGCAACGGAAATTGTAGAGACCGAAAGGGCGGGTATTGTAACGCGGTCGGAAGATGCACAAGACCTGGCCCAGGCGGTAAGAAATCTGCACCAGGATGCCGCGACACGCCATGCACTCGGGAACGTTTCGCTGGCTGCGGCTTCCGGATACAGCCGGGAAAACCAAGCCCGCGAAATGATGGAGGTTTTCAACGACGCCGTCGCGGGCCGACCAGCCGCGGACACGGCATGAAAGTTCTGGTGACCGGCGCAGCCGGATTTGTCGGCGATGCGCTGTGCCGCCATCTGGCGTCGGCGGGGCATATTGTGGAGGGCACATTCCGCACCATCCCAGAAAACCGGAGCTGGATGCAGGTCCATGCCACCGGCGATCTTATGGGCATGGACAATTTCAGCCCAATTCTCGACGGCGTCGATGCGGTCGTGCATTTGGCGGCACGGGTTCACATTATGCGCGAAACCGAAGCCAATCCCGATGCAATTTATCTGAAAGCCAATGCAGAGCTGACAGAAAGACTCGCCCTGGCAGCGACAGAGGCCGGCGTCTCCCGGTTCGTCCTGCTGAGCTCGATCAAGGCGAACGGTGAAAGTACCGGTGACGACACCACCCACACGGAAACAGACGCCCCCGCGCCGGAAAACGCTTATGGGCGTTCTAAACTGGCGGCGGAAGAAAAACTGACTGCCATTGCCGAAAAATCCACCATGACAAGCGTATCGCTCCGAATCCCGCTGGTCTATGGGCCGGGCGTAGGTGCGAATTTCGCGTCGTTGCTGAACATTTGCGACATGCCTCTGCCCCTTCCGCTGGGTGGCGCCACCCGCAACCGGCGCAGTCTGCTCTATATCGGTAATCTCACCGCCGCCATCGAAACCGTGCTGACCGCGCATAGGGTAGCGTCGGGCACATACCTGCTCGCGGACGGTGAAGACCTATCCACCGCCGATCTAGTGCGCCGCCTGCGCGGGTGTCTCAATCGCTCACATTTCTCGCTGCCGATCCCACCCGCGATCATAACCCGGCTGGCAGGCCTGGCCGGAAAATCCGCCGCCGCGGACAGACTATTCGGATCGCTGCGCGTCGGCGCAGAAAAATTCCGCCACGATTTTTCCTGGAATCCCCCGTTTACGGTCGACCAAGGCCTGGCCGCCACGGCGGCCCGGGTTCGCGCGCCGCGCTGACGGCCCGCCACCCGACCCCGTTTCCCGACATCCTGAATAATCGCTTCTGACCTACAGCCTTTGTGGGCGAGTCGGGTGGTTCGTGCTATCGTCCGCACCGGATTGCAGCCCATGCGACGACAGCCTGACCTGACCAGTTTTGTCCTGCGCGACACCCGCGCAAAAGTGGCGTTCGCCCATGATGTTCTCATGGCGGCGGTGGCGTTCGTGGTGGCGCTGTATCTGCGCGTCGGCGGCGATTTCGGCTATTTCCCGATGCCAGCGGTAGTGCAGGCAACGCTGATGTACACGACGATCGCCGCTGCCGTGTTCTGGATGATGCGGCTTTATTCTGGGGTCTGGCGTTATGCATCCGTGGAAGACCTACTGGCCATCATCCGCGCCGTCACCACGATCTCGCTTGTATTTTTCGCAGCGATGTTCCTAGTATCCCGGCTGGAACTGATCCCCCGGTCCACCTTACCGATCAATTGGCTTGTGCTGCTGGCCCTGCTGGGCGGGCCGCGCTTTGTATATAGGTTGTTCAAGGACCGGCGCGCCCATGATGCGGCGGAACGCGATGGCGAACGGCGTATACCCGTGCTGCTGGTCGGTGCGGGCGATTCCGCTGAACTATTCATTCGTGCCGTCAATCGGGCGAAGCAGTCAGCCTGGCATGCGGTGGGGCTGGTGGACGAAACCGGCGGGCGGGTCGGCCGCAATATTCATGGCGTCCACGTGCTGGGGGATATCGGGAATATTCCCGCCATTGTCGCCCGCCTGGATAGCGAGGGAAGGAAACCCCAACGGCTGATCGTTACCAAGTCGCGTATCGCCGGTGACGACATCCAACGGCTTCTGGATATTTCCGAACGGACCGGCGTTGCCCTTGCCCGGATGCCTATGCCCGACGATTTCCGCGACAGTATCGATGCAACCCCGGAAGTCCGCCCGATTAACATCGAAGATCTGCTCGGCCGGGCACAGGCAACGCTGGATCGCGGCAGCATGGCGAAGCTGATCGGTGGGCGCCGCGTTCTGGTGACAGGCGCCGGCGGCACAATCGGATCGGAGCTGTGCCGGCAGATCGCTACTTTCGGCCCGACATCGCTGGCTCTAGTTGATTCGTCGGAATACCAGCTTTATGCCATCGATCTAGAAATCGGCGAAAAAGCCCCCGACTTGCCCCGCAACCCAGTACTGGCCGACGTACGCGACCAGGGACGGATTTCCCGGATATTTGCGGATGAACAGCCGGAATTGGTGTTTCACGCTGCGGCGCTGAAACATGTCCCCATGGTGGAACTACACCCGGATGAAGGAGCGCTGACCAATGTGCTGGGCACCCGGGTCGTGGCGGATGCCTGCCGCGCCCAGGGTGTGCGCGCGATGGTGCTGATATCCACCGACAAAGCGGTCAACCCGTCCAGCATGATGGGCGCGACCAAGCGCATCGCCGAAAGTTACTGCCAGGCGCTGGACCTGGCCGAAGCGCCCCAAGGCGCGGAGCGGACGCATTTCATCACCGTACGGTTCGGAAATGTCCTTGGATCGACCGGATCGGTGGTGCCGCTGTTCCAGCGCCAGCTTGCCGCTGGCGGACCATTGACCGTGACCCACCCGGACATGACGCGCTATTTCATGACCGTACGCGAAGCCGTGGAACTCGTTCTACAGGCGTCCGTTCAGGGCGTCACCGACGAAGCGGAGCAGGGCAAGATCTACGTCCTCGATATGGGCGAGCCGGTAAAGATCATCGATCTTGCCCGCCAGATCATTTTGTTGGCCGGTCTGCAGCCCGACATCGACGTAAAGATAGAGATTACCGGCCCGCGCCCCGGTGAAAAACTATTTGAGGAAATTCTCCACGAATCAGAGGCGCTGGTTCCCACCACGCACCCTGGCATTCTGCAGGCGGCGCCGCGCGCCACGGACCTGCCGCTGATCGACAAGGCAATCGATGAACTGGCTGCGACCGCAAAGGTGGGCCAGAACGCGGACTTGTGCGCTATCGTCGAACGGCTGGTGCCGGAATTCGAGTCACCCAAAAAACACAACCCACAGGAAGCGGCGACCAAATAAACGAGACGCCGTGGAGGCAAGGAAAAATGACAGATAGCGCTCCCGCCATCCGGCGGGCTTTGATTTCCGTTTACGACAAAGCGGGGCTGGTTGAGTTTGCCAAGTTCTTGGCAAAGCGAAACGTCGAAATCCTGTCTACCGGCGGCACCGCCGGGGCGATGCGCGATGCCGGCGTTGACGTGATTGAAGTCGGCGACCACACCGGGTTCCCAGAAATTCTAGACGGACGAGTCAAAACTCTGCACCCGAAAGTGCATGGCGGTATTCTGGGCCGCCGAGGTGATCCCGCCCATGTCGGCACCATGGCCGAACACGACATCGATCCCATCGATCTTATCGTGGTCAATCTGTATCCCTTCGAGGCCACCGTGGCGGCGGGCGGCGACTACGAGACCTGTGTGGAGAAAATCGATATCGGTGGCCCCGCGATGATCCGGTCCGCCGCTAAGAACCATGAAAGCGTCACCATCGTCACCGACGCGGAAGATTACCAAGCGGTGATTGATGACATGGCGGCGAATAACGGCGCCACGTCGCAGGCACTGCGCCGCAAACTGGCCGGCGTCGCCTATGCCCGGACTGCGGCCTATGACGCCGCCATCGGCATGTGGTTTTCCGAACAGAACGAGGACCCATTCCCGCGCAGGTTTTCACTAACGGGTGCGCGGACGCAAAGCCTGCGCTACGGCGAGAACCCGCACCAGAACGCCGCATTCTACTCCACAAGCGAAGATCGCCCCGGCGTGGCAACCGCCATCCAGATCCAGGGTAAAGAGCTTTCCTATAACAATCTGAACGACACTGACGCCGCCTTCGAACTGGCAGCAGAGTTCGACACTCCGGCGCTGGCGATCATCAAACACGCCAACCCGTGCGGCGTTGCGCTGGGCGACACCCTGGCACAGGCTTACGCTAAAGCGCTGAAGTGCGATCCGGTCAGTGCGTTTGGCGGGATCATCGCGGTCAACCGGACTATGGACGCTGCGGCAGCAGAGGCGATGAAGGACATTTTCCTGGAAGTCATCATCGCCCCCGAAGTAATGCCGGAAGCCCGCGAAATTTTTGCGGCCAAGAAAAACCTGCGGGTGCTGGAAACCGGCGACGTCCCCGATCCGGCGGCGGCAGGGCTGATGACCAAACTTCTGTCCGGCGGGTTCCTGCTACAAGACCGGGATTCAGGGCGCATCGGCCGCGACGATTTGAAAATCGTTACAAAACGCCAGCCGAACGACCGCGAGATGGCCGATCTACTGTTCGCCTTCGCGGTGTGTAAGCACGTGAAATCGAACGCCATCGTCTATGCCAAAGATGGTGCAACCGTTGGTATCGGAGCCGGACAAATGAGCCGTGTGGATTCATCCCGCATCGCTGCGCACAAATCAGAAGATGCTGCAGAAGAAGCCGGTGAAAACGAGGCCTTGGTCAAGGGGTCGGTCGTCGCTTCAGACGCGTTTTTCCCGTTTGCCGACGGGCTGCTGGCCGCGGCGGAGGCGGGCGCCACCGCCGTTATCCAGCCGGGCGGATCGATCCGAGATGAAGAAGTGATCGCCGCCGCCGACGACGCCGATCTCGCCATGGTTTTCACCGGCATGCGGCATTTCCGGCACTAATTCATACTCCACATAAGCGGAGTCCCTCCGGCAGGAAGAGCTCAGCGACACAGATAACATCCGCCGCGACGGTGAGGACTTCAAACAGCGCCCCCAACCAGCGCGTGCCGTGAATCTAGACTATCACCGGCACGGCCGATGCGCTGTCATTTTTCGATTATCGCCGCATTATTCATCCCGCACCTTCCAAATCAGCACAATTGCACCGACGCCCAGGAAAACGACAATCGTCGCCATCCCGGCCCGTTGGGATTCCATCGCAAGCGTGACCGTACCAAGGATAAAGGGGCCCAAAAAAGCCGTCGCCTTTCCGGAAAAGGCGAACAGACCGAACATTTCGGTGCGCAGATCGGGGGGCGCCAGCCGCGCCATCAGCGACCGGCTAGCGGCCTGGGCGGGGCCCATAAAAATACCCAGCGGCACACCGACGATCATGAACCAGAGCTTTTCTTCGACAAGCAATAGCGGGATGGCCAGCGCGATCAGGCCGGTCAACGCGATGGCGATTGTCTTCTTCGCACCGATGCGGTCGTCAATCCACGCAAATGCCGCCGCACCTAGACCGGCGCTGACATTCAGTGCGATACCAAACTGGATGACCTCCACCAGCGTCATTCCGAACGTACCGGCGGCATAAATGCCGCCAAAGGCGAACATTGTATTCATCCCGTCGACATAGAAAAACCTGGCAACGAGGAACCAGGCAATAGTGCGGTACTCACGTACCCGCCCCAACGTGGAGATTAGGGTTTTAACACCGTTAAATATGGATGCCTTCATCAGCAGCGTCGAGCGTCCGCCGTCTGGCACGAACAAGAAAAGTGGTAGGCAAAACACCGCGAACCAGATCGCTACCATGGGCCCGACGATGCGCACATGTTCGGCGTCCTCCTTATCGAGGCCAAAGGGCAACGGATTGCCCTGTACAAAGCCGAAAAGCGCGATCAAAAGGCAGCACAGACCTCCGGCATAGCCCAGCCCCCAGCCCCAGCCGGACACACGGCCGATCCGTTCCGCCGGCACAAGACCAGGCAGCATAGCGTTGTAAAAGACCTGACCGATCTCAAAGGAGATATTGGCAAGCGTGAAAACCATCAGCGCATAGAGCACGAACTCCGCATCGGGCCGCGCGAACCAGAGCAGCCCGGCCGACACGATGGTGATCCCAGAACAGGCGGCGAGCCAGGGCTTTCGGCGCCCCGTGCTGTCGGCAATGGCGCCGAGAATCGGGCTAAACAGGGCGATGACGATGCCCGAAATCGCTAACGCCCGGCTCCACTGTGCGGTGCCGGCGGTCTTGTCGGCCGCGACGGCGGTCGCGAAATAGGCCGAAAACACGAAAGTAACGATCACGGTCGGAAATGCCGAATTCGCCCAATCGTAAAGGCACCAGGCGACGCGGGCGCGGCGCAGATTGGTGTATACGGGATCGGGCGGCGTCATGACGGGCAGCGTAGCACCCACCCCGCGTGCGAACCATCCGGGCAGCGGGTTTCATGCGGCCCGCCCGGCGACTATGATAAGGCTAACACGCCGCACAGACGGGAGGGAAAGCCATGAGCTACACATTGCAGGATTTCTGCGCTGAGATTCACGACATTCTGGTTGCCGAAAGAAATGACGACGGCCGTGAAAAGGTGCGTCAGAAGCTAGAACAGCTTCTAGCCAATGAGACGTTCATCGAACAGTGCTGCGGCCCGGACAAACCGGTAGGCGTATACAAGCTGAACGAAGACCCCACCACCGGCGCCGTGGTGCTGTCCCATGTAATGGGCGAAGGCACCATATCGCCGCCGCACGATCACGGCAATTCCTGGGCGATTTACGGCCAGGCGACCGGTTACACCGTGATGCGAGAATGGGAGCGCACCGATGACGGGGCAGACGACGAAGACATTGCATTGGAGAAAACCAGCGAATACCGGCTGGATCCGGGTCAGGTAGGCCTGTTCAACCCCGGGGTCATCCATTCCATCGAATATCCGGACAACGCGCGCTTCGTCCGCGTCACCGGCGTCGATCTCGATGGTATCGACCGCAAGGCCTATAACCTAAAACATAAGACGGTAAAGACCATCCGCGCCGAAAGCGCCAATCAGGGGTAGTTTGAGGTCGCGGGCACTATGCCAGACGGACCCCTAACTGCCCGGTTACCCGCATTCTTGCAAAACGTTGCACCCCATGGGATGTAGGCGTTTCCTCTAATCTGGGGTGGTATTTGCCGCCAGAACCGGACCATGACCCTGCTTTCCCGGATTTTCCGGTCGGAATCCCTACTTTATGTCCTGTGGGCGAATGAGCTGATTCGTCTGATCTGGGCGCCGCAGGCGCTCCAGGCCGCGTCGGGCTGGCTGATGATTGCCTATGCAGCGCTGTCGTTAAGGCATGTCCGGTCGGGAACACTGATCTTATGTCTGCCGCTGGCTTCGATCGCCGCTATTCTGGCTACCCTATTCAACCAGTGGAGCCGGGTTCTGGCTGGTTTCGAAAACGCAGCCGTTTTTATGGCGTTTTTCGGATCGATCGTTCTACTGCGGGCGCTGGC
>CAJWUK010000081.1 GCA_913047365.1 uncultured Alphaproteobacteria bacterium | reverse complement strand
GGAAAGCCTAAATGTGAGGCCGGGCGCAGAAAACGTGTTCGTATTTTTGGAAAGTTGAAGTGTTGTTAGTGGTTTAGATTGCGGTGTTATAGGCTTTCTGCGATTATTTGCCGCCACAAGATTATGGACTAAAGAAGGAACCTCTCCCATGGGGGCGTTTAGCATTTGGCACTGGATTATTGTCCTGGTCGTCGTCCTTGTCTTGTTCGGCGGCGGGGGAAAACTGTCGCGACTGATGGGCGACGCAGCGCGCGGAATTAACGCCTTCAAAAAGGGTCTTAAAGAAGACAAATCCGACGGCGACCCGACGACTGCGCCAGACAAGGCGCTTAATGCGGATACCGGCGATACCGCTTCAGAAGCTGGGAAAAAGGACGAGGCTGCAAAAAGCTGACGCCTTGAGCATTTGTACCAATTTGATCTGAAGGTTCGTTAGGAAGGGTATGGACCGCCATGTTTGACATCGGCGGATGGGAATTCCTGCTTATAGCCATACTCGGGATCATTGTGATCGGGCCGAAGGAACTTCCCGGTGCGATCCGGACAGTGATGTCGTTTGTCCGCCGCGCGAAGGAACTGGCACGCGAATTTCAATCCGGACTTGAAGAAGTCGCCCGCGAAACCGAGCTCGACAAGGTGGGTGAGGACATTCGAAACATTGCCGACCCCCGTGCTGCGACTGAGGGTATCCGCAAAGAAATTGAAGATTCCCTTGATCCCGACGGCGATATGCGGGATGCGATGAAATTCCATTCCGGTTGGTCCGATGATGACCTGCTTGATTACGATTCTCCGGTATTCGACGACGAAAACAAAATATCCGGCCCAAGCCGGGAAGAAGCAGCAGAAACAGACGACCCAGAGAATACAGAACCGGAAAGCCCGCCGACACGGGGCCGCTCAAGATGAACCAGGCTTCGCCGGACGAGAAAAAAATGCCGTTGCTCGATCATCTGATCGAGTTGCGTACCCGTCTGATATACAGCTTTGTTGCTTTTCTAATAATGTTCGTCATCAGCTTTGCTTTTGCGCAGGAAATCTATGATTTCTTCGTCAGGCCCCTGGCGCGTGCGCTAGAAGGGCGCGATGGGGCGCGGATGATTTTTACGGCTCTATACGAGCCGTTTCTGGCGCAAATAAAGGTGGCGTTCTATACGGCGCTGTTTCTGGCCTTCCCGGTGGTTTCCATGCAACTCTGGATGTTTGTAGCCCCCGGGCTGTATCGGGGTGAGAAAAAAGCGTTCCTGCCATTCCTTCTTGCGACACCGTTTCTGTTCTTTCTAGGGGGCGCGTTAGTCTATTTCTTCATCATGCCGCTGGCGTGGGATTTCTTTCTGGCATTCCAGACGTCGGGCGGTGATGGCGCTCTGCCGGTACAGGTGGAACCCAAGGTCGATCAGTATCTTTCGCTTGTGCTCCGCCTGATTTTCGCATTCGGCCTGGCGTTTGAATTGCCCGTCCTTCTGATTTTGCTCGCGCGGGTCGGCATTGTGACGTCGACCGGCCTCGCCGCGAAACGGCGCTATGCCATCGTCGGCGTCTTCATCTTTGCTGCGATCCTTACCCCGCCCGATGTCATTAGCCAGATTGGTCTCGCGATCCCGATTATTTTGCTTTACGAGGTCTCGATCATTGGCGCCAGGATGATCGAACGGAAACGTGCCCGTAGAAACGATGATTTGGATGGCGGCGACGTGGGCGGCCAGCCTGAAAATAGAACAGCCTGAGATTCGGCTCCAAATCCTATAGAACGCTGGTTATGCATGATATCAGACGCATTCGGGAAAACCCTGACAACTTCGACACCGGACTTGCCCGGCGCTGTTTGCCGCCAATGTCGGCAGACGTTCTGGAAGCGGATGGCGAATACCGGTCAATTACGACGGAACTTCAGGAAGTTCAGACACGCCGGAACGATGCCTCCAAAAAGATTGGCGCGCTGAAAGGAAAGGGCGAAGAGGCATCCGACCTGATCGCCGAGGTCGCCGAACTGAAGGACAGGATGTCGTTCCTGGAAGATCGCCAGAAGGAAATCCGCGCGAAAGTCGACGGTATGTTGGAAGGGCTGCCGAATATTCCGGCGGACGACGTGCCCGTTGGCGAAGACGAAAACGACAATGTCGAGTTGCGGCGGGTCGGTGAAAAACCGGAATTCGGTTTTCCCGTGAAGGACCACGTGGATATTGGGGAAGGACTGGGCCTCCTTGATTTCGAAACGGCGTCGCGGCTTTCCGGTTCGCGGTTTGTGCTGACGCGTGGGCCACTGGCCCGGATGGAACGCGCCCTTGCTGCCATGATGCTCGATCTCCACACAGAGGAATTCGACTATACGGAGGTAAATCCCCCGCTCCTTGTTAGAGACGATGCCGCCTACGGTACGGGCCAGCTTCCCAAATTCGAGGAAGATCTGTTCAAAACCACAACCGATCACTGGCTAATCCCAACCGCCGAAGTGCCGCTGACCAATATGGCGGCAGATCAGATATTCGACGAAACGGCGCTACCAATTCGGTTTACCGCCCATACCCTTTGCTTCCGGTCGGAAGCCGGGGCGGCCGGCAAGGACACCCGCGGTATGCTGCGTCAGCACCAGTTCCAAAAAGTGGAGCTGGTCAGCATCGTCCATCCGGATAAATCGGAAGATGAACATGAACGCATGACGTCCTGCGCGGAGGAAGTGCTGAAACTTTTGGGCCTCCACTACCGCGTCGTATCGCTTTCTACTGGCGACCTGGGGTTCTCAGCACGGAAGACCTATGACATCGAGGTGTGGCTGCCGGGACAGGATAGGTTCCGCGAAATCTCAAGCTGTTCAAACTGCGGGGATTTTCAGGCACGCCGCATGTGGGCTCGGTTCAGGCCGAAAGTGCGCAAGGGCACTGAGTTCGTCCACACCCTGAATGGGTCTGGTCTTGCGGTGGGACGCACCCTGATCGCTGTGCTCGAAAATTACCAGCAGGCGGACGGTTCCGTGATAATTCCTGAAGCGCTTCGGCCCTATATGGGCGGGATGGAGATTGTCAGACCCGCGGCAGGCACATAATGAACCTTCGTTGCGCCCGGATTTTGGTAACGAACGACGATGGTATAAACGCTCCCGGCCTCAAGGTTCTTGAGAAAATCGCGAAATCTATCTCCGACGATGTTTGGATCGTCGCACCCGAAAGCGAACAAAGCGCTTCGGGCAATTCTATTACGCTTACGCTTCCCTTACGTGTGCGGAAGGCCGGCACCCGAAAATTCGCGGTCAATGGAACGCCGACCGACAGCGTGCTTTTGGGCGTGCAACATATTGTTAACGGGAAGAAGCCTGATCTGGTTCTGTCCGGCGTTAATGCCGGGGGTAATCTGGGTGAAGATATCACCTATTCGGGAACAGTAGCGGCGGCGATGGAAGGCACCCTTCTGGGTCTTCCTTCAATTGCGCTCAGTCAGATGCGGGTATACGGCGAAAACGTTCGCTGGGGTCCTACGGAAAAATACGCTGTCCGTATTATTAAAAAACTGACTAGAGAAACGTGGCCTTCGAATGTATTGATGAACGTCAATTTCCCCGACCGGCCGGTCAAGGATGTGGGAAAGGTCGAAGTTACGGTTCAGGGGCGGCGAAAAATCGGTTCAGCCGTTACTACGGGGCGAGATCCGCGCGGCTATGATTATGTATGGATCGGCGCGGAACGAAACGAGGACCCCTCTCTCCGCGGATCGGATTTAAAGGCGGTTAACGAGGGCAAAATATCCGTAACGCCGCTTTGCCTTGATTTGACCCACAAGCGAAGCATGCCCCTGTTGCGAAAAATTCTCAAATGAATCCGGATCCAAGCCGCATTCGCCTGATCATGGAGCTTCGCCGCCAAGGCATCACGGATGCGAATGTGCTTGGCGCGATCGAACGAGTTCCGCGGGAAGCCTTTGTCCCCAATACCTTTCGCGACCAGGCATATGAAAACATGGCGCTGCCCATCGGCAACGGCCAGACCATCAGCCAGCCATCGGTCGTCGCGTTCATGACGCAGGAACTCGATGTCGGTTCGCGAATGAAAGTGTTGGAGGTCGGAACCGGGTCCGGTTACCAGGCAGCGGTTCTGGCTAAACTCTGCCGGCGTCTTTATTCGATCGAACGGCACAAGGAGCTGTTGTCAGAGGCTGAAGAGCGCTTTCGCGAACTCCGGATCAACAATGTCACCGCCAAAGCTGGCGACGGAACAAAAGGCTGGCCGGAGCAGGCACCCTTTGACAGAATCATCGTTACCGCCGCAGCCTCGCGAACGGTACCTCGACAACTGCTAGATCAGCTTTCGCCGGATGGGGTAATGATTGCGCCGATGGGGGCATCCAACCGCGATCAGCACTTGTACCGGTTTCACCGGGGAGCCGACGGAGAGTGGAGGACAGATGAACTTTGGCGGGTTCGTTTCGTTCCCCTGGTCGATGAAGACGCGGCAGTGGGTTCCGGTTGATGTCGAATTGCGACGACCTTAGGTTTGTCGGGATGGATCGCATTGTGTCCGAGCGGCAAGCATCATGAGAACGTTGCTTCTTCTATCCCTTTTTGTTCTCGCCGCCTGCGGTGAGCGCTATGGCGCGGCGCCCGTAGTGAACCGCTCCTTCGGTGATGGTGCCGGACCGTCAGGAGCAATTAGGCGGACCGTAAAGGGAAATATCGTGGTCCGCCGTGGGGATTCACTATATAAAATCGCCCGCCGATATGGCGTCAGCCTGCGTGGATTAATCGATTCCAACGGCCTGAAACCGCCCTACACCATATTTCCAGGGCAGAAACTACGCCTCCCCTCGACAAATGTTCATATCGCGCGGCGGGGAGAGACGGTCTACCAGATTGCCCGGACCTACAACGTTGAACCGGGGTCCCTTGTTAGACTTAATCGCATCCAACCCCCCTACAGTTTGGCGCAGGGACAAAGGATTCGGCTGCCATCGGACCGCCCTCAAACCGGCAAGGCCAATAAAGTTGCGAAAAGCACTTCCACGTCATCTACGAGAAACCGGAATTCAAGGTCGCGGAGCAGGGCGGTGTTGCCGTCTATATCGCCGGCGGTCAAAACGGCGCCGAGAACGTCTCGCGCTGTTGCGCTGCCGCCGTCAAGCCGCGGCGGTTTTATCTGGCCGGTCAGCGGTCGCGTGGTTTCACGGTTCGGTTCTATCGGGAAAGGCTTGCAGAATGACGGGATTAACATTCTTGCCCGAAAAGGCACGCCGGTCCGGGCCGCGCAAAACGGTGTGGTAGCCTATGCCGGTAACGAACTGCGGGGTTTCGGCAATTTGCTGCTCGTGAAACACGAAGGCGGATGGATTTCTGCCTATGCCCATAACGCCGAATTACTCGTGAGAACCGGCCAGAAGGTAAGGCGGGGACAGGTGATTTCCCGGGTCGGCAGCACAGGTAGCGTCGACAAGCCGCAGCTTCACTTCGAGCTGCGCCGCGGTAACCGAGCGGTCAACCCGGAGCGGTATTTAGGCCGGCGGAAGGCCAGCCTTGGCTAATCCAGCGTCTTCTGCTGACGCCCCGCGAGGTCCTGAATGTATTGCCAGGCGACGCGGCCCGAACGGGCGCCGCGGGTCATTGACCACTCAATAGCTTCCGCATGTAAGGTATCGCGGTCGATATCCAGGCCGTAGCGGTCCACGTATTTTTCGAGAATTTCAAAGAACGTGGCCTGATCGCAATTGTGAAAGCCAAGCCATAGCCCGAAACGGTCTGAAAGGGAGACTTTTTCTTCAACCGCTTCACCGGGATTGATACCAGTGGAACGTTCATTTTCGATCATATCCCGGGGCATCAGATGCCGGCGATTCGACGTGGCGTAAAACAGAACATTCTTTGGCCGTCCTTCGATGCCGCCCTCCAGCATGGCTTTCAACGATTTGTACGTCGTGTCGTCGGCGTCGAAGGAAAGGTCATCGCAAAACAAGATAAATTTCCGTTCGCTCTCGCGCAGCACACTCAAGAGCTTGGGCAGGGAAGACAGATCCTCTCGGTGGATCTCGACCATAACAAGCGATCCCTCCGATTCTTCCGCGACAGTTCCGTGAACGGCCTTTACAAGCGAGCTTTTTCCCATCCCCCGTGCGCCCCATAAGAGGGCATTGTTCGCGGGATATCCGTCGGAAAAGGTGCGAGTGTTCAAAAGCAGAGTGTCTCTTGCCCGATCAATGCCGACGAGTTGGGCGATGTCGAGCCGGTTGACCTCATGGACCGGTTCCAGACGGCTGGCATCGGCGTGCCAAATAAAGGCATCTGCGTCGGCGGGAACGTTCGGGGTCGCGGCTGCCGGCGCCAACCGTTCCAGCGCCTCGGCTATCCGGTTCATAAGGTTTTTTACGTCGCCGTCGTCCATTTGGAATGATCGTCCTGCTGAAATGGCCGCGGAACCTATCACAAAGCCGTTTTGCGTCAATGATCTGCCTAATTATACGGTGGAATATGTTGCAAGCTGTTCGCGGGCCGCTATATTCCGCAAGCTTTACGGAATGCGGAGAAAAAAATGCTGGTGTCACCTGCTTGGGCCCAAAGCGGCGGAGGAGGCGGATTCGGTGGAATGGAGCAGCTCCTTCCCCTAGTTCTTATTTTCGTCGTCTTTTATTTCCTGTTGATCCGGCCACAGCAGAAAAAGGCCAAGCAACACAGAGAGATGCTGGGCGATCTGCGTCGCGGCGACCGTATCGTTACCAATGGCGGTCTGGTTGGAACGATTACCCGGGTTCCCAACGATGCCGAACTAATTGTCGAAATCGCCGATGGCGTCAAAGTCCGCGTGATGCGGGGTATGATCGCCGAAAGCATGAGCAAGTCCGGACCGGTTCCGAAAAAATCCAAATCAGACGATGGGGATTCGGACATTGACGAAGCGGACGACGGCTATGAAGACCAAGACGTCGATGACGACGTCGAAGACGAGAAGAAATAGCCGTTTCGCCTCCATGATTTTCACCGTTTAGGGCGATCCCGCGAATGGTTTATTTCGCAAAATGGAAGATGATTCTTGTCGCGATTGTCTGCGTGTTCGGGCTCGCCTTTGCCTTTCCCAATTTGTTGAGCGACGAAGAGGCGGCTGGGATGCCCGGCTGGCTGCCCAGTCAGAAGATGAATCTGGGCCTCGACCTTCAGGGTGGAGCGCATCTCCTGCTTGAGGTCGATGTAAAGACCGTCTTTCAGCAGCGTAATGAATCTATGATCGATTCCCTGCGTATTGGCATGCGAAGAGCAACGCCGCGAATTGGTTACCGCCGGTTGGGCGTTAGGGGGGATTGTTTCGGCTTCGATTTGCGGAAAGAGGCCGATCAGGACCGCGTTCGCCAGGTGCTCCGCGACCTGGAGCCGAATTCCTTCGATCCGTTGCTAGAGGCTGAGAACGACGGGCTCAGTTACAGGGTCTGCTGGACCGACAACGGACGTCAGGAAATTCTGGGGTCTACCCTAGATCAGTTGATGGAAATTCTTCGTCGCCGTATTGACGAAACCGGTACAAAAGACCTGACTATTCAGCGTCAGGGGGCGGAACGAATCCTGGTGCAGGTCCCCGGTGCGAAGGATACCGAGGGACTTAAAAGCCGGATCGGTACCGAAGCAAAGATGACGTTCCATTTGCTGGATCGGGATAACTCCGCAGCGACCGTTTGTTTGCCGGGGCGCCGCAAGCCGCCGGGAACCCTTTGCCTGCCTTCCGCAGACGAGACGGAGGCAGACGCAAGTGGGAACCGGGTTATGTATCTGGTGAAACGGCGCGTTATGGTGGACGGCGCAAATCTGGTTGATGCACAGGGCACCTTTCAGGACGCTCAGGCGGTAGTCTCCTTCCGGTTTGACGGTGTCGGCGCCAGGCGATTTGGCGATGTTACCCGAAAGAATGTCGGGCAACCGTTTGCGATTGTACTAGATAAGGAAGTCATCAGCGCCCCAGTCATCCGGGAGCCCATTCTGGGGGGGTCGGGGATTATTTCGGGTAACTTCACGCTCCATTCGGCACAGGAACTGGCCCTGCTCCTGCGGGCAGGCGCGCTACCGGCGCCGCTGACAATCCTTGAGGAAAGAACGGTCGGCGCCGAATTGGGCGCGGACTCTATCGCCGCAGGTAAGTTTGCCAGCATTCTTTCCATTATTCTGGTCATCGTGTTCATGGCCGCCGCCTACGGCCTTTTTGGATTTATGGCGAATGTCGCGCTGGCGCTTAATATCATTCTGATTGCGGCGGTCTTGTCGATGCTGCAGGCAACGCTGACATTGCCGGGTATCGCAGGGATAGTCCTGACCATCGGCATGGCGGTCGATGCAAATGTTCTTATTTTTGAACGTATCCGCGAAGAAGAACGCAATGGTCGAACACCTATTTCTGCCGTCGATTCCGGTTATCAGCGGGCCCTAACCACGATTATCGACGCCAACCTGACGACCCTGATTGCGGCGTTCCTACTGTACATGTTCGGGTCGGGCCCGATTAAAGGCTTTGCCGTGACGCTGGCCATCGGGCTGATGACATCGATGTTTACCGCGATCATGGTGACGCGCCTGATGGTTGTGACCTGGCTCCATCGACGCAAGCCTAAGAAGCTGCCGCTATAGGGGATCAGAGATGCGATTAATCAATCTTGTCCCGATCGGAACGAAAATTGAATTTCTTCGTTTTCGAAAATTGGCCGGCATTCTGTCCCTGATCCTCTGCGTTGCGTCAGTTGCCTTGTTCATGACAAAAGGCCTGAATTACGGGATTGATTTCAGGGGTGGTATCCTGATCGAAGTGCGAACACCCGAACCTGCAGACCTTTCGAAGTTGAGGTCACAACTGGGTGATTTGGGGCTGGGCGAAGTACAGCTTCAAGAATTCGGTGAACCTACCGATGTACTAATCCGCATAGAACGCCAACCCGGAGGCGAAAAAGCGCAGCAGGTGGCCGTTACCAAGGCCAAGAAAGCCCTGGGCGACAAGGTGAATTACCGGAGGACTGAGTTTGTAGGGCCCAAAGTAGGCGGCGAGCTTATCGAGGCTGGAATAACAGCGGTTTTAGCCGCCCTTGCCGCGATGCTGATCTATATCTGGTTCAGGTTCGAGTGGCAGTTTGGATTAGGGGCGGTGGTCGCTCTTCTCCACGACGTCATACTTACGATTGGCATATTTTCGTTGCTTGGGCTGGAATTTAACCTTTCCACGGTCGCGGCGATCCTGACCATCGCAGGGTATTCCATCAACGATACGGTGGTTGTTTATGACCGGGTCCGGGAAAACCTGCGAAAGTTTAAGCAGATGTCCCTTGACGAACTCCTGAACCTGTCAATCAACGGAACGCTATCTAGGACCTTGCTAACTAGTGTAACGACCCTGATTGCGTTGTTGACACTGTATTTCTTTGGCGGCGAGGTCATCAAAGGCTTTAGCTTCGCCATGATTTGGGGTGTCATTGTCGGTACCTATTCCTCGATATTCATCGCAGTACCGCTGCTGGTGTATATGAACCTGCGCCGCACGGGACTGATTGTCGGCGAAACCGATCAGGACGAAGCAGCCGAAAAGATAGCCGAGTAGGGATGACCGATATCACGCCTGCGGTTCCCGTCGGGCGGCACCTTATTCAGACCTACGGAGCCGGGGGGTTTCGTATCGCGGGTAGAACCCTAAGCGGATCCGTAATTGTATTTCCCGACAAAACAGTGCCTTGGGACGCAAAATCCTATGAAAGTATTTCCCCGCAATCTTTATTGGCGGTTATAGACGCGGCCACAGATATCGAAGTTCTCCTAATCGGTTGCGGCGCCCGGTTTGGGGTGCCGCGTCCTGATATAAGAAAGGCGCTGAAGGCCGTGTCCGTTGTACCGGAATGGATGGATACCGGTGCGGCGTGCCGAACCTTCAATGTTTTGTTGTCGGAAGACCGGGCGGTGGCGGCCGCATTGATCGCGGTCGAATAAAAGAAAAGGGGCCCGAAGGCCCCTTTTCCAAGTGCTATAACGGGGTTTCTAGAAAACGCCGTTTTGAGCCGCAACCATTGCATAAAGCATGGGGATCGACAGCATCGTATTGGTCCGTGAAAAGAGCATTGCGGTGCGTCCTGCTTTTGCTTTCTCATCGGCCACCACTTCGACAATGCCCAGGGCCTTCTTCTGGTTCGGCCATATAATGAACCAGACGTTGAACCACATGATCGTGCCAAGCCACATGCCAATGCCGATCGCGGTATGGAACGAGGAAGAGTTTTCCATCGTGCCAAGCGAGATCGCTTGGAAGAGGTAGCCGTTCAGCCATGCAAGGATCAGCCCGGTGATGATGGTTGCCATCGCACCCCAGCGGAACCAGAACAGAGCTGCCGGTGCGATCACACCCGTGATTGCCGGTTTCTGTTCGTCCGGAATATTCCCCATGTTCGGAATCTGGACGAAGTTGAAGTACCAGAGGATACCGATCCACATCACGCCGCTAACGACATGCATCCAGCGGAACAGGAATGCCCACCAGTTGCGGTCGAGATCAAGCCCCGTGCCATGCCACAGCATCATGATGACGATCAGGACGACTGCCAGCACCAAGCCGGCAATAATCGTGCTCGTCAGATCTGAAAGTATTTTAGCCATCGACGAATCCCTCAATTTTTTTCTAGGCAGTGCGATGCTAACGGGAATGATTCAGCGGTTCAACGATGATGAAAATTCAACTTGTAACCGAAACGGGTTTTTTTGGGGAACTTAATTATTCGAATAAAAACAAAGATTTATAGAAAAACGGAGGAAGATCCTTCCTAAAATGGTGTTACCCACCGAATCAAACGGTTCCCGCGGAAAGCCTATTCAGGGCCCTCGTCGGCAGCATTTCGAACGGCATCAAACGCATGACTTGCTGCACTGAATCCTGAGCGGACACTGCCTTCGATGGTGGCCGGCAGACCGGTATCAGTCCAATCACCGGCAAGGAAAAGATTGCGAACGGTAGTTGACGAACCCGGACGGCTAGCGACCTGATCCGGTGTTTGTGCGAATGTCGCCCGCCGCTCCTTGATGATCCGCCATGCCGGGAGGCGGCCGTAACTATTCCCCAGAACCTTACTTACTTCACCCCAGAGAACGTTGGCGATTTCCCAGTTGGGTCGGTCAGACAGGGCGTCAGCGGCACTAATAGTCAGGGAAACAATATTGTCGCGAACAAAGACCCACTGGGTTTCGGTTCCGATCAAACCGACAAAAGGCATG
>CAJWUK010000080.1 GCA_913047365.1 uncultured Alphaproteobacteria bacterium | reverse complement strand
AATCGATATCTCGGAAATCGGCGCGGGCGGCGGCAGCATTGTCTCGCTCGACCGCGGCGGCCTGTTAAAAGTTGGGCCCGAAAGCGCGGGCGCCCTGCCCGGCCCGGTTTGTTACGGACGCGGCGGTGAAGATCCGACCTTCACCGATTCAGCTCTCACCCTCGGATTTCTCAATCCCGAGCATCTGGTGGGCGGCGATCTCTCCCTAGATGCCGACGGCGCCCGAAATGTCTTGCAAGAAAAGATAGCAAGGCCGCTCGACCGCGAACTGCTCGATGCCGCCTGGGGGGTGTTTCAGGTGGCGTGCGGCACCATGGTTCGTGCGGTAAAGGCTGTTTCCACATATCGCGGCCGTGACCCGCGAGATTTTGCCCTGTTCGCGTTTGGCGGCAACGGACCGGTCGTCGCAGCAGAGATTGCCAACCTACTGGATATGACACGGGTTATTGTGCCCCCAATCCCCGGTGTTTTCAGTGCTTTCGGCCTGTTGTTGTCGGATGTGGAACACGAACTAAGCCGCGCCTGGCTGAACCGCCTAACTTCCGTATCTCCCGAGCAACTCGCGCAGGCGCTTAAGGCAATCAGCCAAGAACTGACGGGCCTGATGTCGGAAGAAGGATATGCGCCTGAAGATTACGAAATCAACCGCTATGTGGATTTGCGTTATACCGGGCAGGCACATGAATTGACGGTGCCCGTGAAAGGGGACGGCCCGCCCGACTTTGCGCAAATGGCTGCGGATTTCGGGACGGAACACGAACGGACATACGGACATCAGGCAGAAGCGGAGGCCGTCGAATGCGTCACTCTGCGCCTAATCGCCCGCGTCTCGGAAGACCGACCAGAGCGCAAGCCTGCAACATCGGGCGGGGAACGCCAGTCTCCTCAGCCACGGCAGGTTTATTTCGGTCCGGTGCACGGGCAGACCGAAACGCCCGTTATTGAACGTTCCGCCCTCACCACACCGGTCGCAGGACCGGTGATCATCGAAGAATACGATTCCACCTGCATCGTACCACCGGGTTGGAAGGCCTCTCTGGACGACACCAACAATATTGTGCTGACGAAGGAAGCCGCGTCATGAACGCCACGCCGTCGAATGTCGATCCGATCACCATGGAGGTGGTCCAGAACGCGCTGGGCGCGATCGCCGACGAGATGGCGCTGGTGATAATGCGCACCGCCTATTCCACCATCGTGCGCGACTCCATGGACTATTCCACAGGAGTCTGTGACCGCGATGGGCGGATCGTGGCCCACGGCATGACCATGGCGCTGCATCTGGGATCCTTCCCTGACGCAATGGAGGCTCTGATCCGCGACTACGGCGGCGACATGCATCCGGGCGACATGTTTATCTGGAACGACCCCTATGACGGCGGCGGCCAGCATCTGCCGGATGTGTACATCGTGAAGCCCGTTTTCGTGGACGATGCACTGGAAGGTTATGCAGCAACATTGGTTCACCAGATAGATATGGGCGGCATCGCGCCGGGGTCCGCTGCCGTCTACGCCCGGGAAATATTCCAGGAAGGGCTGCGAATTCCGCCCATTCGACTCTACGACAAAGGCGAACCCAACCGGACATTCTTCAAGCTGATGGAGAAAAACACTCGCATACCGGACAAACTGGCCGGGGACATGCGGGCACAGGTGGCTGCCTGCCGGACGGCGGACGCCGCGCTTGTCGATCTGATCGGACGATACGGCAGCGCAACTTATCGCCAAATCGTCGAGGAACTGCACGACCATGCGGAGCGCATCATGCGTACGGAGATTTCTGCCTTGCCTGACGGGACGTGGTCTTTCACCGACTACATCGACGGGTTGGGCGAGAAACCGGAACCGATCCCGTTGAAAGTCACGATCAACATCGACGGCGGCTATATGACTTTGGACTGGACTGGGTCAGCGCCGCAGGTTGATGCGGCGATCAATTGCCCGGTGCCGTTCGTGAAATCCGCTTGCCACCTGATCGTCAAATGCATCGCCGCAGAAGACATACCGAATTTCGAAGGCTTCATCCGTCCGCTGAACATCATCGTGCCGGAAGGCACCATTGTGAATCCCCTGCCCCCGGCGGCATGCGCAGCGCGCGCCATCGTGGGATGGCGATCTCTGGACCTGCTACTGGGATGCTTCGCGCAGATCGTGCCGGATCGCGTACCAGCCGCCGGCGAAGGTGGTGTCACCTTCCCGTCGTTCAGCGGCTTCGACGGTGATGAAAGGTTCGTCTGCACGGAGGCCTGGGCTGGAAGCTGGGGCGGCATGCGGGATCGAGACGGCGCATTCGGCATTCCTAATCCTGGCGGCAATCTGACCAATCAGCCGGTTGAAATGGTGGAAGCCCTATTTCCTCTGGAAATTACCCGCTATGGCATGGTCGAAAACTCGGGCGGTCCAGGGAAGCACCGCGGCGGCCCTGCCTACCAGCGCGAATACCGTTTCCTTTCCGATGAAACGCAGATGGTTATGCGATCTGACCGGCGCCGGTTTCTGCCCTATGGGCTGGAAGGCGGCAACGCGGGGACGCCGTCCTGGAACCTTCGCAATACCGGCACCGCCGATCAGACGCCGATCCCTGTGATGCCGATGGAGCCGGTGCTATTCGAAAAGGGCGAAACCTTCCGCCACGTTTCGGGCGGCGGCGGCGGCCATGGAAATCCTCTGGAGCGGGACCCGGCAGCAGTTTTGGAAGACGTATTGGAAGAACGTCTCTCGGCTGACTATGCAGCCGATGTATACGGCGTGGTCATCTATGGCGAACCGCTAGAGATTGATAATCAGGCTACGGCCGCACGGCGCGCGGAAATTGCGTCGAAATCTGACGAAAATGGCCGGCCCGCGTATTTACAGCATTTCCATTCGGAACTTGGGATCAGGGATTTCCGGCTAATCGGCGACCGCGAAATGGAAAGCTAAGACCAGCTTTTCCTCCAAAATTCCGATCCTTCTGCGTCCTGCACAACGGCCAGTTTCCCCAAAAAAACATAAATGCCATCAGAACTTAAGCCGTTGATAGCGGCTGCACGGCAAATTCCGGTTATCGAAACCGGCGTAGTAGGATGAGCATTACCAACCTCATCCTTCAGCCGACGGTTGCTGAAATAATCTTCGCCCGCATAGAAACCGCCCGCGCTCAGCATGCGGTACAAGTCGGCCGAGCTGAACATATCGGCCAGGATTTCGATCAGTTTGGCAAATGGCTGTAGCGATCCTTCGCGACCACTGGCATCCGCTCCAACGTTTCGGCTTATTTGAAACCGATAGCCTGGAACTAAAGTCGATCCGAAAGCGGAAAACGCTCCATAACGGCCGTTTATTTGGCTTCCATAAAAATAGATTTGCCCGTCCCCTATGGCGCCGATACCGCACACTGAGGTATTGTTCGCAACCTAACAAGTTCGAAAGTTCTTCGCGTGTCCGAGACCGTTATTCCAACCGGGTTTACCCGCGCCCAGACCGTCGCCGTTCTCGCGGGGTCTAGCGTCATGCTCACCATGAGCATGGGCATGCGCCAGAGCTGGGGCCTGTTTTCCGTTCCCGTGACGCAGGATCTCGGTATCACGGTCGCCGATTTCATGCTCGCCATTGCTATCCAGAACATCGTCTGGGGCGCGACCCAACCGATCATCGGCGCCTATGCCGATAAGTTCGGCTGCCGAATGATGACCATTTTCGGCACCTTCCTGTATGCTGCCGGAATTGGCGTCACAATGGCGGCGACTGGCACATGGATGCTGATCCTGGGTCTTGGCGTGATGATTGGGGTTGCGATGTCATGCACGGCCTTGATGCTTGCCATGGCGGCCTCTGCTCGGGCAGTGACGGCATCGAAGCGGACCATGATTCTTGGGATAATCTCGGCCATGGGATCGGTGGGATCGTTTATCGCGGCTCCCCTAGCCGAAGGTCTGATTTCCAGTCACGGTTGGCTGATCGCCATGGTGGCATTTCTCGGCCTTTGCGTGGTTATGCTGCCGGCTGCGTTCTTCACAGGTTCGGGGGACAAGGCGGCGCTGGAAATCTCCCGTAACTCAACCGACCCCGCCGATAAGATCACCCTTAGGCAATGCCTGGCGGATGCTGCGCGTCACAGCGGTTATGTCATAACCGCCGTCGCCTTTTTCGTGTGCGGCCTGCAACTAATTTTTATCGCCATGCACTTACCTAATTATTTGGCGCTATGCGGCCAGGCGCCGTGGCTAGGCGCGGCGGCTCTGGGTGTCATCGGGGCCTTCAATGCGCTGGGCTGCTATCTGCTGGGCTGGCTGGGCAGCAAGTATCCCAAGAATGTGGTGCTGGGCGTCGTCTACCTGCTACGCTCGCTATTTATCGTCATCTATTTTCTGGTGCCCGCGACACCGGTCACGACGCTGGTATTCGCGGCGATCATGGGCATCCTGTGGTTGGGGATCGCACCGGTCGTTACCGGCTTTATTACCCAGCTTTTCGGGCTTCGTTATGTGGCAACGTTAACGGGTATCGCGTTCTTTTTTCATCAGGTCGGATCTTTCATTGGCGTTTGGGGTGCGGGGCTGATTGTCGATTCCCTGGGGAATTACGACCGTGCTTGGCAGATCGCCGTGCTGATCGGGGTCATCGCGGGCGTGGCACAGGCCTTCGCCAACGACAAGCCTACGCCGCAGGCTCCGGCGGCGGCACCGGCTTGACGGAGCTTCAGGCATGAGCGTTGGCGAGACTTTCGATCATGTGATTGTCGGCGCGGGATCGGCAGGCTGCACGCTGGCCTACCGCCTGACCGAAGATCCCGACGTTAAGGTTCTGATCCTTGAAGCTGGCAGTTGGGACCGCGACCCCTGGATACGTATTCCCCTCGGCTGGGGGCGCATTCTACAAAAACGTCTCCATGACTGGGGCTACTTCGCCGAACCGTCTGACACGATGGATAATCGACGCATCGAATGCGCCCGGGGCATGGTGGTGGGCGGATCGTCATCAATCAATGCGATGGCCTATTACCACGGCCACCCGACGGATTATGATCGGTGGGCGTCCCAGGGGCTGCCCGAATGGTCGCATGCGAACGTCCTGCCCTATTTCAAACGGTCGGAAGACTGGGAAGGGGGCGCCGATACTTGGCGTGGTTCCGGCGGGCCATTAACCACCCGCCGCGCGACTTTTCGAGACCCCATCTGCGAAGCAGTTCTTGCAGCAGGCCGCGAAGCCCAGCACCCGTACACGGACGATTACAACGGCGAAAATCCGGAAGGCTTCACCCGGATGCAGATGACGCTACGCAACGGCAGACGGTGGAGCACAGCGCGGGCCTATTTGCGCCCGGCGATGAAACGGCCGAACCTGACCGTTAGAACAGGCGCAATGGTTTTGGGCATTGATTGGGAAGGTGTGCGCGCGCGTGGCATTCGCTATTCACATCGCGGTAAGACCCAATCAGCTTCAGCAGACCATGAGGTCATTCTTTCAGGTGGATCGATCAATTCTCCGCAGCTACTGATGCTGTCGGGCGTCGGCAACCCCGACCATCTTCGCAGACACGACATCAATACCGTTTCCGATCTGCCAGGCGTCGGCGAAAATCTGAGCGATCACACGTCTGCCGCCCTTGTGTTTCGCCGCAAGACCGGCGGCACCTTCCAGCGTGAGATGCGTTTCGACCGTATCGTCCCATCGCTCGCGCGCGCCTATTTGGGTCTGGGCGGATTTGCCGCCGATCTTCCCTTCGGCGTGACGGCGTTTCTGCGCTCGGCGCAGGAAGTGGAGATTCCCGACGTGCAGCTTCTGTTCTGGATGGGAGCAACAACGACCGCCTCACCCTGGCTGCCCCCCTTCAAGGCGGCCTTCGGAGATTCGTTTTCTATTCGCGCCATGCCGATGCGCCCGGAAAGCCGCGGTCATCTCTCGCTGGCGTCATCGAACCCCGGCGATCCGATCCAAATACACCAGAATTTCCTACGCACTGACTCTGAATGGCAGGTGATGCGACGGGGACTGCGGATGATCCGGGACCTTGCCGCGTCCCCCGCGCTGAAAGACTTCGCCGGCGAGGAACTAGCCCCGGGGGCAGACGCCCAATCGGATGCCGAACTGGATGCCCATGTCAAAAATACCATGATCACGGTCCACCACCCAGTCGGCACCTGCAAGATGGGTACGGAAAGCGATCCGATGGCCGTAGTTGACGAAAATTTGCGGGTGCGCGGCGTGGAAGGACTACGGGTGGTCGACGCGTCGGTCATGCCCGACCTGGTGGCTGGCGCCACCAATGCACCGGTCATCATGATTGCGGAAAAAGCCGCCGATATGATTTTGGGGAAAGATCCGCTACCGGCCGCGCAACTCTAAATTTTTCCGTTCACACGGATTTGGGCCGGAACAGAAAATTAGTGCAAATAGTTTGGTAAATCGCGCCGCGCGGGGGGCCTGGCTTCGCGGGCGAGCCCTAAAACCTTCTAAATACTGAAGCCCTTCGCCTCGACTTCCCCACCTTCGTCCATGCGCGAATCCTTGCCGATTATGTAAGCCGTTGTTTTGCCGACGGTTATTCCCATTAGGTCGCTTAACGCTTCAACGTTGTAACGGAACTCCCAGACCAAGAAGTTTTGACCGAAGGAGCCTCGCGAAATGCTTGGCGGTCTGGCCAATCTCCATGCCAAGTCTTGCCCGGCCATAAGATTTCGCCGTATCAGCCAATACCTCGCTAATTTGCGATGTGTCTAACCCTGATCTTTCGGAAATTATCGACGGAAAGGCATATACGATCTAAATCGCATAATCGAAATAGCCCAGCCCCGCGGAGGCTAGCATGGCGGAGAATGCTTTTTTTTCATCCAGGTTGGCTAAATCTTTTAAAAAAGGGAGGGCGTTTGGATCAGCCACCCCCGGGAATAGGCGGGCGTTTCGCATACAAGGAAAGGGTGGGCCGCCCAGGGCCACACCCGCCAGAGGTGACTGTCTATAATATCCATCAGGCAGAAGCCCGCATCCCCATAAAGGCCAAAATGTCATGCGCCAACGGCTGACCTTTTCTTAGGGGCAGAAACACTGCTTCCGCCCTAACCGCTAAAACGCTCAACAAGGCGTCACCCGCCCCTCCAGAACCGCGAGTTCGGAGCCCTCGATATCAAGCTTAAGCAACGTCGGAGCGCTTACATCGAAATCCCGGATAGCGGCGCCAATTGTTCGAAGCGGAACCGTTTCCCGCTGAACGACGTCGAACAGGTCGCCCAAGTGATAGCGCCGCCCGATCGCCTGGTCGTGTTCAAGAAATGACGCCCCGGCGGGATCGGTGGGAATATTCAGGACAGCTTCCCCATCCCTGCCACCGATGGCGAGCGAGAGATATCTCTCGGATTTCCAGGCGCCGCTTCCCGAAAGACCTTCAAACCCGGAAGAGACTGGTTCGAAACCTATGGCATCCACCGCCAAGGCCATCGGAGCGAAGAAAGAACCGAAACCGCCCCGCGCGCCGATATCCCACAGGCATAATCTATCCGCTTCAAAACAAGTTGAAAGCGGCATCGCCTGAAAAAAATTTGGTCTTTATCAATTGGCGTTCGAACTCTATTCCGTCCATCCGACGATCGGGGTGAACAAGTCGTCGATAGCCATCATGTTCTCGATGAATCCCTGATCGACCAGATATTCCAGCGCGGTTTCCAGCGTCTTGCGATTTGGCTCGACGCCATAGGGACAGGGATCGCCACCAAACAATTCGTCCATTTCGTCGATATCGGCGAACATCCAGGGGAGCATGTAGCGCTGCGCGCCGGAAAACCGCATCTGTTCCAGTGCCCATTTTTTCGATTCAGACAGTGCCTTGAAAAGCGCTTCGGCCGCCCACGGATGCGCACGGTGGAAATCTTCCCGCATGATCATCGTGTGCATTATCGGATATATGCCGGTGCATTCGTAATAGCGCCGTTCCTCCGCCCGGTAATTGGGAAACAAACGAACCACATCTTCAGAATCATAAAACGCCGCCGGTGCGCGCGCGCCGAAATAGGCATCGACTTCACCAGATACCAGCACATCGCTAATGGATTTTTCAGGGCCAATCAGTTCCAGGTTCAAATCGCCGGCTGGACGCAGATCCATGGTTTCATCGAAGCGCCGCGGCGTATCTACCCCCCCTTCCAGCCATTTTACATCTCCAAAATCCACGCCGTATTCGGACTTCAGAATGCCGCGGATCCAGACACCTGCGGATTGCCGATATTCCTGAACTGCAATCCGCTTGCCTGCCAGATCGGTCGGTTTGGAAATCCCCGAATTCCGGTTTATGAAGATAAACCCGTGCCGAAACAGCCGCGACGGGAACACTGGCAACGCGATATAGGGAAAATCGCCTCGCGATTTCATCGTGAAATAGTGGGCGGACGACATTTCCGCAACGTCGAAGGAATTGGTCTTCAGCATGCGAGCGAAGATTTCCGGCGGCGACTGGATTTCGACGTAACGCAGATCGATCCCTTCGGGCTTGATTACACCGTCTTTCAGCGCCTGCAAACGGTCATAGGGCCCGCAGGCCATTGTGACGGGAAGTTTTGTCATCGGTCTTATCGCCTCGTTTTTAATCAGCGCACACACTATAGATGGAATTCGTCGCCTTCCAATCTGGCGGCGGATGCCGAGAACGATACAAATAATTAGAAGGCCGAAGATCGACTTATGTCCGCCCGACTGTCCTCTCTGATAGGAAACTGGTCCGACGCAACCCAGTGCGGATTCTGGGTCGTCGTTTCCGGGTTCTTGATGTCGGGGCAACTCGTTGTGGTGCGATCTCTGGGCGACGAGATCAGCGTCTTTGAGATTCTTCTATTTCGATCAATATTTGGACTGACGGCAATAGCAGGCTTGATCGTGAAACGGGCTGATGTTGTGCTGCTTCCTAACCGTCCGGGCCTTGCCATCCTTTGCGGAGCCTTAGCCTTTCTGGCGGGTACATTCTTTTACCTAGCCGCCAAGGAACTGCCGGTTGCCGATATTACCGCAATTCATTTCATCCGCCCAGTATTTGCCGCCATGGTCGCGGCCATCGTCCTGCGAGAAGTACTGCGAGGCAGCCGGATACTAGCTATTTTTGCCGGTGTTGCCGGCGCCGCGATCATCGTCCGTCCCGGATTGGTGGAGGTTAATATCGGGGTTCTATTCGTCCTGGGCGCGGTTGCGGTACAAAGCTGGAACCCGATCAACAGGAAGCTTCTGTCCAAAAGCGATCATCCCGACACCGTCGCTGTGTGGAACGTGCTGACAATCCTGCCGCTGGCGGCGGTGACATCCTATTTTTTCTGGACGACGCCGACCTGGGAACAGGTCGGATGGATGGCACTGATCGGCTTGTTGGAAATCGCCAACCAGCGCGTCCTCGGCCGCGCCTATCTGCGCGGCGATGCCATCGTGGTCGTAGCCCTGCACTACACCCGTCTACCGATTGCCGCCATCCTCGGCTTCCTGATTTTAAGCGAATTCCCCGATGTATGGATCTGGGTGGGCGGCGGCATCATAGCCGTCGCATCGATATACCTGACCGTTCAAGAAAAAAAATCGGGGCTACCAAATCAGAAACAGGCCTGATTCACGGCGTAGCGGAGGCACACACGTTCAACGGCGTCATTTAACGAACATCGGGGAATCTTCCGCCGGGAATAGGTCATTCCCAGAAACCCGAAAGCGGTAATCAATGTTTGCGCCAAGTATAGCCCCAATCTTCGTTGAACCCGCGCAGGCGAAATCGTCGATACGCAGGGGAACAACAAGCTGGTGTGTATAGGGAGCTTCACTGGGACCGGAGCCCCCATCTAAAGTGAATGTGGAGGCTGCGTTTGCCGCTGACGCGGCGATCATTTGGCCGATCGGGAACAAAGCCACTACAACGCGAAAACCAATCACCCTAATTTTGGTATGTCTGAAATTTGGGGTTAGCCACTAATTCGTGCAGCATCCGCGCGAGAACGATTAACGCTTTATAATTAATGTCGGGGCCTTCGCCTCTGAAATTGCAGCTTGGTTAGCGTAAATTTTTCGGACGGCTAGGGAAGACATACAGTTTTCGTAGGCGCGGTGGACAGAAGGTCTAATTGCTGTTGTTGTTCACGCAAAGGACTTATTCCTTATATGACCTCCTCCCCCCCCGACACGCTTCTAACCCGCTACATGCCTCCGCCGATACCCGCGGGGATAATGGCTATGCTGTGCTATTCTGGCACCTTCATCGTGGTGCGGGATTTCGCAGGTGTCATTCCACCCGCAGCAATCACCCTGATCCGCTGTCTAATCGCCCTCCTGATTCTATACCCCATGTGCAGGCAAGGTCTCCGTGCCCAATGGCCCCTGATCCGGCTGCACTGGAGGTTCCTTGCACTTCAGGGCGTACTGATCGTCGTTTTTGGGAACGGGCTGATGTTCGTCGGCCTACAGTTCACCACGGCGATCAACGGCTCCCTAATCAATTCGGCAGAACCGGTGGTAATCGTCCTGATGGCCTGGCTGATGTTCCGCGACCGCTTGACCTTAGTTCAGTGGATGGGCGTTGTAGTCTCAGCCTTGGGGGTCGTCTATCTGATCGGGCGCGGGGAATTGTCCGTTCTTCAGAAATTCGACTTGAACATCGGGGACGTTTTCGTATTCGTATCCATCATCTGCTGGTCGGTATACGCCGTTTTAATGAGGCGCGTACCGCCAGAACTGGACCGGCTAAATTTCCTGTTCTGCATATTAGCCTTCGGCGCCATCACCGTATTTCCGTTCTGGGTTCTAGAACACCTGTATTACCTGCCCACACCGTTCACCTGGACGACCCTCGGCGTCACGGGCGGCATGGCGCTTTTCACGTCCATACTGGCTCTGTTATGGTGGAACCGGGCGGTTGAAGGCCTTGGTGCGTCGCGCGCGGGACTGTTGCTGCACCTGATACCGGTTTTCACGGTCATATTAGCGATCTGGCTGCTAGGGGAAGAAACCTTCCTGTTCCACGCCATCGGCATCGGCCTGATCGGGCTCGGGATTTACCTGACCACCATATTGAAATCGAAACCGGCGGACGACTGACCGTTATTAGCCAGCGGCGGGTCGGCTGTGCTAGCCTTTTCACGCATTTCAGGAAGCTCGGATGGCGAAAGCATCGAAATCGAAAACCGTCGGAAAGCAGGCGGCATCAAAGAGGACTGTGGTAAAAAATGTGGGTGCAAAAAAATCTGCAGCCCGAAAGCCCGTGAAGAAACG
>CAJWUK010000079.1 GCA_913047365.1 uncultured Alphaproteobacteria bacterium | reverse complement strand
CCACCCGCCTTTCCGACTCAAGGGAAGCGAGAAGACGAATTCGACCCCAGGTTCTGCGAACCCTGATCGACGAGCGTTTGCAACTGCAGGAGGCCAGACGCCGGAATATATCGGTTAGCAAGCGAGATATTACCCGGGCCAGAGCCGCGATCGAAAAACAGAACAAGCTACCGAAAAACGGCCTGGATGCCATGCTGAAACGAAACGGCATTCCGGTCGCTAGCATGGAAGCGCAACTTCGTGCTGGGATCGCCTGGTCGAAGCTTCTCGGGCGCCGGCTGCGCCCCAGAATTACGATCGGCGAGGACGAAATCGACGAAACGCTAAAAAGGATCCTGACACGGCAGGGCCAGACCGAATACCGGTTAAGCGAAATCCTGTTGGCGGTGGACGGCCCTGAACAGGAACAAAATGTCCAGCGGATGGCGGAGCGTATTTCCGAGCAGATTAAAGGCGGCGCGAGTTTCGGTTCGATCGCCCGGCAGTTTTCCCAAAGTCCGACTGCGGCCGTTGGCGGCGATCTGGGGTGGATTCACGAAGCTGAACTGGATGAAACTCTCCGTCGTGTCATTCCGAAACTTCAGGAAGGGTCGCTCGCCAGCCCAATAAAGACCGTGACCGGCTATCGGATCTTGCAGCTGAAGGACATCCGACGGATCGCACAGTCAGAGGCAACGCCTGTAACCCTCGACCTTCGCCAGATATTCCTGCCCCTGCCTGCCAGGGCCGCGAAAGATGACGTTCAGACCCAAATTGATCTAGCCAAAACCGTCCGCGATACGGCCACGGGATGCGAGGATTTCGATCTGCTAGCCAAAGAGGTAGCGTCATCGAGACCGCCCAATCTCGGAAAATTCGCGCTGAAGGAGCTCGCGCCCGCGATCAGAACCGTTGTCAGTAACGTTCCGGCAGGAAAAATCAGCGATCCCGTCAAGATGCCCAATGGCGTGATGCTTCTGATGGTTTGCAGCCGAGAAGGCGGAGAACGCAAAATCAATCTCCCTGATCGGGACGAGGTCACGGACCGGCTAATGCGAGACCGGTTGGCGCTGATGGCGCGCCGGTATATGCGTGACATCCGCCTAGCAGCAGTTATCGATATTCGGGTCTAGGGTCGTGGCACCGATGCGCCCGGTGGCACTGACTATGGGGGACCCCGCCGGAATCGGTGGTGAAATCACCCTGATGACATGGCGGGACCACCGCAGAAACCTTCCTGCCTTTGTGACCTTCGACGACCCTGACCGTTTAACACGACTAGCGGAGACGACCGGCATTACTTGCAGGGTTCAGGCGATTAACGAGCTGTCAGACGCTGAATCCGTTTGTCCCAACGCCCTGCCCGTGATCCCACTATCTAAAACCGTCAACTCGCTCCCCGGCGACGACAGTACAGCGGACGGGGCGATGGTGATCGAATCTATCGACCGCGCCATCGATGCAGCGGCGGATGGCAGCGCCGCGGGAATGGCGACCAACCCAATACAGAAAAGCCGCCTTTACGAAGCGGGATTTTCCTCACCCGGGCACACCGAATATCTCGGCAAACGAGCGGGGCTTTCGGCACCGCCCATCATGCTGCTGGCGGGTCCGCATCTCAAGGTCGTTCCGGTCACCATTCACCTTTCCCTGAAAGACGCGATCGCCGCATTGACTGGGGACGAAATTGTCAGAACACTGAAAACCACCATCGCCTCTATGCAAACGGATTTCGGCATTGACCGCCCCCGTGTAGCAGTGTCTGGCCTGAATCCGCATGCTGGCGAAAGCGGTCACATGGGCGATGAGGAGATCGAGATAATCCGGCCGGCGATTGAGGAAGCATCTTCAGCGGATGCGGAGTTATTCGGGCCACTGGCGGGGGATACCATGTTTCACGCCGCCGCGCGGGAAACATACGATGTGGCGGTTTGCATGTATCACGATCAAGCGCTGATCCCGATGAAGACGCTCGATTTTGACAACGGCGTAAATGTCTCGGTCGGTCTACCCTTCGTCCGTACCTCGCCGGATCACGGCACCGCTTACAACATTGCCGGCAAGGCGGTCGCCAACCCAGTTAGCCTGGTATCCGCGATCCGGATGGCGGCGGAAATCGCGCACTGCCGTGCCAGAACCCAGGATATGGACCGGGGTGATTAAGAATACCGACCTATCCGAACTACCCCCACTCAGAGAGGTCATCGCCGCGCATAACCTGTCCGCCCGCAAATCACTGGGACAGAATTTCCTTCTCGATCTCAACATCACGCGCCGAATTACCGCCGCTGCGGATATCACGGCGGGGACAACCGTCATGGAAATCGGTCCTGGGCCGGGCGGGCTGACCCGGGCGCTGCTGGAGACCGGCGCAAAGAAAGTAATCGCGGTCGAACGCGACGAGCGCTGTATTGCGGCACTGTCGGACATCCGGGAAATCGTTGGCGAACGGCTGGAAATCATTTCGGCGGATGCCCTGGAACTTCAGACCGGACCGTTGATCACGAAACACGGTCCACTGCAGATCGTGGCCAATCTACCGTACAACATCGCAACGCCATTGCTGATTAGCTGGCTACGGGAAATCAAACACTTTTCCGGACTCGTTTTGATGTTTCAGAGCGAGGTCGCCGGCCGAATCGTCGCCTCCACCGGTTCAAAGGCCTATGGCCGGCTATCCATTGCCACCCAGTGGCGGTGCGAGGCAAAACCGTTATTCACCCTATCGCCGAAAGCCTTCGTCCCGCCACCCAAAGTCGCATCGACAGTTGTGAAACTGACACCCCGCAAAAAACCAGTGGCGGAAGCCGATCCGGAGCTGCTCGAAAAGGTCGTTGCGGCCTCGTTCTCGCAGCGCCGCAAGATGCTGCGGGCTGCACTGAAAGGAACTTTCAGGGATCCTGTTTCGGTGCTGGAAGCCATCGGTATCGACCCGACAGCCAGGGCAGAAACGATCGACGTCGAGGGTTTCTGCGCCCTTGCCCGCTCGTTAGAAAAAGAGAATACCTCGGCCTAGCGCCACTCGCGCAGCCGTTTGACGAACTCCGTCAGCCCGATCTGCCGTTCCCGCCTCAGGCGTTCCGCGGCAAGGATCGCCTGCACCTGAGCGACGCTTTCTTCGATGTCGTAATTGATGATGATGTAGTCGTATTCAGGCCAATGGCTGATCTCATCCGGTGCCTTAGCCATTCGGGCAGCCACGACGTCCGCCGGATCCTGTGCCCGCTGCTGAAGCCGGCGGGCGAGTTCTCCGGTCGAGGGCGGCAGAATGAAAACACTGGCAAGATCATTCCTAGCCGATTGTTTCAGTTGCTGCTCACCCTGCCAGTCGATATCGAACAGAACGTCTTTTCCGGCGCTCAGTGCTTGTTCGACCGGCGCTTTGGGTGTTCCGTAGTAATGATCAAACACCTTGGCATGCTCCAGTAACTCCTGGCGGTTGAGCATCAGGTTAAATTCAGTGGGATCGACGAAATAGTAGTCCCTGGCCTCGACCTCCCCCGGGCGCTTGGTACGGGTTGTGACGGAAACCGACAGCGAAATATTCTTATCGCGTTCCAGGAGTAGGCGGGAAATTGTGGTTTTCCCCGCACCGGACGGGGAGGACAGCACCAGCATTAGCCCCCGGCGTTCGATCTCTCCCCGTTCTTCGGTCATATTGGATACTACTCCACGTTCTGCACCTGCTCACGCAGGCGTTCGATAGCGGCCTTCAGCGCAAGACCGATCCGCGTGAGTTCCAGGTCGGAGGATTTGGAACACAGCGTATTGGCTTCGCGGTTGAATTCCTGACACAGAAAATCCAGATGCCGGCCGATTGCTCCTCCCTCGTCCAGGTGTTCCCGCGCCGCACCGACATGGGCCTCGAGACGGTCCAGTTCTTCACGAATATCACCGCGGGCGACGATCATTGCGATTTCCTGAGCAAGCCGCTCTTCCGGAACCGGCGTTTCACCGTCCAGCAATTGGTCGAGCTGTTCCTTCAAACGAACTGCCCGGCGGTCGGGCTGCATATCCGCCAGGTTTCTAGCGCCATCGGTCAGCCCCACGATTTCATCAAGATGATCTTTGATGACCGTTTTCAGCCGATCGCCTTCGTCTTTTCGCGTCGCGGCCAGGACCGTCAGCAATTCACCAACGCTTTCGGACAGCGCTGCATCCCTGGCGGCGATGACATCCTCATCCTCGTCGGCTTCATCAACCACCTCAACAACGCCGCGAAGGGTCATCACCGTTTCGATATTTACGTGTTCCCGGCCGCCTCGGTATTTGGCGGCAAGATTCACCATCCGGTCAAGCACCTCCTGGTTTACATCCAAAACCGGCGACTTTTCCGGTCGCTGAATTGAAAGATTTATGGAGATATTGCCCCGGCTGAATGCCTTGGTCGCGGATTTCTTCGCATTGGCCTCGATATGATCGAACCCGTGAGGCAGCCGAAACCGCAGGTCCAGCCCTTTGGAATTGACGCTCTTGGCTTCCCAGACCCAGCCATAACCGGCGGCAGCGCCACCGACGCGCGCGAATCCTGTCATACTGGTTACCGCTTTCGACATAATCTTTCAGCACGCTCCTCCGACACGTTGGACCGGGCGGCAAACAATTGGGCCACGGCAGCGCCGACGCTCGGTTTGTATCACTTCCGCAGAAATCTGTCTTCCTCGCCAATGGCTTACGTCGAAATCATCTTGGGCAGTGGGCAGGTGCGAATCTTCGTAAGTAGATCATGAACTACGGTTTCTGTGATCTTTGCAGACGCCTCCACTTCAAGACATTACGATTGTGTTCCCGCAAGGTCCTTGCGAAAGCGTGACCGCCTGTCCCGTCCGCCACGAAATACAGCTCCCTCGAGTTGGTTGGATTGACCGCAGCTTCCAGCGACGCCCGCCCAGGATTGGTGATGGGTCCCGGCGGCAAACCCCAGTTTGTATAGGTGTTATAGGGAGACGCGATATAAAGATCAGCCCGGGTCAGCGGGCGGCCCAGCGGGCGTCCGCCGTCGGTAACGGCATAGGCCACCGTCGGATCCGACTGCAAACGCATCTTACGTTGCAACCGGTTATGGAATACGCCGGATACCCTGGCCCTCTCGGCGGATACGCCAGTTTCCTTTTCGATAATCGACGCAAGGATCAATGCCTCTTCCGGCGTTTTTACCGCGATGTCTTCGCCGCGGGCGGCCCAGGCCTCCTCCAGCGTTTTTTCCATATTGGTTCGCATCCGCGCCAGCACCGCAGCCCGCGTATCGCCGTAATTGAAGAAATAGGTCTCAGGCAGGTAGATACCATCCGGCAAACCGTAGGGAACGTCCCCGACAAGACCATCGGCCTTTTCGACCAGAGCAATCACTTCCGCGGTCAGCAGCCCCTCGGGGACGGTCAGCCGGCGCTTCACGGTTTCGCTGCTGACCAGATTAGCTGCCGCATCACGCATACTAATATGGGGCGCGAAAGCGAATTCCCCGGCCCGCATTTTGCGGGCGAGCTTCTTATACTGCGCTCCAAGTATGAACAGATGGGCGTTATCGATGACGCCTGCGTCCCGCAACAGGTTGGCTATCTCCTTTACGCCGGCCCCCTTCGGCACAACCAGGGTGGTTGCTTCTTCAAGCGGTCCGGGCGCTCGATACCCGTTCCAGGCCCACAGAATTCCTCCGCCCACGGCAAGAATGGCGGCAGCGAACGCAGCAACGAGACACCGGACGGCCAACCGCCTCATTCTTCGTCAGGAAGCCTTTTTAAAGATCACGGAGGCATTTGTTCCGCCAAAGCCGAACGAGTTCGACAACGCAGCGGTAATCTTGCGCTCTTTCGCCTCTTTGGGAACCAGATCGATATCGCACCCTTCGGAGGGATTCTCGAGGTTCAGCGTCGGAGGCACGACGCCGTTCTCGATCGCCTTTACGGCAAAAATCGCTTCAACCGCCCCTGCAGCGCCCAGCAAATGCCCGATCGCCGATTTCGTGGACGACATCGACAACTCGTAGGCATGATCGCCGAACAAACGCTTTACCGCTCCCAGTTCGATTTCATCTCCAACTGGCGTCGACGTGCCGTGGGCGTTGATGTAATCAATATCTTCGACATTCATCTGCGCATTCCGAAGCGCCGCCTGCATGGCACGGTACCCGCCGCTTCCGTCTTCCGGCGGCGACGTGATGTGATATGCATCGCCCGAAAGACCATAGCCCGCGACCTCAGCATATATCTTCGCCCCACGTGCCTTCGCGTGTTCGTATTCTTCCAGAACCACAACACCCGCACCTTCGCCCATGACGAATCCGTCACGGTCTTTGTCCCACGGACGCGACGCCTTTTTCGGTTCGTCATTGAAATTGGACGATAGCGCCCGCGCCGCCGCGAAACCGGCAATGCCCAAACGGCATACCGCAGCCTCCGCGCCGCCAGCAATCATCACGTCGGCATCGCCGAAACCGATCAGGCGAGAGGCGTCGCCGATGGCGTGCGCCCCAGTCGAGCACGCCGTCACCGGCGCATGGTTGGGGCCCTTATAGCCATATTTGATGGACACCTGGCCAGAGGCAAGATTGATCAGGCTGGACGGAATAAAGAAGGGGGAAATCCGCCGCGGGCCTTTGTCCTGCAATACCAGCGCCGCTTCGGCGATGGTTTCCAATCCGCCGATGCCGGAGCCGATCATCACACCGGTACGTTCCGCGTCTTGGTCGCTGTTCAGCGTCCAACCCGAATCCTCGATTGCTTCCACCGCCGCACCAAGCGCGAAGATGATGAAATCGTCCATCTTACGCTGGTCTTTGGGCGGCACGTGATCGTCCGCGTTGAAGGCACCGCGAGCGCTGTCTCCCACCGGAACCTGGCAGGCGATCTTCACCGACAGGTCATCCGTATCGAAAGATTGAATAGACCCCGCTCCGGACTCCGATTTCAGCAGGCGCGCCCACACATTTTCCACGCCGGCACCGAGCGGCGTTACCGCGCCAACTCCAGTCACGACAACACGTCTCAATTCCATAGCCAAGCCTTCATGCTTCTGGAAAAAATGCGGATGTCCGATCCGGCGCGCAAACCGGCGTCGGGAATGCTAGCCGCCGTTCTCGTCGATAAACCCGATTGCGTCTTTGACGGTCAGAATTTTCTCTGCGGCGTCATCCGGAATTTCGCATCCGAACTCTTCTTCGAACGCCATGACGAGTTCGACCGTATCAAGGCTGTCCGCCCCGAGATCGTCAATGAAGCTGGCATTGTCGGTAACTTTGCCCTCATCCACGCCGAGATGCTCTACAACGATCTTTTTAACGCGGTCTGCGGTATCGCTCATTACATTTTCCCTGAAATTTACCGGCGTCCGAGTGAACGGCTGGCCAGTTTACTGGTTGGTGGTCGTCCGTCCCCGGCACAGGAACCGGGGCCCGAACAGTGTGGGGAACGCCTCCCCAAGCGCTTTATATCATGGCCATTCCGCCATTCACATGCAAGGTTTGACCGGTTACGTAGGCCGCCTCATCGGAGGCCAGAAAGACGGCGCAGGCAGCGACGTCTTCCGGGCTTCCCAGCCGCGCAGCGGGGATCGCGCCAAGCAATTTTTCGGTCTGATCTTCACCCAGTGATTCGGTCATGGGTGTCTCTATGAAACCGGGTGCGATGCAGTTTACAGTGATCCCGCGCGTGGCGACTTCGGCTGCAAGCGCCTTTGACATGCCGACGGCACCCGCCTTGGAAGCGGCATAGTTGGCTTGTCCGGGGTTGCCCGTCGTTCCCACAATCGACGTAATATTGATGATCCTGCCCCACTTGGATTTCATCATGCCGCGCAGGACCGCTCGAGAAAGACGGAAGCTTGCCGTCAGGTTGACGTCGAGCACCCTTTGCCAGTCGTCATCCTTCAGCCGCATCGCCAGATTGTCCCGGTTGAGACCGGCATTGTTCACCAGGATATCGACGCCGGACATCGCTTCATCCGCGGCCGCCAGCATGGCGTCTGTCGCATCGCTATCTGCAAGGTCGCCGACAATTACATGGGAACGCTCCCCCAGTTCGCCTGACAACGCATTAAGCGACGCCTGGTTTCGGCCGGCCAGGCTCACCGTCGCACCCTGGGCATGAAGCTTGCGGGCAATTGCACCGCCGATTCCACCGGAAGCGCCTGTCACCAAGGCTTTTTTATCTGTAAGTGCGAACATCTTTTAGACCTCCCGGCCGGGTCAGAGAATTTTGAGAACCGCGTCGACGTCACCCGGCGTTTCGACATTCATGGCGGTCATATCCCTATCGATCCGCTTTGTCAGACCGGATAATACTTTTCCGGCGCCGACCTCAATGAGCGTATCGACACCCGCGTCCCGCATCGCAATCACACTTTCGCGCCAGCGGACCATCGCCGTGACCTGTTCCACGAGCAGACGGCGGATTTCGTCAGGCGCCTCTGCCGGGGCAGCCGCAACATTCGCCACCACCGGAACAAGCGGGCGCACAAGTTCAACGTCAGCCAGCGCCTTTTCCATCTCGTCGGCGGCAGGCGCCATCATAGCGCAATGAAACGGCGCACTGACCGGCAGTTTGATGCTGCGTCGAATACCCTTTCCACCGGCGATTTCTATAGCGCGGTCGATGGCCGTCATTGCGCCGGACAAAACCACCTGCCCCGGTGCGTTGTCGTTCGCGGGTGTGCAAACCTCTCCGTCCGCGGCGGCATCCGCGATTTCCTGCGCCTGCTCCAGTTCCGCGCCCAACAGGGCGGCCATGCCGCCCTCACCGACCGGCACCGCCTTCTGCATCGCCTGGCCGCGTGTTCTCAAAAGCCGGGCAGTATCCGCCAGACCGAATGCGCGAACTGCCGCCAGCGCCGTATACTCACCAAGCGAATGCCCGGCAACAAAGGCGCACGCGCCCGAAATATCGATATTCCCCTCTTTTTCGAGTACCCGCATCACCGCCATACTGACCGCCATCAGGGCGGGCTGGGCATTTTCGGTAAGTGTGAGCTCGTCGGCAGGCCCTTCGGCAATCAAGCGTGTCAGATTCTGGCCGAGGGCGTCGTCCACTTCCTCCAGGGTTTCGCGGGCGATGGGAAACGCGGAAAAAAGATCCTCAGCCATACCGACTGCCTGCGACCCCTGACCGGGAAAAACAAATGCGCGCGTCATTGATGATACTCCGCTGAAAATTGCCGCCATTTACCGATTTTGGCAGTGATAATCCGTGCGTAGGGGGTGTCAAGATATCGGACCGAATCATAGCTAGATTGCTTGCGCAGGCGTCTCAAATGTGTATATTCCGGCGCCTCATAGGGGGCGCACCGGATATGAACTTTGCGGGTGCCCTGCGAATGCAATTTGAAAAGCGGTAAGACGTGCCGGCAACGAACCGGACACGATTCAGGAGTTGGACTGTGCCACTATACGAAAGCGTGTATATCGCACGCCCGGACATATCCGCCACCCAGGTGGAAACCCTGACGGGAGAGTTCTCGAAAATTATCGAGGACAACGGCGGAAAAATCGCCAAGGACGAGTACTGGGGCCTGAAATCCCTGGCCTACCGGATCAAGAAAAACCGCAAGGGCCACTACTCGCTTATGAACATCGATTGCCCTGCCGACGCGTTGAACGAGATGGAACGGAACATGCGTCTGAATGAAGACGTTATCCGTTACATGAGCATCCGGGTCGATGAGCATGAAGAAGGCCCGTCGGTGATGATGCAGAACAAAAGCAGCCGCGACGAACGCCGCAGCCGCGACGACGACGACCGCGAAGCTGCACCGGCCGAGTCCGGAAGCCGCGAATCTGTACCGACGGAAACCAGCAGTGGGTCCGATAAAGAGGAATCCGAAAAATGAGCCGACGACCCTTTTTTCGGCGGCCAAAGAGCTGCCCCTTTTCCGGTCAGAACGCGCCGAAGATCGACTACAAAAACGTGAAGCTTCTTCAACGGTTCACATCGGAAAGGGGCAAGATCGTCCCCAGCCGTATCACGGCGGTATCCGCCAAGAAACAGCGGGAACTGGCAACGGCGATCAAGCGGGCGCGCAATCTGGCGCTCATGCCCTTCGTTATCGACTGATGTCCCTGGCCCGACGGCCGGGCATCCGAAATGCGTAACGCCCTCCTGATACCCTTGGCTGCGGGTACTTTTTCGGCACTGCTGCATGTGACCGTTATTTTTGGGATCTTCAGCTTGGCTCCAATAGCGGCGACGGGGCTTTCTTTGGGATTCATGTCGGGAGCCGTGGCCGCATCGTTCGCCGCGATAATTATCGCGATAGTGTCTACTGGCAGCGGTAGTTTTTCAATATTCGTACTGACTTCAGCACTGCCAACGCTAGTTGCAGTTTTTTTCTCGCTTCAGAACCGACGCGATCAAGCGGGAAACGTCGAATGGTATCCGTTAGGTCGCATCCTCAGCTGGTTAACAGCCTTGAGCATGGTGTTTTTCATAACCGCATTTTTCTCCCAGATGGGCAATGAAAGGGGACTAGAAGGAGCAGTTGAACGGTTTGTAATTTCTATCTTTGGCCAATTGCCCGCTGATGCCCCCCCGGAACTTAACGATTTCTTTGCACTGGTATTCAAAATTTTGCCCGCGTCTATAGCGGCGTCGGGAATTTTGCTCGTAGTCCTAAACTGCGCATTGGCTCAGCGCTGGCTAATAGCCAAAGGGAAGAATATCCGCCCAAAACCAGATTATAGCGGCGTGGAGACCATGATTTGGCCCTTAGCTACCGCTGTGATCGGCGGAATTTTGTGGTTTACCGGCGGAAATCTGGGCTATTTGGGACTTAATGTTTTATTGATCAGCGCGATACCTTTTTTCTTTATCGGACTGGCAGTTCTGCATAGTATCTCCGCCGCTTGGCCGGGACGCCCGTTTATATTGGCAGCGGCCTATATATTACTGTTTGTGCTTCGGTGGCCGGTCCTTCTCATGGCAACGGTGGGCGCGCTAGAACCGTGGCTCAAGATACGAGAAAAGGCGAATGCGCAGCATTCAAACAAAGGGGACGAATAATGGACGTCATACTTCTTGAACGCATCGAAAAACTGGGACAGATGGGCGATGTCGTCACCGTCAAACCCGGCTATGCGCGGAACTATCTGTTGCCCCGTAATAAAGCGCTGCGAGCGAGCGATGCCAACCGGGCCATATTCGACGAACAGCGTACACAGCTTGAAGCCGAGAACCTGAAGCACAAGGAAGAAGCCGATCAGGTCGCGAATGATATGGACGGCATGACCGTGATTATCGTCCGCCAGGCCAGCGAAAGCGATCAGCTATACGGATCTGTCACCACCCGCGATATCGCGAATGCTATTACCGAAGGCGGCGTCA
>CAJWUK010000078.1 GCA_913047365.1 uncultured Alphaproteobacteria bacterium | reverse complement strand
TTCAAGGACAAGGCCACATTTCCCGCGGTGGCGCGCAGCAGCAAGGAACTGGACGACCGCGTCCGCGCCAAGTTCGCTGCCGTGCTGCCCGAAGGGTCGTAAACAAAGTGACCGGCCACGGCGTGATCGCCCTGCCGTCGTTTCCGCCAGTCAGTTTCGGCTTCGATGCTATCGACAACCTGCCGGTGGCGCTGGCTGACCGAGGCGTCAAACGCCCGCTGATCATCACTGATACCGGGCTTGTCGAACACGGTATAGTCAACACGGTGACCGATACGTTTGGCGCGGGGTCGGACGTGACCGTCTTCGAAGGCATATCTCCCAACCCCACCATCGCGGGGATAGAGGCGGCGCTGGCAGTTTACCGGGAAAAGGACTGTGATGGTATTGTCGGGCTCGGCGGCGGATCAGTGCTGGATTCCGGAAAAGCGCTGCGGGTAGCCGTCACCCACGACTTGCCGGTCATCGACTACCTGAAAGATCCGTCGAAAATCACCGCCGATGTCGCGCCTTATATCACCGTGCCGACAACGGCGGGGACGGGGGCTGAAATCACCTTTGGCGGTGGCATTCATATCGAGACGGGTTCGCACCAGCTGGGTATTCGCAGCATCCACGTAAAGCCGGATCTGGCGATCTGCGACCCCGGCCTGACAATGACCCTGCCACCGGTTTTGACGGCGGCGACGGGTATGGATGCGTTCGGCCACTGTGTAGAGGGGTTTCTGTCGACCAACAACAATTCTCCAGCGGAAGCCATCGCCCTGGATGGAATCGCCCGGGTGGTGAACTACGTCGAAGCGGCCACTGCCGACGGATCCGATCGGGAAGCACGCTGGCAGTTGCTGATGGGCGCCGTCCAGGGTGGCATGTCGATCTATATGGGATTGGGCCCCATTCACACCCTGGGTCATATCTTTGCTGATAGCGAATTGCATCACGGCGCACTTATTACCGCATCCGCCCCCGCCGTGTTGCGGTTCTATGCTCGCGATACGGATACGGCAATGGCAGACGATCTGGCCACGCTGCGTGGCGCGATGGGGATCGAAGACGATGCGGATATCGCGACCGCAATTTCTGATCTGAACGCACGCCTTGGACTCTCATCCTCGATCCGCGAACTTGGCTATCCGGAAAAAGCTCTGGACGAGCTTGCCGAGATGGCGATGCAGGTTCACTTCAATCACACCGCTCCGCGCAAACCCACTAAAGATGAATTCCGCGACATCATCGAAGATGCGCTGGGCTAAATTCCAAACCGACGAAATTTCAGGAGAGACCATGTCCGAAACCTACACCCCGCCGAAAGTCTGGAAGCAGGACGCCGAAACCGGAGGCAAGTTTGCTTCCATTAACAAGCCGACCGCTGGGGCTCAGTTCACAAGGGAATTACCCAGGGGCGAACACCCGTTACAGCTGTATTCCCTCGGCACGCCTAACGGCATCAAGGTCACGATGCTGCTTGAAGAACTTCTCGCGGCCGGCGAAAGCGGCGCCGAATATGACGCCTGGCTGATCCGCATCGGCGAAGGTGACCAGTTCGGCAGCGGGTTCGTTGACATTAACCCGAATTCTAAGATCCCGGCGCTGCTGGATGTCAGCACCGATCCGCCCACACGGGTGTTCGAGTCCGGGGCGATCATGCTGTATCTCGCTGAAAAGTTCGGCAAATTCGTGCCGATGGAGGGCACGGCCCGGGCCGAATGCCTCTCCTGGCTGTTCTTCCAGATGGGCAGCGCACCTTATATCGGGGGCGGTTTCGGTCATTTCTATCACTACGCGCCGGTGAAAATTCAGTACGCGGTTGACCGCTTCACTATGGAGACCAAAAGACTCCTCGACGTGATCGACAAAACTCTTGCAGACCGCCGGTTCCTCTGCGGCGACGAAATGAATATCGCCGACATCGCCAATTTCGCCTGGTTCGGCAATCTGCTGCTGCACAATCAGTACGAAGCGACAGAATTTTTGCAAGTCGAAAGCTACGAGAGCGCGCAGCGCTGGGCTCAGGAAATTCAGGCCCGCCCGGCCATCCAGCGTGGCCGCCGCGTAAACAAGGTGACCGGTCCGGAAGAGCTACAGGTGGCGGAACGGCATTCGGCGGCGGATATCAGTTAGTGTTTCGACTATATTTCCTCCTGCTAAGGTGAAGGAAGGGGAATGAAATATAACTAGGGTGGCCGCTTGGATGTTGCCCCGCCCGCAACGACGCCAGCGTTGTAATTAAGGCCTGCAAATTCCATCATCGCCGCAGTTCAGTTTTATTCGGCTGCCTGGGCTTTCCCATCCATCAGGCTGGCGACGTAGAATTCCCGCCGGCGCAGATTACCGTGGAATTCCTCTAGGAATTCGGGTGCAACCGCGCCCGTGATCGTGTCGTTGCCGAGCAAGGAATCGGCCCATGCTTTCACATGCGGAAATCCGTCCAGCAGACCGGTTTTCAGATAGCTGTCGGCGATGAGGAACCGTTGCAGGAACGGTGCATAGGCGCAATCCACCAGAGACAGACCCGGCCCGTTGAAGTAGGGACCGGCATTGCGGCCGCGCTGACCCGTCAGTGCCTCTTCTAGCCGTTCCACGGCCTTGGGTGCCTTGGCCAGGCCTTTCTCCATCTCTTCGCGGGATTTGGTGTAGTAGATCCCGCTCAAAGCACTGGCGAAGCTCGGCACAAAATCGGTCCAGGCCCGGTTGCGCGCCCGTTCGATTGGGTCTTCCGGGTGCAGCCGGGGCGACAAGGCTTCGTCAAGGTATTCGGCGATGGCGTTTGATTCGAAAAGAATCTCGTCATCGACCTTCAGCACGGGAACCTTTCCGTGCGGTGAAATTTTCAAGAACCAGTCGGGCTTGTCCCGAAGATTGATAAAGGTGACCTCGAACTCGACGTCCTTTGCGCGCATGGCGATCACGGCGCGCTGAACCCAGGGTCAGGTGAACGAGCTGATCAGGTGGTACTTGGCCGTCATGATCTATCCTTTTTGAGGTGGCGTTGCGGAGAGTTTAGCCCACGAAACCTGAGAGATCGACCTGTTCAAATCGACGCCATTTAAATCGACACGGCGGCTGGCAGGTCTTCTTCCAGGATGGAGATGTTCAGGGTGTAGGAAATCTCGCCTTCTTCATCGTCCCGATAGAGAACACCGATGAATTCGTCGCCCATATATACCTCGATCGGTGCGCCCGGCTTCTTTGGCTGCAGAATCTTGATACGGTTGTTGGAAAAAGTGACCCGGAGGTATTCTTGTACCCGAGTTATTTCGTTCAGCGTCATATTGCGCCTCCCTAGCCGATTTCGGCGAAAAATAGAGCCGTTAACCCCGTGGCTACTGCGATCCGGTTTCTTTTGCAAGCATGAGCGCGGAATCAGTTGCCGGAACGGCCGAAAATCGATAGCTTTCTATCTAAAGATACCTGTTTCGATGGGAGAGGAATATGACGCGCAAGGCAAACCAGCCCTTCGTCCGTAATGCTTGGTACATCGCGGCCTGGGCAGAGGAAATCGACAACGGCCTTTTGGCCCGCACAATCATGAACGAACCAATCGTGATTTACCGGGATGAGGACGGCAATGTCGGCGCCCTGGAAGACCGGTGCTGCCATCGCGGTGCGCCGCTAACCCATGGCACGGTTACCGACGTTGGGCTCCGGTGCGGCTACCATGGTTTGACCTTCGACACCAAGGGTAACTGCGTCGAAATTCCCGGCCAGAAGAACATTCCGCCTCAGGCGCATGTTCGACACTTTCCGCTGGTCGAACGCAACCAGATCCTGTGGATCTGGATGGGAGATCCGGCGCTGGCTGACGAAAGTCTGATCGTCGATTACCCCTATCACGACGATCCGGTGAAGTGGCCGCATCGCAAGGCGATGTTCCAGATTAAATCCAACTACATGTTGATGATCGACAACCTGATGGATTTGACCCATCTTGGTTACGTTCACGGGCGCACCATCGGCGGCAACCCGCTGCAGCATGTAGGCGCGGATATGGACAGCCACAAGACCGAAAAGGGCGCCTACTTTATCCGCTGGATGCTGGAACACGACCCGCCCCCGACTTATCAAAAGGGTGGCCAGTTTACCGGCAAGGTCGATCGTTGGCAGGAATTCGAATATGTCGGCCCCAGCATCGTGCTACAGTGGTCCGGCGCGCTGGCTGTCGGGCAGAATGCACAGGAAGACCGTGAAAAAGACGGTTTCCATTTGCGTCTGCTGCATGCGGCAACGCCTGAAACCGAAACCACGTTCCACTATTTCTGGTCGACGGCGAACGGATACCGTCAGGACGACCCCGCGACGACGCAGGAAATGTACGACGAAATCTATCCGACCTTCATCGAAGACAAGGTCATCATGGAAGCCCAGCAGGAACGGATTAACCTCAATCCGGAGCGCGACCTGGTGGAAATTCATGCCGACAGCGTCCTCGCACTTGCGCGTTTGTCACTCGATGAACTTGTCGAACAGGACAATGCGCAGATGGCGCAAGCCGCCGAGTAACGGACGGACACAAAGCCAACGGAAACGGCGGGGTCTCCCCGCCGTTTTTCGTTTCAAGAGGAGGCATCATATGGACATCGCATTTTTCATCTTAGACCGCATGACCAGAGATATCTCCGTTTACTTCGAGATCTCGGAAAACAATGGCACGGCCTCTGAATGTCGCTGATATTCTCCGTCGACACTGGTGGAACATTTACCGATATCGCGGTGTTCGACCTGGAATCGGGCGCTGTATCCTACGCCAAGGCGCTGACGACGTATGATGACCTCGTCGATGGTGTCATGCGTTGCGTCGAGGAGGTCGGCGTCGATCTGGGTAAGGCAGTTCTTGCCAAGCATGGCACCACGCTGGTGATCAATACCCTGCTGCAGCGTGAGGGCGCGCGTGCCGCACTGGTAACCACCAAAGGCTTTCGCGATACGCTCGAGTTGGGGCGCGGCAACCGGACCAGCCCGTTCCGGATCGACTATCGAAGATCGCCACCGCTTGTTCCCCGGGAACTGCGCTTCGAAATCGATGAACGGATTCATGGGCGCGGCGAGAACCTTCGAGCGCCGGACGATGCGGAAATCGACGCCCTTGCCGAAGAAATAAACGCACTGGACGTAGAAGCGGTCGCCGTCTCTTTCATAAACGCGTATCTCGATAACAGCCACGAGGTGATGGTTGCCGACCGGTTGCGCGATCTTCTGCCCGATGCGTATGTAACGGCGGGAACCGAGCTTACCCGCGAATGGTACGAGTACGAACGCTGTTGTACCGCAGCGGCCAATGCCGTTGCAGGTCCGCGGATGGTTTCCTACACCCGCAGTCTGGAAGACCGACTCCAGGAAGGTGGTTTCAACAGCACCCTGTTCATGATGGGTTCTAACGGGGGTGTTCTCTCGGTAGACCGTACCTTGCGAGAGCCGGTCTCGCTGATCGAATCCGGCCCAGTAGGCGGGTGTATAGGTGCCGGCGCCTATGGCAAGGCAATGGGAATCCCCAATCTGATTGCCTTTGATATGGGGGGAACAACGGCCAAATGCGCTGTCATCCGGGACGGGCAGTTCGAGCTGAATTCCCCCTACTATGTGGGCGGTTATGCCTCCGGTTTCCCGATCCGGGGGTCGGTTGTCGATATTGTCGAAGTGGGTGCCGGCGGAGGCTCAATTGCCTGGGTGGACGATGCCGGGCGGCTGCAGGTCGGGCCGCAAAGCGCCGGATCGGACCCCGGCCCGGTTTCTTTCGGCCGGGGCGGCACCGAGCCGACTGTTACCGATGCCAATCTGATTGTCGGACGTATTGGCGCCGATGTTTTTCTCGGTGGTGATCTGGATCTTGATGTCAACGCGGCAAAGGGGGCCCTTACGCAAAAGGTTGCCGCGCCTATCGGTCTTACGGAGGATGACATCGAGGTAACCGCCGACGGCATTCTTCAAATCGCGACGATCACCATGACCAATGCGATCCGCCAGATAACGGTCGAACGGGGTTACGACCCGCGAGATTTTTCACTGTTCGTGTTCGGCGGTAGTGGACCCATCTATGCAGCGGGGCTCGCACGCGAACTGGGTATCTCCGAAGCGATCATACCACCCGAACCGGGTAATTTTTCGGCTGTGGGGATGCTTCTCGCTGATGCCCGGCTGGACAGCGCCAGAACCATGATTTTGAATCTTGACGACCAGGCCCTGGCACAGATCCGTGGGGCGTTCGCCGAGATGGAACAAAATGCGGTGGACACAATTGCCAATGAAGTGCCGGGATCGGATGTTGTTCTGCTTCGAAAAGTGGATATGCGGTATCGGGGTCAGAAACATACGTTTACCGTTCCGATTGACGCCGTGCCTGACGATGTCACGGCGTTAAGGACGGTTTTTCAAAGTTTCTATCGTGACCGGTTTGGCCACTCCGATGAAAACGCTCCGGTTGAGATTGTTGGTGCCCAGATAAGCGCCTATGCCCGCACGACCAAGCCAGACCTTTCCGGTATGCGTAGACCGGTTGTTGCCGAAGATACTGCTCAAAGGCATCGAAATATCTATTTCGGCTCGGATGCCGGCTGGCTTGAAACACCCGTATACAGCCGCGATACGCTTTCCGACGAGTTCGAAGCGACCGGCCCGGTCGTGATAGAGGAATATGGTTCTACGACGGTCATCGGGCCTGGTGACCGTTGCCGTTTGGGCGACCTTGGTGAAATTCGCATAAGCGTGGGGCGGGAAGATGGATAAGATGGCGTCTGCATCTGTTGATCCGATCACGCTGGAGATTATCCGGCGGGGCCTCGTAGCGATTCCGAACGAGATCGACGCAAATATCACGCGGACAGCCTTCAGTCCGCTCGTATATGAATACAAGGATTTTGCAACGGGTCTGGTCGATCCCGAGGGCCGCTTGGTTGCGCAGGGGGACGGCTCTATTCCGATATTTGTTGCCAACGCACTCGGCAATGCTGTGCGAGACGGGCTTGAGATTTACGGGGCGGACGATATGCATCCCGGCGATATCATCATCTCGAATCATGCCGGGACGCTCGGTCAGCATCTGAATAATGTCGTGATGTACACCCCGGTATTCGTCGGGCCGGATGAAACGGATCTGTTTGGTTTCATGTGTGTCCTAGTTCACTGGATTGATATCGGCGGTGGTGCCGTCGGTTCTTGCAGCGCCACGGATACCACCGATATTTTTCAGGAAGGTATTCAATACCGGACGGTGAAACTGTGGAACCGGGGTATCCGGAACGAAGAGCTATACCGGATTGTGCGATACAACACGCGGTTTCCCGAAATGGTGTTGGGAGATCTGGACGCGCAACTGGCCGGAACGCTATCCGGTTGCGACAAGATCAAAGCCATCGTTGGCCGATATGGCCCGGACACGGTACGTGCGGCAATTGCGACGATCTGGGATCAGTCGGAAGGTGTCGCCCGGGAGGCGATAAGAGCTCTTCCCGACGGCGTATGGAAGGCAAAATCATATCTCGACAATGACGGCATCGAATCCGGTGAACCGGTGCCGGTCGACATAGAGGTCCGGATTGACGGTGATTCCATGACCATCGATTTTTCGGGTTTGGGTGGGGAGTTACGTGGTCCGCTCAATTCCGGTGTCCTGGGGGGCGCCTATCCGGCTGCACGTATTGCCTTCAAAATTCTGACGGCGCCTGACGAACCGGCCAATGAGGGATGTTTCCGGCCTCTGGAAATCGTCATTCCCGACGGGACGTTTCTCAGCGCTAGTCCGACTGCACCGATGGGCCTGTATAGCGCCACCTTGCCCACTGTCATTGACACGATTGTCCGCGCAGTAGGGAAGGGTGCACCGCGCGCGGTTGCTGGCGGTCATCATGCCTCGTTCAGTGCGCACTGGTTTTTCGGCGACGATCCTTCAACTGGGGAGCTGTTTCAACAACTTGATACAGGCCACGGGGGATGGGGCGCTACAGAAAACGCGGATGGTTCCGGCCCCTTCAAGACGATGGCTCATGGCGACACACTTGATGTTCCTGTCGAGGTACAAGAATCTCTCAACCCGATACTCATCGAATCCGTCGGGCTAAGGCCGGACTCCGCAGGCGACGGCGCCAGGCGGGGCGGGCTCGGCACGGAAAAGATCGTTCGGGTTCTCGCCGATTGTCAGGTCAGCGTTCAGATCGATCGAACATTGTGCGCTCCCTGGGGGGTGGAAGGGGGTGCAGATGGACAGCCGGGGGAATCCTTTGCCGAATACCAAGACGGTGAGGCCCGGCGTATTCTAAAGGGTACTATTTCGCTAGCCTCCGGGGATCGGTTTCGCCTGAAAACGAGTGGCGGCGGAGGTTACGGGAAACCCATCGACCGCGATGCAGCCGATGTAGCGGAGGACGTTGCTGCTGGCTATATCACCCCCGATCGCGCCCGTGATGTTTATGGGGTTGTCCTGGATGTCGGGGGAAATGTGGATTCCGCAGCGACAAAAAATGCGCGGGATGCGTTGCGCTAGAATTCTGTGTTTTTTAGGCGCTACCGTTGACTTTAGTTCTCTTCGGCAATCAGTCGGTTAAGGATCTTTTCATACTCGTTGGGCCCCGCATCAATACTGAGTTTCGCCGGGTTTGGATCATGGGGCAGCGAATCCTGCGCCACCTGCTGGGCCGCGATCACCGGCATGTCCTGGTCGGCGAAGGCGAAGGTCCGCATCTTGTATATCAGTTCGCGTATTTCCTTGTTGCGTTCGTCGTCGGTCTGCACGTTCCAGCGTGTGGCGCAATAATAGTAATGGGTCGTGCGGTCGGTTTCCGGCGTCAGCCAGTGCAGCGCCAGGTAGCCGGTACCGCTTTCCCTAGGCTCACCGATTTTACAGGCGCCGAAATTGAGCAGCAGGTTCGAGGCAGGGTACCACGTGATCGAAGTCCACTGTTCGCCGCGGGCCTGCAGTTCCGGATCGTCGGTGAACATTTTGATCATGCCGGGGGTTTCCGCATCCGCGGAATAGCGGGACACGGTGACGGTTTCACCGTCGACAGTAACGTCCGGATCGGTTTCGGCTGTATCCGGATTACCGAGGATGCCCGCATGGGTGAAGCAGATGTGACTGAGATCCAGAAGGTTGTCGATCATCAGGCCGTAGTGGCATTTCGCGTTCAAATACCCGAAATCCGTGATGTGAGTTTCCTGTGAATCATCAATGCAGCTGTAGTCCGGAATCTTGTCGAGATCGGCCGGCTTGTCGCCCATCCAGATCCACAAAAGCCTGTGCTTTTCCAATACGGTGTAAGCTGGGAGATGTAGCGCGTCAGAGATTTTCTGACTGCCATGTGGGTTGTGCACGCACTTGCCGTCAGCACCGAACTGGAGCCCGTGATAGATGCACTGTACCCGGTCGCCGGACTGGAGGGTGCCCATCGACAGCGGTACCTGACGGTGCGGACACATGTCGCGGATCGCAGCGACGCTGCCGTCTTCTTTGCGATACAACGCGACCGGTTCGTTTAGAAGCGTGCGATGCACGATCTCGCCCTCTTTCAGTTCCTCCGACGGCATGGCGACATACCACGTGTTTTTGAGGAACTTCGCGCGGGCCAGCGGCCGCTGCGTAAGCTCGTTGCTGGGGTATATCGTGGGTTCGATCCCAATCAGCGCGGGGCCGGAATTTGAATCAGGGCTCATTCGATGTTCTCCGTTTGCAACAGATCAGAAATCTTATGGTCGATTATATTTTTCCTGCGGAAAATCGCAAATTTTCTGTCGAATGGGCATTTGCGACCTAATGCCGGCCGCCGCAGCACTACCAAAACATATTTACTTCCCTTGTCTTGGCTAGGGAGGCAATGGCGAACGGTGTTTTGGCCGAGAAATGGACCCCCGGGGTCAACCGAGGTATCGGTCGTCGATAAATGTTTGCTATCGGGCGCCTAAATACCGAGCGCTTTCCCGAGTTCCGTCACCCGCAGCTGCAGCGCATCGTCTACATAGGCTTCCGACGGGCTGTGGCCCCAGACCGGGCCAGGCCAGGCAGGGTCGCATTCGGTGCGGCCGACGATATGAATGTGAAGCTGGCGGACGATGTTTCCTAGCATGCCAAGGTTCAGCTTTAGCGGGTTGTACAGTTTCATCAGGACTGCCGATGCCGCCTCTATCTCATCCAACAGAACGATCCTGTCATTCCGTGAAAGATCGCCGATCTCAGTTAAGTCGGGCTTTGCCGGCACCAGGATCAGCCAAGGATAGCGAACATCGTTCATCAGTAGCACTCGGCAAAGATCCAGATCGCCGATCTCCACTGTGTCGGCGCCAAGCTGTGGGTCCAGATTGAACTTTGCCATCGCAACTTGTTTCCAGTTATCGGGCGGGCTTGGCCATTGTATAGGTCCAACAGTGGCCTTTGGAGGACCTCGTTATGGCGTCCAGGCGGGAAGATCAACACTTCCAGCTAAAATGAAGTCGTCCAGCCCCTAAATCGGGGCGCTATGGATCATTGGCGAAACTACGAAACCCGGTTCACGTCATATCATCACCTTCTGGACCCGTGGATCGAGCAATGGGGATACGCCTGAGCTACTCTGCGTCCGGATCTCGTGTCGCACTCCAGGATTTGCTGGTGCCCTGGATCATATGTCGCACGTTTTCGACGCCGACGGGTTCTTCGAAAAACAGCGTCCGCTTGGCGGCCATTTCGGGCATGTCCTGTGTGACATACATAATAACGTCCTCGTCACCCGTGGCTTCGTGTTCGTGATAGGCCCAGGCTGGGCAGACAATGGTATCGCCGGGCTTGAACTCGTAACGGGTGCCTTCGACCGTGGTCGCGCCGGTGCCCTGCAAATAGTGATAGATGGCTACCGAATTATGTCGGTGGTTGGGCACGTGTTCGCCCGGGTGGATCATCTGGATACCGATGAAGATGCCGGGGGACGCGCCCGCCAGATCCCCATGATCTTCATTCACCAGCGCAATGAACCGACGTTCGGCGTGACGGATGGGATCCTTGCCCAGTTCTTCTAGCAGCGCTTTCCATTCGTCGCCCTCCCATTTACAGCCGCGCACATGGGTGTGACGGACGCGCTGGAAATATTCATCAGCGGAGATAACACGGGCATTTTTGGATTCGGGGTCGGGCTTGGGCATATCCGGTGCCGCGCTGCCATCTTCTGGTGCGTCCAAGATGCCCTCCACATGCTACACCCGATTTTGAATGGTTTCCGGCGGGGAAACAACCGTCCCTGACTTCCCCTACGCACACACAGGTGCGATTATCGCCACCATGTCCGAAGAAACTGCCGATATAACGCTCACCATCAATGGCGAGCGGGTGACGAAGACCGTCCCCGTCCGCCGCCATCTAGTAGATTTCCTGCGTCT
>CAJWUK010000077.1 GCA_913047365.1 uncultured Alphaproteobacteria bacterium | reverse complement strand
GTGCCGGAAGAATAGGCGTTCAGTCTATTCCGTAAAATGCCAGCGCATTATCCCGCAAGATTTTGCGTTGGGTGTCCGTGTCGATATCGACTACGTCAAGAAACGCCTTCACCGACCCTCCGCCTGAATCGAAGTGGGGATAGTCGGTAGCGAACAGCACCTTGTCTGCGCCGAGATTTTCGATGGCGATAGGAATGGTCGGATCGCCCGGGTCGCAGGTCACCACGCACTGGCGATGAAAATACTCGCTGGGTGACATGGTCAGTCCTTTCATGTAGTGGCCCAGCTTCGGGTGCTCGAAATGATCGTCCAATCGGGCCAGCCAGTAGGGTGCCCAGGAACACCCGGCTTCGAAAAACCCGACATTCAGTTTAGGATGTCTTTCCAGCACGCCGCCGCAGATCATTGCCATCATTGCCATCATCTGTTCGAACGGGTGCGAGATGATGTGATTGAACAGGTAGGCCTCCGGCACATCCATGCCGCCATAGCGTTCGCCGCCCGCCGTATCCGGATCGCCGGTGGATTCGTGAATAACCAGAGGCACGCCGAGTTCTTCCACCGCTGCGAAAAACGGTTCCCGGTCGGCGGCATCCAGGCGCTTGCCGTCTGCCGGATTAGGACGCACGGAAACAGCCACCGCACCCAGATCGCCTACTGCACGTTGTGTTTCCCGAATGGCCTCTTCGATATCATATAGCGCTACCGGGGCCGCGAATTTCAGCCGGCCCGGTTCGGTACCGCACCAGTCCGCCATCCAGCCGTTGTATGCGCGCATGATTGCGTGCGCGAATTCGGCCTCTTTATATCCCGCCACCAACGCGGCGGACGGAAATAGGACTGCGGTTTCGATGCGTTCCTTGTCCAGCACTTTCAAGCGGTTCTCCGCCGACATCGGCTTCCGGACGGATATTTCCTTCGGGAAGGGCGGGTTCTCACTGTTGCCGACGATGAACCGGCGGTTCCGGTCCGCGTTCAGTGTCCAGCCTTGTGTCTGGTCACGGAATTCGGGCTCCAGATAGTCGACGAACATCACGTTTTCTTCGTGGACGTGTCCGTCGGCGTCGATTGCCGTTCCGTCGAAATCCGTCATCGGGGTCACCGTTCAGACCATTGAGCAGGCAGAAGCTTATCTCCGCGCTTCATCCCGCGCCAGCGCGTAGGTGCCGGCGAAAATGACTATGGCTCCTGCGACGGTCCATATATCCGTCGCTTCGTTGAACAGCAACCAACCCGCGACGCCGACAATGGGAAGACGTAAAAAATCGAACGGGACCACGGAGCTCATGTCCGCGGCCCCGTAGGCCTTAGTGATAAACAAGATGCCAGCGGTGCCGGTGATTCCGACGCCGACCAGTAGGACAAGATCAATTGCCGTTGGCGGCACCCAATAGATCGCGGCGGGAATCCCTGCTAGGGGACACATCAAAATATTTACCCAAAGTGTGGTTGCGACGACACTGTCAGTCGAAGTTAGTTTTTTGATGCACATGTTCGAACAGGCGTAGGAGACAGCGCCACCCAAAACGACTGCGGCGCCAAAGCCAATTTCCTCGAAGCCGGGCCGCAGGATTACAAGTACGCCTGAGAACCCGCCTAGCGTCGCCGCAAGCCGCATACCGCCGAGCTTTTCTCCCAACAGAATTGTGGCCAGCACCACGATGAATATCGGTTGGGTAAAACTGAGAGAGACGACCTCGGCCAGCGGGATTTCCCCGATGCCGATAAACAGGCCCAACATGCCAAAATAGGCGAAGCCGGAACGTAAAAGATGCAGCGGAAAACGCCTGGTTCTCAGCGTTCGTAATCCGGAGCGGCGGAGCAGGGGAAACAGCATCAGAAGCCCGACAACCGTGCGGATAAAAAGTATTTGAAAGGACGTGTATTCGGCTGACAGGGCGCGAACCAGCACCATCATGACTGACCAGACTGCCACTGCCAGCAGCATCCAGCCAATGCCATGTATGTTGGATTTGATTTCTGGCATGCCGGCGTCGCCGGCGTTTCAGGCTAACTCAACCCTGTCATCACGTGTTTCTGAAATGCCGGGCGGTGACACATGGCGTCGTACCAGCGCTTCAGATTAGCAAATTCTTCGCGTTCGATCGGTAGCTCGTACCAGCGATAGGCTATGGGCGCGATAGGGATGTCTGCCATCGTGAACCGGTCGCCGCCGACATACTCATTGCGCGACAGATGATCGTCCAGGATTGCCCATTTTCCCGCCCAGGAATCGCGGGCGGCGTTGATCGCCTCCATATCGCGATCTTCCGGCGGCTTGCGGATCAGGCCGTGAAACACTGGTACCATGTCGCCCACCAGCTCGGTCAGTTGCCAGTCCATCCACATCTCGCACCGGGCGCGGTCAGCGGGATCTGAGGGGCACAAATCGCCGATGCTGTGTTTTGAGGTTAGATACCGGACGATGGAATTCGATTCCCACAGTACAAGATCGGCGTCGATGATTGTCGGGATACGGCCGTTGGGGTTCAGCGACAGATACGGCGCGTCGTGGTTTTTTCCGAAATGACCGCCCACGTCTTCCCGGTCGTATTCCAGGCCGATCTCTTCCAGCACCCACAGTGCCTTCATGACGTTAGATGAATTCACCCGTCCCTTTAGCTGCAGCATCTTTTAAGCCCCTTCAATGCAATCCGATGTCGATAACGTTCTTTTTGAACGCCGGCCGCTCACAAATCGCGTCGTGCCAGCGTTCCAGGTTCGGGAAATCCTCCCGATTGATGTCCAGGTTGAACCAGCGGAAAGTAAACGGCGATGCTGGGATGTCTCCGATGCCGAAGGTGTCCCCCGACAGATATTCGTGAACCGCCAGCCATGTTTCTAGCACGGTATTCGCTTTGTACCAGAGGTCGCGGGACGCGTTGATGCGTTCTATGTCGCGTTCGGCTTCCGGTGTCCGGATCAGCCCCTGAAACACCGGCACGTGACGAGGCGCCAGGATCGACAGTGCCCAGTCCATCCAGCGGCTGGCGCTGGCGCGCGCTTGCAGATCATCCGGGAAGAACGCGGTCCCCATTCCATGCTTTTCGGCGAGATACCGGACGATGGCATTCGATTCCCACAGTACAAAGCCGTCATCATCGATGGTGGGTACGATCCCGTTAGGATTCAGCGACAGGTATTCCGGCTGATCGTTACCGCCGAAAGGGCCACCGATATCCGATCGCTCGAACGGGATGTCCAGTTCGTCGCATAACCAGACGACCTTTTGAACGTTGGAAGAAGTCGCGCGTCCGAGAATTTTCAGCATGAGGAGTCTCCGGTCAATCGAGGTGCAGGAACAGGCATTTCAGATATGCGCTTTCTGGCAGGAAGGGATGTACTGGGTGATCTGGCCCGGCGCCACTAGTGTGAAGAATGCGCCCGGATCGTCCAGCATCGGCGACGCCGCGGCGCACCTGTTCGGCGAATAGCGAAACATCCATGTGGTGCGAGCACGATGCGATGCAAAGAGCGCCGTCCGGCGCGACGATGGAAGCCGATAGGCGCGCGAGTTTGCGATACCCTCGCGCGCCGGGTTTCAAATCCTTCTTCGATTTCACAAAGGCCGGCGGATCCGATACCACGACATCGAATGTCTCCCTGTCATTCGCCAGTGCTTCCAGCGCAGAAAAAGCCTCCGCCTTCTCGAACCGGCAGATCGCGTCTAGGTTCGCATCTGCCGCCGCTCTTGCCGCCAGGTCCAGTGCGGGTTGGGACCGGTCTACACACAGCACTCCTGCTGCCTCTGCAGCAGCCGCCTGCAAGCCGAATCCACCCAGATAGGAATATACGTCGGCCACCCGCCTGCCTTTTGACAGTGCGGCAACGCGTGCCCGGTTTTCGCGGTGATCGTAGAACCAGCCGGTTTTCTGGCCACCCGACAAATCGGCCAGAAACCTCACCCCGTTTTCGGTGATCGGCGCAGGAGAGGGTATTTCGCCGATAATTTCGGCCGGCGCATCATCCAGCCCTTCCAGCCGCCGGGCGTTGCCGTCGCGCTGCAAAACGATGCCGGTTGGCTTTAATGCAGATTGCAATGCTTCGACAATTGGGCCCGCCAGACGATCCATGCCCGCTGTATTGAGCTGTGCCACGCAGACATCGCCGTACCGGTCGACGATCAGACCTGGCAGACCATCCGCCTCTGCATGGATCAGTCGATAAAACGGCTGGTCTAAAAGCCTGTCGCGTAACATCAAGGCCCGGGCGAAGCGGTTTGTGAGCCAGCCCGCGTCGATCTGTGTATTTGCATCCGTGGTGAGCAATCGTACGCTGATCAGCGGGCGTGGGTTGAACATAGCCGTACCTACCGGGCCGCCATTCGCGTCTGATAACGTGACGATCCTTCCCGGTTCCAGTGCCTTGGTCTCGCGTGTCATCTCGATTTCGTTGGAATAAACCCACGGATGGCCGCCCCGCGCACGTTTGTGGTGGCCGGGCTGGATGCGGATGACCGGGAGAGCCTCGGCCGCCGTCGGAGAGGTTACAACGTCGTTCATGACATCATTCTATCGGGTTGGGTGCGGAAAGAATATCGTGCGCTAGGGTTCGGCCTTCGCTTCGCGGACAGTGGTGTAATACCCGGCGGCGAAGATGATAAGCGCACCGAAACAGGTCCAGAAATCAAGCACTTCCCGGAACAGCATCCAGCCCAGAATTGCCGAAAACGGGAGCCGCATGAAATCGAAAGCGATTACAAAGCTGGCATCGCCTTCGGCTAGCGATCGGGTGATGCAGTAATGGGTGGCGTAGCCTGTGACGCCGAGCCCGATGATGGCTGGTAAGTCCGCAAGTTCCGGCGTCTTCCACACGAAAAAGGCGGGGATAGCGGAATACACCAGGATCGTTACGCTCATATAAAACACGACCGTGCTGCCGGATTCGGTATCGGACAACCGCTTGGTGACCACATGGGCGGCAGAATATAGGAACGCAGCCAGAAGGATAACCAGCGTGCCGGTTTCGATGGGAACCATGCCTGGGCGGATAATGATCACCGCTCCAGCAAAACCGACCAAGATGGCAACCATCCGGTGACCACCGATCCTTTCGCCTAGAAAGACGGCAGCGATCAAGGCGGTAAACAGCGGCGATGTAAACTGTAACGTCGCCACGTCCGCCAGGGCAATCAGGGTGACACCGTAGAACCAGGCGACATTGCCGCTGTAGAGAAACACGTTGCGTAGCGCGTGCATGCCCAGGCGCTCCGTCTTGTAGACCGATTTTCCCTGTTTCAGCACCGACGGCGCCATCAGGCCGAGGTTGATGACGTTGCGAAGGAAAATCATCAAGAGTACGGAATAGGCCGGGAGGTAGCGGATACATATCGCCATTGCCGTGAGCGCAGCGGCCGCGGCGATCATCCACCAGGCACCCTTGGCCGCACTGCTCACGAATTTTTTTCCATTACCTAATCCCCCAGTGCGACGCCTTCACGCCGCCGGTCGGCACCGCCGTCATATCCGTGCGGCGTTACGCGAATTCCGTGTAGCCCGCTGGTCAGCGTCCTGATACGGACTTCATGGCCTAGCTTTCGCAGGGCATCGGCATGTACGGTGATCGCCGTGCCTTTTTCAAGTTCTGTCGCGCCGTTTCGGTTAGTGTGGTGCGGCAAATCGATGGCGGCCTGCATATCCAGTCCCCAATCCAGCAGACCGATTACCGTTTTCGTCACATAGCCGATGATGCGCGACCCACCAGGAGATCCCAATGTAGCGAACAGCTTTCCATCCCGGTCGAAGATCAGTGTCGGGGACATGGAGCTACGTGGTCGCTTTCTGGGTGCCACGGCGTTCGCGACCGTTCTTCCGTCCCGACGGGGCATATAGGCAAAATCCGTAAGTTGGTTGTTGAGCAGAAATCCCCGCACCATAAGCCGGCTGCCAAAGGCGCGTTCAATGGAAGTCGTCATGCTGACGGCGTTGCCGTTTCGGTCGATCACCGAAAGGTGAGACGTCGACGGGAAACCGTCGTGAGAATCATCCGCGAAATGCGTTTCCTGTTGGCTGACCGGTATTCCCGCAGCGGCTTTTCCCATCGATTCTGAGGCGGATATCCGTTTCGACCGGGATTGCAGATAGACCCGGTCTAGAAGTCCCTCTATCGGCACATGTATGAAATCCGGATCACCCACATAGCGTCCCCGGTCTGCGAAGGCGAGCCGGCTTGCTTCGGAAATAAGATGAACTGCCTGGATTGAACCGGGGGGTGTTCGCGCCAAGTCGAAGTCTTCCAGAATGCCCAGGATCTGAAGCGTTGCAATCCCCCCCGACGTGGCGGGCGGCATACCGCAAATTTTCCACGCCCGATAGGGCCGGCAAAGGGAAGCGCGCTTCTTCGGCTGGTACGAAGCGATATCCGCAACAGTGATATTTGAGGGATTTTGCGGGGATTTTTGGACGGCGGCGGCAATATCGCGGGCGATATCGCCGCTATAAAAGGCCTCTGCGCCATCCGATGCAATCCTGCGAAATGTCGTAGCTAAGTCCGGGTTCTTTAGCAGATATCCGACGGGCAGGGGTTTGCCACTCGGCGTGAAAAAATAGGCGCGGGCCACTGGAAATCCACGAAGGCTCTTGGCGCGGCCAATCATCTGATGCAGGCGAGGCGACACGCGAAACCCATTTTCTGCAAGGTCGATAGCGGGATCGAACAGGCGGTTCCATGGAAGTTTACCGTGTTCCCGGTGGGCGAGGGCGAGCATCCTTAACATGCCAGGCACACCCACCGGTGCGCCACCCACGCTGGTATCGCGGAACCTGCGGCGTTTGCCGTCGGGGGTCAGAAAAACGTCGGGGCGGATAGCCGCCGGCGCTGTTTCCCGCCCGTCATAGGAATCGATGAGACCGTCCAATTGCCGGAAATGAAGCAGGAACCCGCCGCCTCCGATGCCGGAACTCTGCGGTTCGACCAGTGTTAGAACCGCCTGAGCCGCGATGGCTGCATCAACCGCACCGCCGCCCTGACGCATAATTTTGCGGCCGGCTTCGCTGGCAAGGGGATTGGCTGCCGATATCATGTGGCGGCGTGGCAAGTCCGGTATCGCCGTGCAACCGGCAAAAGCAGCGAAAATCAAAAAGGCTGCCGCACTACGTCCAAAAATACTTGGGATTTCATCTTTTTTAATTAGCATTTTGACGTCAATTATTGGAAATCCTTTCGCACGTGCGAAAAAGGTAGTAGAACGTCCGCGACCTCAGGTGGACAAGCTCGCGGAGAGTGACGATGGGCACTCCTAGCCGGATCAAACGGATTACAACCCCGGAACTTGCAGCGCGCAAGGGCGAGGACCCTATAGCGGTACTCACGGCCTATACAGCGCCAATGGCGCAGTTTCTAGACGAACATGTCGATTGTCTGCTTGTCGGCGATTCTCTCGGCATGGTGGTCTATGGTCTCGACACCACGCTGGGGGTTTCCCTCGAAATGATGATCAACCACGGCGCCGCCGTGGTGCGCGGATCGCAACACGCCTGCGTGGTGGTCGATATGCCGTTCGCGTCGTATCAGGAATCGCCTGAACTAGCCTATCGGAACGCAGCTCGAGTGATGCAGGAAACCGGTTGCGGCGCGGTTAAGTTGGAAGCGGGTGTCGCACTGGCATCGACGATTGAGTTCCTCGCTCAGCGTGGCATCCCGGTAATGGGGCACGTCGGCCTGATGCCGCAATCGGTCAACACCTATGGCGGGTTCCGTGTGCAGGGCAAGGAAACGGCTGCTGCACGCCAGGTTATAGACGATGCCCGAGCAGTGGCCGATGCAGGCGCGTTCTCCATCGTGGTGGAGGGCGTAATGGAACCTGTTGCCCGAGAAATCACCGATGTTGTACCAGTACCCACCATTGGCATCGGCGCATCCCCGGAATGTGACGGACAGGTACTGGTGTCTGAAGACCTGCTGGGTCTGTTCAGCGATTTCACACCAAAATTTGTCAAACGTTATGCTGAGCTGGGCGCCGAAATCGGCAAGGCGGCGGCAGCCTACGCAGCCGATGTCCGCGCACGCCGCTTCCCTGCAGCCGAACATTGTTTCGGGGCGCCGAAAACCGACGGCGCAGAGGTTCGTCAGCTAAAAACCTGAATACACTGGTGTGTCGGAAACCGGAGATACTTTGTCGCTGACTGTCATTCGCTCCGCGGAAGGTCTGCGCCGGGCGCTGGCACCGCATCGCGATGCCGGAAAGCTGATCGGCCTGGTGCCGACCATGGGTGCCCTGCACGATGGTCATCTGTCGCTGGTTCACCGGGCTAGCCGGGATTGCGGCATCGTTGTCGCCAGCTTGTTCGTCAATCCGACCCAATTCGGCGAGAACGAGGATTTTGACGCTTATCCCCGCGATGAAAGCCGTGACCTGTCGCTTTTCGATGAATACGGCGTGGATTTCGTTTACGCGCCTTCCGTCGATGAAATGTACCCTGATGGTTTCAAGATCACCATTACCGTCCAAGGAGTCACCGAAGGCCTTTGCGGCGCGGCGCGCCCGGGTCATTTTGACGGAGTAACCACCGTTGTCTCGAAGCTGTTCGCCGATTGCAAACCGGATGCTGCCTATTTCGGTCAAAAAGATTATCAGCAGATGAAGGTGATCGAACGGATGGTGTCGGATCTGGACTTAAACATCCGTATCGTCGGATTGCCCGTCGTGCGCGAACGCGACGGGCTCGCGTTGTCATCACGGAACGCTTATCTCAGCGCTGCGCATCGTCGGGTCGCCCCTTCCATGTTCGGCACCATGAGGGCGGTTGCCGAGCGGCTTCATTCCGGCATCGACCTGGATGCCCAGTCCGAATGGGGGCAGTCGGCACTTCTCGATGCCGGCTTCGACCGGGTCGACTATTTTGAAGTTCGGGACGCCGCTACGATGGAAAAACCCCGCGAATTTGGGCCGGGGATGAGAATTTTCGCCGCGGCATGGCTGGGCCAAACCCGCCTGATCGACAACATATCCGCCGATTTCGAACCGGAATAGCAATTTGCCTATCTGCTGGGCGGAGCCGATAATTGGGCGGCACCCAGAGGAGGCATCGCATGTTTTACGAGACCGCCAAGAACGATCACGGTCTGCCCTATAATCCGTATAAATCGATTGTCGTCCCCCGGCCTATCGGATGGATTACGACGCTCGACACTGAAGGCGGCATAAACCTTGCCCCTTACAGCCAATTCAACAATCTGGGCTATGACCCGCCTTATGTGATGTTTTCGTCCGGCTCTCAATTCGGTGATGGCGGTCCCAAGGACAGCGCCCGAAACGCCGTGCTGACCGGGGAATTCGTCTGCAACATGGCGACCTGGGAGCTGCGGGACCAGATCAATACCACTGCGCAGATGGTTCCGTCCGGCGTCGACGAAGCGGAAATGGCTGGCTTGGAAATGGTTTCATCAACATTGGTAAAGCCGCCGCGGGTGAAGGCGTCCCCCGTTCATCTAGAATGCCGTTATCACGCGACACTGACTCTGCCGGGAAATTCAGTGGACAACATTGTTTACCTCGTTGTCGGCGAGGTTCTTGGCGTTCACATCTCGGATGACGTTATAACGGACGAGGGAAAGATCGATATAGTCAAATGCCGCCCACTCGCCCGGATGGGGTATTTCGATTACACGTCGGTGGAGAGAGTATTCGAGATCGCGCCTGACGGCCCCAATCTCGAAAAGATACAGAGGGGGCTGGAGGGGCGTGCCCGCGGCAGGGTGGACGAAGCCGCAGAATAATTTTCTGATCTTTACGCAAACGAAAACGGGCGCCTATAGGCGCCCGTTTTTTTGCAGCTTTCTTGCGCCTTTAACGAACGTAGAGGTGGACCTCGTTGGTCTGGGCTGTGTTACTCGACAGCGCCGACAGACGGACGCGATCGAGAGGTAGGCCCATGTCCGACAGCGATCGCAGCACAGTTTCTACGTTTTTCTTGGAGGAACTGGCGGCCAACGCGACACGTGCTGAATTCCCGCGGTTCGGTGCAACGGCCACCAAGTCGAACATCGCATTTGGCCGGCGCTGCAGGGCGCGGCTGACGGCATTGTACAGTGGCTGTTCATACTGGACCTTCGGCCGGTCGAAGCGGATAACCACCAGCGGACGGCGAACACCCCCGGGGGTAGCAAGAGGTGATGGCGCGAAACCGCCGCTGGCGGATGGCGCCGCTGATGCGAATGCCCGGTTGCCGAGACTGGACCCCAATATTTCACCGTTCTTGATGGCAAGCGCCATGGTCGTCAGATTGGTGCGTTCGGCGCTGAGATAGTTGCTTTGACGGCTGATGTCTTCGCTCAGCTCGTTCAGCAGGCGGTCGATCAGAACCACCGTTCGGTTCACCTCGTCTTCGAGGATCGATAGCTGGCGATGATCTTCATCGATCGCCCCGGAGAGCCCATAGGCGGCCCGGGTAGTTTCAAGCAAATAGGCCGAAAGGGTCGACGTGCTGGCAACGCCATTTGACAGGGTATTCATCTGCGCGATGTCGTTTTCCACCTGTGCCAGGCTGGCCTGTGCAACGTTCCACTGGTTCACAAGCGCCGGGTTGCCGGGCGTGGTGCCCACCTGAAGCTTGGAATTTATCGCGCCGACAGTGGTGTGATAGTTGCGTGAGTGCCGAATTGTCAGATTCCTAATACCCTGTAATTGGGTATTCTGCTGATTGATCTGGGATTGCAGGCGCTGCAGTTCCCCGCGAAGCTGGACAACCCGCTGTCCCACATAGGTGCCGGTTGCGGAGCCCTGGGTGACCTGCGGCGGGATGAAATTGGTATTGCCGAGCGCAGGCGGCGGTGGCGGCGATAATGTTGGCTGCCGATTCGCTTCTGCGCGAGAAGCAGGAATAGTTGTCTGCGCTTTTCCATTGCCTTTCGGATCCTTGCCTGTCAGGGACGGCCATAGAGCGTCCGACGCGAACGAGCACCCACCCATAAGGGCGCCGGTGGCAATCAGGATTGCACAAGTTTTTACAGTTTGAATTCGGGTTTTCAGACGGGCCATCATATGGGCCTTACCCCACTATTTCGTTTTGCGACGGTTCGACATTTGAGTAGTGGCAAATACTTGTAAAATCGTGAAAATCTACCAAACCACCCGAACCGGCGGGCATACTACTTTAACGATTCCCCCTCTACAAGCCGCTTATCTTGTCTCAATTAAGGTACTATCCGACTGGATATCCGGGGAAATCGAGGGTTTCGGCGGTGGTGCCCCGGGGGCGGAGGTGAATCGGTAAGGTTCCGTGCATATTTGATCGCGGACGAATTTCGCCTGTCACCGCGGTTGTTTTCGGCAAGACAGGAAGCATGTCCAAGAAACGTTAAACAACGGATTGCGCGGCTGATGTGCATTGGCTATACCCTTGCGGCTCGCGCGCCCGTAGCTCAACTGGATAGAGTGCCTGACTACGGATCAGGAGGTT
>CAJWUK010000076.1 GCA_913047365.1 uncultured Alphaproteobacteria bacterium | reverse complement strand
CTGGCGGAAGAACGTGCCCGCTTCGTTCTGGACCGGCCTGCTTTCGCGGGCGAATGTGAAATGACAGAAGAAGAAAAAGCCGCCCTAATCGACATGGACGAAAACGCCTTTGCCCGCCTCGGCATCCACCCCTTCGTACCCTTCATGGCGAGATTGCTGTTGGAGAGGGAAACCTGACCGCCTCTGGTTGACCACATGGGGCGCGATATTAAAGTGCGTCCAGGGAAACGCGGAGACGACAATGGCATTGAAGCCCGGAGAAAGAGTGCTGGTGGTCGGGTGCGGGCCCGTAGGTATGGTTTTGACCCTCGCGCTGTACCAAAAGGGAATTCCTGTTACCCTGCTGGAACGGGCCGACGGGCCGATCGACGATCAGCGCGCCGCCGCTATTCAGCCATCGTCTCTGGAAATGCTCGCCGATCTGGGTGTCGTCGAGGAAATTCACGAAAAGGGCCTGATTTCACCCACCTTCCATTACCGCGACCGAATGTCCGGCGATCTGGTCGCCGAATTCGACTTCACGCAGATTGCGGACATGACTGAATTTCCCTACGTCATACAATACGAACAGTTCAAGCTGGTCAAAACTATCATCGCGGAAATCGGTGACACGCCGGATGTTGAATACCGTTTTTCGTGCGAGGTTACCGGCCTGGAACAGACGGCCGACGGCGTGAGGCTGACGTTTAATAACCAGGATGGAGAGAAAGAAATACTGACGTCATCCTGGGTGGTCGGTTGCGACGGGTTCAGCTCCGTGATCCGCCAGGCGGCGGATATCGAATTCGTTGGTTTCACCTATCCGGAAAAATTCGTAAAAATCGGATCGGATTTTGATTTTCAGGAAGCAGGCATTGCATATTGCATCCGGAATTTTTTCTCCGACCCTGACGAATGGTGCAACCTGTTCAAGGTCAATGGCTATGGCCCGCCTGGCATCTGGCGGACCGTGTTTCCCACCCGTAAGGACGAAACCGATGAAGAATGCCTGTCGCAGGAAGGCATTCAGGGGCGGTTACAAAAATTTTTTCCGAAGGACGGTGACTACAACATCATCTATGCGGGCCTATATCACGTGCACCAACGCGTAGTCGAAACCTTTCACAAGGGCGGCGTTATCCTGGCTGGCGACGCCGCGCATGTGAACAACCCCATCGGCGGGCTGGGCATGAACGGCGGCATCCACGACGCCATTTCGCTGGCGGATAAACTTGTCAGAGTTATCGGTGGCGAGCCGGAAGATCTGCTGGACCGGTATAGCCGCCAACGCCACAAAGCGCAGATGGATGGGGTCCAAGCGACATCCATTGCAAACAAAAAGCTAATGGAAGCGAAAGACCCGGCTGTCCGAAACCAGCAACTGGACGATGTCCGCCGCACGGCTGAAGATCCCCAAAAAGCCCGCGCCTATTGCCTGAATGCCGGTCTGTTCACCAGCCTCGAAAAAGCGAACGCAGTTACGTGAGTGGGAAAACACCTGATAATCCAAATGGCGTCGGGGCAAGCCCACTCCGGAAGGAAGATGCACGCCATCTTGCCGGGCGCGGCCATTTTGTTGCCGATGTCCCTTTAGATAACGCGGTCCACGCCACGATCCTGAGGAGCCCGGTCGCCCACGGGCATCTCAAAAGCGTCACTGCCGGCGACCTGCCAAAGGGCTTTCATCTGCTGACCGCAAAAGATTGCCCCGATATCAACCCCATTCGGGCGGTGCCGCGGGTTCCTGGGTTCAAGGCATCGGATTTTCCAATTTTCGCGACCGGCAAGGTTCGCTATGTAGGCCAGCCGATCGCCATCTGCCTCGCCCCGACCGCCGCTGAAGCGGAAGATATCGCCCAGCTTGTCCAGGTCGATATCGAGGAACTCCCCGCCATCATAGATACGCGGGAGGCCGCGGAAAGGACCGATACGGTCCTGCACGACGCCTGGGGCGACAATGTCTACATCCAGCGCGATGTCGACGGCGGCGATATCAAGGCGGCTCGAGCAAACGCGGATATCACCGTCACCAACGAATTCCGGCTCAACCGCCATGGTGCAGTGCCGCTTGAATCGCGCGCAGTATTGGCCAATTGGGACGACCGGCGCGACGAACTGACCTTGCATCTGTCGACACAGGGACCGCACATCATGCGGGTCGGAATTGCGGAATGTCTGGGATTGCGAGAACGTCAATTGCGGGTAATTTCGCCCGATGTCGGCGGCGGGTTTGGATCGAAGAACCGTCTGATGCCCGAAGAAGTAATGGTCTGCGCGGCAGCGCTGAAGCTGGGCCTGCCGGTCCGCTGGCTGGAAGACCGGCGAGAGAACATCACAGCAAACAACCAGGCGCGGGAACACTGGTACCGCGTAACGGCGTATGCCGATAAAAACGCCCATATCCTGGGGATTGAAGCGGATCTTATTGTCGATGCCGGCGCCTATTCCATTTGGCCTTCGGGGCCATTCATGGAAACCGGTATGGCGGCACGGAACCTGCCCGGCCCCTATCAGATTCCCGCACTTTCGGTAAAGACGTGGACGGTATCGACGAACAAACCGCCGCTAGGCCCCTATCGCGGCGTTGCGCGGCCAGGTGCCTGCTTTGCCATCGAACGAACCCTAGACGAGGTCGCGCGTGCCGCCGGGCGCGATCCCTACGACGTCCGCCGTGAGAATTTGGTGCCGCCCGACGCCATGCCGTTCACCGGCGCCGGCGGCATGCGTTTTGACAACGGAGATTACCCACAAAGCGTCCAGAAAGCGGCAGAGGCTGCGGGTATGAATTATGTTCGCGCCGCACAACAATCCGGCCCGACGAACGGGCGACTGAACGGCATCGGCTTCGCTAGTTATTCGGAACAGACCGCGCACGGCACCCAGGAATGGAAAATCCGCGGCACCCCGGTTATTCCCGCGTTCGAAACCGCCACCGCCCGAATGCATGCCGACGGCACGCTAGAATTGCTGGTCGCCATCCACAGCCACGGCCAGGGCATGGAGACGACCCTGGCCCAGGTTGCCTGTGAGGAACTGGGTATTGCGTTGGGAGACGTAGTGGTGCGCTACGGAGATACCGCGGTGTCGCCATACGGAAACGGCACATTTGCCTCCCGGTCGATGGTGATGGCGGGTGGCGCGTCAGCCCAGGCCTGCCGCACGCTGGCCGGAAAAATCAAACGTATCGGCGCCCATCTTTTGCAACGCGATGGGGAAACAGTCGGGCTTCGCGACGGGCAGGTATTCGACGGCGATGCCTCAGTTTCGGTGGCCGAAATCGCCCGCACCGCGCATGTCCGTCAAGATTTACTGCCCGAAGGCATCGATCCGACGCTGGAAGAAACCTCGATTTACCAACCGGAAATCACCTCCGGCGTGTTTTCCTATTCCACCCATGCAGCAGTTGTATCGGTCGATCCGGAAACCGGGGAAATCGATCTTTTAGATTACGCGATTGCTGAAGATTGCGGCACCGTTGTGAACCCGATGATCGTCAATGGGCAAATTTGCGGCGGGGTAGCGCAGGGCATCGGAACCGCCCTGTTTGAAGAAATACCCTATGACGAAACCGGACAGCCGCTCGCCAGCACTTTTGCCGATTATCACTGGCCGGGGCCAACCTCCCTGCCCGCTTTTCGTATCGCCCACATAGTAACCCCAGCTCAAGGAACTGAATACGGCATGAAAGGTATGGGCGAAGGCGGAGCAATCGCCCCACCCGCGGCCATTGCCAACGCAGTCCGTGACGCCCTGCTATCTGGCGGCATTGATGCAGAAATCGCGGAAACGCCCATGACGCCACGGCGGGTTTATGCGGCGATCCAAACCGCAAAAGGCAAATGATTTCCGGAGAATGCTTTGAAAGGAACGAACATGTCTCAATTCAACAACATTCTCGTCCGAACGGATGGTCCGGTCGCCACACTTTCCCTGAACCGCCCCGACGTGCGAAACGCCATGAACCCGGCCATGATCGGAGAGATTCAGGCAGCATTTGAAACCTTTAATACCGATGACGAGATCCGCGTCGTCATCATTCGCGGTGAAGGTAGAGTTTTCTGCGCGGGCGGCGACCTGAACTGGATGAAAGACGTTCTGGGTCAGAACGAGCAGGAGGTGATGGAGGATTCCCGCCACCTGCTGAATATGTACAAATCCATCGACCAGAGCCCTAAACTAGTGGTCACGGCCGTCAACGGCGCAGCAATTGCCGGTGCGCTCGGCATTGTCGCCTGTTCGGATGTGGTCATCGCCGAAGCGGAAACCAAACTCTGTGTGTCAGAAGTAAAAATCGGCCTCGCGCCGGGTATAATTGCCGCCTATATCCTGCCGCGGATCGGGCCGAGTTGGTTCAGATATATTTCAAAAACCGCCATCCTGTTCGATGCGGCCACTGCGCAGAAAATGGGATTGTTTCACGAGATTGTCGACGGCGAAGACGCGCTGGATCAACGGATCGCGGCCCATGTAAAACTTGGGCTTGGCGCTTCGCCCGATGCCATCGAAAGAACGGCCAATCTGATCGGCGAGCTTGGTCACAAAGCAGATGAAGAAATACTAAATACTGGACTGTTATTTAATGCAAAAGCACGCCTGTCTCCAGAAGCCCAGGAAGGCATTGGAAGTTTCCTCGAAAAGCGACAGCCGGCATGGGTACCCGACTGATGAATTCAAAATCCTAGCCGCCGAAATTCGGCTCCTGACGATTTTCTTCTCCAAACGGCGCACGTTCATTAATCGCATAAATCGCTGCGGCAATTCCCCCGCTCACAATCACCCCGAATACACCAAATGCGATTCGGAACGGGCGGACCGCTATAGTCGCAGCCTACGAACACTGGAAAATCGCCCCTTATCGCCAGTAACGCCACACGGGGATTTAAGACCACCGTTTCATATTGTCACGGGGCTGCTCCCCACGTTTCAACCCGGTGAGTCAGTCACCGGTACCCAATGCTGCGGCTATGACCTTGTCACCCGGCTTGAGCCCTAGGCGGGATGCCGTCCCCGCGTTTAGTTCGAGCACAGCAACCACAGGTCCGCCGGAGGTGATCGTCTCCTCCGAAAGCGGGACTGTCCTCTCCACAATTTTTTTAACCACGCCATCACGGCCTATAAAAAGCATGTCGAGCGGCAGGAAAGTGTTTTTCATCCACATGGCATTGGGCTCTTCCCGGCGGTAGACGAAGAGCATCCCTGCGTCGGGGGCCATTTGGCGCCGCAACATTAGCCCCTGCAGTTGCTGTCTCTGGCTGAGGGCTAATTCGACCGTGAATTTATGCGCCTTCCCGCCACTTTCTATCAAAATCGGCGCCTTCGAGAATGCGACAAGGTTACGTTGCGCATCGACCGGTATCGCCCCTAAACCAGAAATAATAAGGCAGAGCAGATATATGGATACCCAACGGCGCATAATGGAAATTTGGTGCTTTTGTACGAAAACGTCAGCTTGCCAAGCTAAATCAGGTTAGTGACCTGACTTCGGTCGCCTGCAACCCTTTCGGACCGTCCGCCAGCCGAACTTCAACCGCCTGACCGGTAATCAGACCGTCCAACCCCGCGCTACGCAGGATAACCATATGAACGAAGACATCGCCGTCGGTCCCGTCTGGACAGACGAACCCATACCCTTTGTGCGGATTGAACCATTTCACGGTCGCAGAAACGAACTCCCCTCCCTCGGACGCCGGAATGTCGGGCGTCGGCATATCATCCCCGCCGGCTGGCAAAAATCCCGTCTCTTCCGTCGCAGTCGAGGTATCAACAGCTTCGATCGTCAGGCACTGCAGGCCTTTAGCACCTTTTACGGCCACGCATTCGATCGTCGTACCGGGAGGCAACTGTTCATACCCGGCCTGCCGCAAAACGGTCATGTGGAGGAACACGTCCGACGATCCATCTTCCGGAGATACAAACCCGTATCCCCGAACGACGTTAAACCATTTTACGGTGCCACGAATGCGCGTCGATTCAACTGATTGTGGAACCGCTGCGTCCTCGCTCACCACCTACTCTCCCCCCATCGTACTGAAACGCAACATGAAAATCGCTTATAACACCAGATGTAAACATACCGTTAATATTTTTTGACCCGAGTGGAAAGCTTCACAAACCGGTAAATTTGGGCAAATTCCGCGAGAGGTTTCGGAAAGTGCCGCTAAATCGCCGGTTTTCATTGAAAAGTGTAATCCTTAATAATAGTTTGCTTCTGCCTCCTCCGCGGTAGGCAAAATACAAAGCCGTGCAAACGGCTTAAAAATAAACAGGTTCGAGGCAACGCGTTGGTGCACGCGGTTTCACTGGGATTGATACTTTTTGGTACTTGGCTGCTGATGTCCGGAATTCTTGACCCGTTCATCTTAATGCTGGGTCTGTTTTCCTGCGTCGTCGTCGTAAGCATCGCAATTCGCATGGATGTCGTCGATCATGAAGCAATCCCGCTCCATATTACGATTGGAATTCTTCTGTACTGGCCCTGGCTTACCTGGGAAATCATCAAAGCAAACATCGACGTCACCAAGCGGGTTCTGGGGTTTGCGCCTATCAGTCCAACCATGGTCAAGATTAAGGCGACGCAGAAAACCGACCTCGGTCTGGTCATATTTGCTAATTCCATCACGCTTACACCGGGAACGATATCCATCGATGTCGAAAAGGACGGCCAGATACTGGTTCATGCAATCTCGCGGGAAGGCACCGAAGGGCTTGAAGGGGGCGACATGGACCGCCGGGTTACAGTTTTGGAGGCGGCGAAATAATGTTTACTGCCGCCGCAATTGCCCTGATGATTACGATGGCCTTTGCCGTCATCCGCGCCTTCGTCGGCCCAACGTTGTATGACAGAATTCTTGCGGTGAACATGTTCGGTACGAAAACGGTGCTGATTATTGCCGTTCTGGGCTTCCTGATGGGCCGTCCGGAGTTTTTAGATATCGCGCTGGTTTATGCGCTGATCAACTTCATCGGCGTCATCGCGCTCCTGAAGTATTTTAAATACGGTAACCTAGCGATCGGTCCCGGTGAAGCGCCCAAAAGCATAGAAAAAGGCCAGGACACGTGATGGAAGATGTCATAGACATCGTTTCCTGGATCTGCCTGATAGGCGGCTCGTTCTTTCTTTTCGTGGGTGCAATAGGCGTCCTGCGCATGCCGGATATTTACACCCGAAGTCACGCCGTCGGTATCACGGATACACTGGCGGCCGGTTTGATCCTGATCGGCCTGATGTTTCAGGCCGGATTGACGCTGGTGACCGTCAAACTCGTGATGATCCTTTTGTTTTTGCTTTTTACCAGTCCGACATCTTCATTCGCCCTGAATCACACCGCCTGGACCAGCGGCCTTCGCCCCATCCTGCATAGCGACGCACCGGTCGAACAAGATGGTGAGACTGACGGGAGGGAATGATGGAAGAGGCCGTCAATATCGTCATTCTTGCCCTGATGGCGGTTACCGTTATCGGCATTGTATTCATCCGAAACCTGATGGCGGTGGTCATGTTAAGCGGCATTTACAGCCTTCTGGCGGCGTCGGTGTTCGTCGTGCTGGATGCGGTGGACGTGGCCTTTACCGAAGCCGCCGTGGGCGCCGGCATATCCACTGTTCTTTTCATTGGCACGCTGGCGCTAACGACGCGCATCGAAAAAAAACCTGCTCACAAGCCGTATTTGCCCTTTATCGTTGTCGCAATTACCGGTGCGGCGTTAATTTACGGTAGTTTCGACATGGCCCGGTTTGGCGACGCAGAAGCAGTCACCAATAAGCATGTCGCCCCCTATTATTTGGAAAACACCAAGAAACACACCGGCATTCCAAATGTGGTGACGGCCGTTCTCGCCAGTTACCGCGGGTACGATACCCTTGGTGAGGTGGTCGTGATTTTCACAGCCGGTATCGGTGTCATCCTACTGTTGGGAAGCTGGCGCCGGGGACTGACGCCCCCGGCACCCCATAAAAGGGACGAGGCGTGAAAGACTATCTCGTCCTGAGAGTTATCACCAAACTACTGGTGCCGTTTATTCTGCTCTTTGGCCTGTATGTTCAGTTCCACGGCGATTTCGGACCGGGGGGCGGTTTCCAGGCTGGCGTCATTTTTGCCGCGGGCTTCGTGCTTTACGCAATGGTTTTCGGAGTGGCCTCAGCGCAGCGGATTCTTCCTGAGGGTATCTTGCGCGCGGGCATAGCCGGCGGTGTCCTGATTTACGCTTCGGTCGGGCTTCTCGGACTGATCTTGGGCGAAAACTATCTGAACTACAGCCCGCTTTCCCATGTTTCCAAAGAAGGTCAGCACCTGGGCATATTTCTGATCGAGCTTGGCGTCGGAACGACTGTTGCGTCTGTGATGATGACCGTGTTTTTCACTTTCGCCACCTGGCGGGAAGAATAGAGGCGCGGCCCGTGGCGGATTTCGAAGGCCTCTACAATTACTGGATCGTCATCGTGCTGGCGATGGCGGGATTGTATATTGTCATCGCGCGCGGAAACCTGATCAAAAAACTGGTCGGGTTGAATATTTTCCAGGCATCGGTTTTTGTTCTCTATATTTCCTTCAGCAAGGTTTCGGGTGGGACTGCGCCGATCCTCGAAAAGGGGATAGACGTCTATTCCAACCCGCTACCACACGTTCTGATCCTGACCGCAATTGTCGTTGGCGTGGCGACGACTGCGTTAGGCCTAGCGCTGGTCGTGCGCATTCGCAAGGAATACGGAACGATCGAAGAAGACGATATACACTCCCAGGACGAGAGCATGTGATGCTAAAAGCGCACCTGCCTGCCCTGGTAATCATCATCCCAATGACCTGCGCAGCGCTTTGCGTCCTGCTACGACGCAAGGACTGGGCGTTTACAGTTGCGCTTCTCGCGACCTGGGCCTCGTTCGCCGGATCCTGCCTGTTGCTTGTGCGGGTGATTAATGAAGGAGTCATTTCATACGAAATGGGCGGATGGCCGCCGCCGTTCGGGATCGAACTGCGCGTCGACGCACTGAACGTATACCTGTTGATTATCGTTTCCGGTATCGGGTCGGTCGTCGCGCCATATGCCCGGAATTCACTGCTACTAGAATACGTCGAAGACCGGGCCTATTTGTTCTACTCGGCATATTTACTGTGCCTCTGTGGTTTGATGGGCGTGTCGATTACCGGAGATGCCTTCAACCTTTTCGTTTTCCTCGAAATCTCGTCGCTCTCATCCTACGTGCTGATCGCGCTCGGCTTTGATCGCCGGGCGCTCACCGCCGCGTACCAGTATCTGGTGATGGGAACCATCGGCGCGACTTTCATCGTGATCGCCATCGGACTGCTCTATCAGGCGACCGGTTCACTGAATATGGTGGATATTTCCAAGCGTCTGCCAGAAGCCGGATACGATAATACAACAGTGATTGCCGCTTTCGCATTTCTGGTTGTCGGTGCAGGTCTGAAGATCGCCCTGTTCCCGTTACATCAGTGGCTGCCAAATGCCTACACCCATGCCCCCAGCACGGTCTCGGCATTTTTGGCCGCAACGGCGACCAAGGTTTCGGTCTACATTCTTTTGCGCTTCGTGTTTACGGTGTTCGGCGTCCGGTTCTCGTTCGAAATTTTGCCGACGGCAACGCCCTTCCTGATCCTGGCCATCCTGGCGATGTTCCTCCCGTCGATCGTGGCCTGTTTCCAGAAAAACGTGAAGCGGGTACTGGCCTATTCGTCGGTTGCGCAGATCGGCTACATGATACTGGGGCTGGGCCTGGTCAGCGTCGCCGGACTGACGGCCAGCATTGTGCATCTGTTCAATCACGCCCTGATGAAAGGCGCACTGTTCCTTGTCCTTGGCTGTATATTCTATCGCATCGGGTCCTGTCATATAGACCGGATGGCGGGTATCGCGCGCCAGATGCCGTGGACCATGGCGGCATTCGTGGGGGGCGGCCTTAGTCTGATCGGGATACCGCTCACCGCCGGCTTTATCAGCAAATGGTACCTGATCCTGGCGGTGCTGGAGAAGGGTTGGTGGTATCTGGCTGTTCTGATCGTCACCAGTTCCCTGATCGCAATCATCTATTTATGGCGGGTGATCGAGGCCGCCTATTTTCGGGAACCTCCGGACGACCTGAAAGAAGTCTCGGAAGCGCCGCTAAACCTACTGGTACCAGCATGGATTCTCGTTCTGGCTAATTTCTACTTCGGCATTGATACATCAATTTCGGTTGGCGTGGCCGAGATAGCCGCCAAGGCGCTTATGGGGGCGGGCTGATGCTGGATACGGCGGACTATATTGCTCTATCGATACTGCTGCCCCTGATCGGCACGATCATGATCTGGATGTCGGGCCCGCGACCGAACCAACGGGAAGTGGTCACGGTGATTACCGCGACCCTGACCTTCGTATGTGTCCTTCAGGTTTTACCGCCGGTTCTGGCGGGCGAAACGCCCACACTTACGGTTCTTCAGGTGCTTCCCGGTTTGCCGCTCGAATTCGTCGTCGAACCGCTTGGGATGATGTTTGCACTGATCGCCTCGTTCCTTTGGATCATTACGTCGTTTTACGCCATCGGCTACATGCGCGGTCACAACGAACCCAACCAGACGCGCTTTTACATGTGTTTTGCAATCGCCATCTCGAGCGCGCTGGCCGTTGCATTCTCCGGCAACATGCTGACCCTGTTCGTGGCGTATGAAGTCCTGACCCTGTCGACCTATCCACTGGTGACACACAATCAGAACGAAGAAGCCAAGCGGGCGGGCCGGGTTTACCTGGGCATCCTGATGTCGACCTCGATCGGACTGCTACTGGTCGCAATCTTGTGGACCTGGTCGGCAGCGGGGACGCTGGACTTCACCAAAGGCGGCATACTGAGAGGCAAGATAGACGACGGGCTCGTAATCGTGATGCTATTCCTCTACATGTATGGCATCGGCAAGGCTGCGTTGATGCCAATCCACCGATGGCTCCCGGCTGCCATGGTTGCGCCGACACCGGTGAGCGCCCTCCTTCATGCCGTGGCAGTCGTGAAAGCAGGCGTTTTCACAGTTCTCAAAGTCATCGTGTACATCTTCGGGGCGGACTTCCTGCGCGACACCGGTGCGAGCGTATGGCTTATGTACGTCGCCGGAGCAACGGTGCTGCTCGCCTCGCTGATCGCCATGACCAAGGATAACCTGAAGGCAAGACTCGCCTACTCCACGGTGAGCCAACTCTCATATGTTGTGCTCGCCGGGGCGCTGGCAACCTCCTTCAGTATTGTCGGTGGCGCCATGCACATCGCCATGCATGCCTTTGGAAAGATCACACTGTTTTTCTGTGCCGGCGCCATCATGGTCGCGACCCATAAAACTGAAATCAGTCAGATGCGCGGATTGGGCTGGAGAATGCCATTCACTTTCAGCGCATTTCTTATTGGCGCACTAAGTGTGATCGGATTGCCTCCGCTGGGAGGTGCCTGGAGCAAATGGTACATCGCGTTGGGGGCCGCGGAT
>CAJWUK010000075.1 GCA_913047365.1 uncultured Alphaproteobacteria bacterium | reverse complement strand
AGACCTTTCGACAGCGCGATGGCTTTGGCCAATCCGACCGCTGATCCGCCCCCGATGGAGATTACACTATCGCAGTTTTTCTCTTCACAAAGCGCAATCGCTGCGTCGGCATTTTCCCTCGGCACATGCATGACGGCGCCGTCAATCCGGGCGGCGCAGCGGCTACCCAGAGATCTCTCGATTTCGTCGGCAACAAAAGACTGAGAAAGGGTGGTTATTAGGAGCGCCGACGAACCGTCGAGGCGGTCAAGCTCTGCCGGAACTTCCGCGATCTTTCCGGCGCCGAAAACGATCCGGGCCGGAAAGGCTTCAAAAATAAAATCATCCATGGGTAAAATGTCTTATAGTTCCCCGGTTTGTCGCACAAGCAACGGGTCGGCAAACCGCTTTGCGTGATTGAAAAAGGTTCTGTCGACAGATTGCCAGCACCGGGAAACGGAAGATGCTTTTCTGCCTGTATATCAAAGACAAACCAGACCGTGTGGAAATGCGAAAACAGCTGGTCGATGAACATCGAGCGTATCAGCAGGAATGCGGCGTCGATATTACCCTGTCCGGCCCTTTGCTCGCGGAAGACGGTGAAACAATGATCGGCTCCATGTTCCTCATTGAGGCACCGGACCGGGAAGCCGTGGAAAGATTTGTCGCAGGTGATCCGTTCACGACGAACGATGTCTGGGGCGAAACGACGCTGACCCGTTTTCTGCGCCGCCACGGATAGCGATCAGCTTTTCAGGAACGGATAATCCGTATAGCCCTCGGCGCCGCCGCCGTAGAAGGTCGCACGCTGCGCTTCGTTAAATCCCGCGCCGGACAGTAGACGTTCCGGTAGATCGGGATTGGACAGGTATAACGCACCAAACGCCACCATGTCGGCCAAACCGGCATTAATGACGGCATCAGCTTTTTCTCGGTCGTAGCCGCCATTGGTGATAAGCGTATTCGGCCATAAGTCACGTAGCTTTGCGAATAACGGGTTGCGCGCGGCCATAAAATCGTCGCCGTCCTCGTTGCCGCCTAGTTCCACCAGGTGCAAGTACAAGAGATCCCGTTTGGCAAGCTCTTCCGTCAGATAGGAAAACGTCGACACCGGGTCGCTGTCGGAAATATCGTTGTAGGGCTGGAAGGGAGAGATGCGGTATCCAACCCGTTCTTTCCCCCATATCTCGACAACAGCGTCAGTTACTTCGAGCGGAAAACGACATCGGTTTTCGACCGAACCGCCATAGGAATCAGTCCGCGTATTGGTGGAATCCCGCGTAAACTGGTCGAGTAGATACCCGTTGGCACCATGAACCTCTACGCCGTCGAAACCCGCCATATCCGCGTTCTTTGCCGACTGCCGGTACTGCTCAATTAATCCCGGGATTTCCTCTTCATCCAGCGCGCGTGGCGTGACAAACGGCTTCATGCCGGAAAAAGTCATTGCCTCGCCGGTCGGCTGTATCGCCGACGGCGCAACCGGGTCTTTCCCATCCGGCTGAAGATCCGGATGAGAAATCCGGCCCACATGCCATATCTGCAGGAAAATCCGCCCACCGGCTTCGTGAACAGCGTCAGTGACTTCGCGCCAGCCATCAATCTGTTCTTTAGAATGAATGCCGGGAGTCCCGGGATACCCTTGGCCTTCCGGACACATCTGGGTCGCTTCGGTGATGATGAACGCAGCGTCCGACCGTTGCTGGTAATAGGTGGCGTTCAGTGTATGCGGAACATTTCCCGTTTCCGCCCGGTTGCGGGTCATGGGCGCCATAACGACCCGGTGGGAAAATTCAAAGGAACCAACGTCCAGTGGAGAAAACAGATCGGCCATGGCTATCTCTTTACCCGTCCCTGATCTTCCAGAACGGCACAGACCGCGGCTGTGTCTTTCTCGGCAAGACCCTGATCAATGGTTGCGCGGTAGGGTTGTACCGATGCGGCAAACAGATTTACCGGGCAATGAACGTCGGACGCGAAGGACGTGATGATATCCAGGTCCTTCTGGTACAAACGGTTCGACATCCCGACATCGTCGTAATTCGCATCGGCCATCATCTTTCCGCGCACCTGAAACATTCTCGACGTGGCCGCACTTGTGGAGATTACATCGAAGATAAGATGGGGATCGAGGCCCGACTTCATGCCCAAAACCATCGCCTCGGCGGCGGCAGTGTTGTGAATAGTCACCAGATGATTCGCGACGAACTTCATTCGGCTGCCGTTGCCGAATTCGCCGCAGTATTTGTTTTCACGGCTGAATTTTTCGATCACCGGAATAGCCTTTTCCACGGCCATTTGATCACCGCTGGTAAATACGGCCAAATCGCCATTCTGGGCCTGCTGACCAGTGCCGGAAACGGGACAATCGAGAAGCGTATGTCCCGCAGCCGCGAGAATGTCGTGCGCTTTCTGCTTGTCGGCCAGGGTCAGTGTGCTGGCCTCTACGACGACGCAGCCGGATGCACATGAAGCCGCGATCTCTTCCGCAACGGCAATCAGGGCCGCCGGACTGGGAAGGGATGCCATAATGACATCCGCCTTTTCCGCTACCGCGGCGGACGACCCCATGGTTTCCACGCCAGCAGCACGGGCTGCTTCCAGCGCGTCTATGGACGGGTCATAGCCGAATACGTAAACGCCGCCATCGACCATCAGACGCGCAAATGCCCCGCCCATGATTCCAAGGCCGATTACCCCCGCGGTATCGGTCATAGAACTGTTCCTTTCATATTCTGGCCAGCCAGCGATGGTGCCAAAGGGCTAGTGGTTGGCGAGAAAACCGGACAATGTACCGGTGAAATCTGCAGACCTTTCGACGTTCGATATATGGGCCGCGGGGTCTAGAAGCACGTATTCCGAACCCGCCATATTGCGGTGCATGGCTTCCATACCGGCAGGGGGTGTTCCGGCGTCCTGAGCGCCGGCAATGAACAGCACCGGCAACCCGCTGATCTGGTCCAGACTGTCTAGATAATTCAGCTTCTGAATAGCGGCGGCACATCCGGTATATCCGGCAACAGATGTCGTGGAGATCATGTTGGCAACCTTTTCCGCGTCTGCTGACCCTTGATTACGGAAGGCATCGGTAAACCAGCGTTCCATGGTGGACTGTACCAACGGGTCCATGCCGTTTTCATTGGCAAGATCGATGCGATCCTGCCATGCGCCCACGAATTCCGGCGCAACCTTGCCCATGGAGTTGGCAATGACGACCGACAACAGCCGGTCGGCGTGCTTCAGCATGATGCCCTGTGCCGTCATTCCACCGATCGACAGGCCGACAAAATGGGTCTTCTTGATACCGAGATGATCCCATAGCCCGACGATATCGCCGATCAGATCATCAAAGGTATAGGGCCCGGCAACCGGTTCGGATGCTCCATGGCCGCGTTTGTCATAGCGGAGGATGTGAAATTCGTCCGCGAGGGCCTCTGCCTGGTCGTCCCACATATGTAGGTTGGTCGCGAGTGAGTTGGAAAAGGTCAGCCACGGCTTATCGGGGTTTCCCGACACTTCGTAGTTGATGTTCACGCCGTTTACATTTGCCAGCATTGTCGGTTCTCCGGTATCAGGGCGTTGCGTGGTTGATGAAACGCTCCGGCACCGGCTCGCCCCATTGGGAATCCAGCCCGTCCTCCGCCGCAACCAGGTTCGGAGGGTTCTGATTGTTCAGACGGTCGCTATCGGTCCAGTGTTCGTGAACGCGTCCCCAAGGATCCTGCCAGTAATCGTACACCTGGCTACCCAGGACGTGTCGGCCAAGCCCCCACATGTGATCGTATTTTTCCTTGGCCTTCAGATGGGCGTTACCCATGAAAACATCGTCGATATCGTGCACTTCGAACGCCATATGGTTCAAACCGGCATTTTCACCACCGATACACAGGAACGTATGATGATCGACAAAACGCTCGCCACCATCGATGCGATTGAATGTGGCGATGATGTTATCTTCTTCGCCCGCATACACATCGTCGGATGAAACAAGGCCAAGATGGTCGCGGAACCATTTTGTGCCACCGGCAACATCAGGGGTCATTATGACCGCGTGGCCCAACCTCTTCACATGAGAGGGTCCGCGTTGAATGCGCGTAAGCTCTCCAAGGCGGGAATCCCGGGCCGCGGCGGTATTGATACCGAAACGATCGACTGGAATTTCTTCTCGGTCTTCGCGCCCCCAGACGATCTCGATCTGATAGCCGTTAGGCTCGGTCAGACGGACCCGCTTTCCTCCGCCGGGATCGTCCATCGATTCTATATCCGACGCGCCATCCGCTTTGGAAATGATGTCCAAATCTTCCTCACTCGCCGCCTCGAATGCCAAGCCGACGAATTTCGGCTCACCCCTGTGGGTAACGTGAATGTAGTTGTCAGGGTCGGTTCCCCGCATGTAGAGCGCGTCGTTCGTCCGTTCTGCACGAACCATTCCGAAATCGGTCAGAAACTCTTCAGCCTGATCTAGGTCGGGTGACTGAAGACGTCCGAACGCGATGTCATGCACCTTGATCATTTTTTCTCCCTTTACCGCCTGTGGACGGTGTCTTTCTCAATCTATTAATACGATATCGTCGGAGTCGCCTGTGTAAAGCATGTCAACGAGGTTTGATCGGCGGCCCAAAACGGCACGCTGGTTGATGTACCCCTTGTCGGTGATTTCGCCCGCGTCGATCTGGGGAGGTTCAGTCATCACCAGCACCCGTTTTATCTGCGTAGAACTCCCGGGATTATCAGCATTATGCGCCGCCAGCCCCTTCCGCAGGCGTGCGTGAACCGAGGTATGACTTGCGATTACTGCCGGGTCAATCTCTTCTCCCGCGACTTCATTACAGCCGGCTATGCTGGGAAAGACCAGCAATCCGACTTCTTCCTCGTCCTGCCCAGTGACCACCGCGTCCTGTATAACCGGCGCCGCCGCCGCTATCGCCTGCAGCCTTAGCTGCCCCGCATGCACCCAGGTGCCGGAATTCAGTTTGAAGTTTTCCGCCACCCTGCCGTCGAATACAACACCGGCCGCAGGATCGTTTTCATTCTCGAAGCGGCCGGCATCGCCGATGCGGAAATAGTTTTCCTCGTCAAACGCCTGGGCGGTCAAATCGTCATGCTTATAATAGCCCGGCGTGATATTGGGGCCACGAAACCGTATTTCAAGTTTATCACCATTGGGGACGAGTTTGAGTTCGTTCCCCGGCATGGGCACACCGATATTGCCCGCAGCTTCAGGCAGCCAGTTCATATAAGTTGCGGCCGGCGCGGTCTCGGTCGACCCTAGAGAAGTCGTAATCGGGACCCGTGCGCCCTTCACTGCAACCGCCAGTGCATCTAGCCGCTTCCAAACATTGCTGGGCAGAGCGGCGCCGGCGAAGAAGAATTTCTGCAGATTGCGGAATAGCCCGTCGCGCGCGGCTTCGTCTTCTTCCAGCAAAGGGAGCAGCAGATCGTATCCCCGCGGCACGTTCAGATAGAGGGTGGGCGCAACCTCGCGTAGATTGGCTACAGTTGCTTCGATCCTGCCCGGTACGGGACGCCCTTCGTCGATATACATGGTCCCGCCGTTGTGCAGCACCATGTTCAAATTGTAATTGCCGCCGAAGGTGTGGTTCCAAGGGAGCCAGTCCAAGAAGACAGGCGGCTCATCCTTCAGGAATGAGTAGACCTGCGCGCTCGCAACCTGGTTCGATACCATCATGCGATGGGTGTTAAGCACACCCTTTGGCAGTCCTGTGGAACCGGAGGTCAACAGTATTTTGCCGATGGTATCCAGATCAATCTTCGCAGCCGCATCATCGACCTCAGGGCTGGGTGATTTGGCCAACCAGTCATTGAGGGATTCGGCCCCAGACGGAGCCTCAGCACTGGTGCCGACGACAAGTGTTCGATCAGACGGTTTCAGCGCGGCGAGTGCCCTGGCGAAGGGTTCCGGGTTCTCGACAAAAATTACGGAGGGGTCATTGTGGTCAATGACGCTTTTCAGCTTCTCGTGATCCTGGCTCATGAGCGAATAGGCGGGCGATATCGGCATGACGGGAATGCCGACCGTCATCGCACCAAACGTCACGAAAGCCTGATCGAGGGAATTGTCCGATAGGATCGCCACCGGGCGGTCGGGGCTATGCCCACCTTCCAGAAGGGCCTGTCCAATCGCGTTCGCGGCGGCAAGTACATCGCGATAGGTGACCCGGCGCCATTCGCCGGATCCATTCCGTTCACACAGAAAATCCCGGTCGGGATGTGCGGCGGCGTGATCCCGCAACATCGCCACGACGCTGGACGGCAGATCGGCCAACGGTTCGGGGCAGCTCAGGATCATTTCACCGCTATCCCGCTGCTCGACGTTGACACCGAACATCTGCATGTTGACCTGCATCAGATCCGCCACGGTTCGTTATTTCCCCGTCTATCCGTGGGCCAGGCGCAATGCGCCGTCCAGCCGCACGACTTCTCCATTCAGCATCTTATTACCCAGAATGCACATCACGAAATTTGCGTATTCTTCCGGAGTGCCCAGACGCGATGGGAAAGGCGTGGCTTTTTCAAGGGATTCCTGTGCCGGTTGCGGCAGGCCGCGGAGCATCGGCGTTTCGAACACGCCCGGCGCGATGGCAACGACCCGTATGCCGAACCGGGCCAGTTCTCGCGCGGCGGGTAACGTCAAGCCGGCGATGGCACCCTTGGAAGACGAATATGCCGCCTGCCCGACCTGCCCATCATATGCGGCAACCGAAGACGTGTTGACGATGACGCCCCGTTCACCGTCGCTATCTAGCGTCTCCAACTGGGTCATCCGATGGGACACAAGGCGCAACATGTTGAATGATCCGACGACGTTCACATTGATGCAACGCGCATAGTGATCGAGAGGTTGCGGCCCTTCCCGGCCCAAAATCCGTTCCGCAGGGCCAACGCCAGCGCAATTGACTAGCACTCGGGATTCGCCAACGGCGTCGATAGCCGCATCGATGGCCATATTTGCACCATCAGGATCGGTGACATCGCATTCAATCGCGACACCACCTATGGCTTCCGCGGTTTCGTTTGCGGCCTCCATATTCACATCCAGAAGAGCGACCTTTCCCCCGGCGGCCGCTAGAGCCGCGGCAGTCGCCGCTCCCAATCCGGAAGCGCCGCCGGCGACAATCGCGCCATGACCACTGATATCCATCCTGTTTCCCCCGTTATGTCCCTTGGCGGAGTTTACACCGCGCTTTGGGCCTCTTATAGAGGCCTCAACGCCGCTGTCCAGTTAGGTCCGGGAGAAAGAACTTGTCCGCCTTCAGCTCCACTTTTCTCGACTTCGAAATGCGTGACCGCATTGCGGTCCTTACCCTGAACCGCCCGGAAAAACGCAATGCCGTCAACGACACGCTGATCCAGGACCTGCACCGGTTTTTCAGCGATCCGCCAAAGGACGCTTTGGTCGGCGTCGTGCGGGCCAATGGCGATCATTTCTGTGCGGGGCTGGATCTGTCCGAACACAAGGAACGCGATGTCGACGAAGCGTTCGAACATTCCCGCTACTGGCATCGCACCTTCGACCTGATTCAATATGGCGGCCTGCCATTCGTTGCCGCGATGCACGGCGCGGTCATGGGTGGAGGGCTGGAATTCGCGGCCACGGCCCATGTGCGGGTGGCCGAACCGTCGACCATCTACCAGCTTCCCGAAGGCCGGCGCGGCATTTATGTGGGCGGAGGCGCCAGCATTCGGGTCGCCCGGGTGATTGGTCCAGGCCGAATGACTGAAATGATGCTGACCGGACGCCGTATGAACGCCGAAGAAGGCCAGCAGCTGGGCCTATCGCATCACCTGGTCGGCGAAGGTGAAGCGTTCGACAAGGCTATGGAACTGGCAGAAACCATCGCCGGTAACGCGCCGCTTGCCAACAAAATGATGTTGAATACCATCCAGCGTATCGACCGCATGGGCGAAAGCGAAGGCTACTTCGTGGAATCCCTTGCCTCGGCTCTGACCCAGGCCTCAGACGATGCCCGTGAAGGCATGCGGGCGTTCCTGGAAAAACGCGATATTCGGTTTGATAAATAGCTGGCGCTGGTTCTAGCCGTTGATCGCCCGCCAGATGCGTTCCGGCGTGGCGGGTAGTTCTATGTGATTGATGCTGAACTCTCGCAACGCATCCACAATGGCATTGGCGATGGCCGCAGGTGCGACCGCTGTACCGCCTTCGCTGCCCGGCTTGATGCCCAGCGGGTTGGACGGGCTGGGTATTTCCATCAGTTTTGTTCTGAAGGGCGGCGAATCAGCCGCCCGAGGCATGGCGTAGTCGACGAAAGTCGCTCCGATCATCTGGCCGGTATCGTTATCATAGGCGCAGTTTTCCATCAGCGCCTGGCCAACCCCCTGCATCACGCTGCCATGGGTTTGCCCGTCCAACGTCATCGGGTTGATCGCGCGCCCAACATCGTCCACGGCAGTCCAGTTGACGATCTCGACCTCGCCGGTTTCAGGATCGACTTCGACCTCGCACACGTGACACCCTGACCCAAGCACCGCCCTTGGAAAATGGGTATCTGCGTCCTCGCGGAGGTCACCCTTTAAGTCTTCTGGTAAGTCGTCTCGGTCCCGTGCGGCAGCAGCAACATCGAACAGGCTAATCTGCCGGTCCGTCCCCACGACCGTGAAGGTCGCATCAGAATATTCGATATCCGCAGCAGCCGCTTCCAGAACATGGGCGGCGATGCGGTTACCTTTGGCAATAATCTTTTCACTGGCATCGCACAACACGATAGCCCCCATGCGCATGCTGCGCCCGGAATGGGTGCCGCCTCCGTCCTTCAGCAGATCGGTATCCCCGTAAGCGATATTGATAGTTTCATACGGGGCCTGTAGCAATTCGGCGACCATCTGACTGAACGTAGTCTGATGTCCCTGACCAGTCGGCATCGTTCCGATCTGGACGTCCACGGTTCCTTCCGGGCGTATGTCGATTTCGGTCCATTCGCGCGGATACCCGGTGGACAGATCGGCATAGTTGGCGACACCTATTCCTCGCAGCTTTCTGCGCGATGACGCTTCTTCCCGCCTTTCCCCGAAATCCGCCCATTCCGAAAGCGCGATAGCCTCATCCAGTTGTTGCGGGAAATCGCCGGAATCATACGGCAAGCCGAATTTGTTTTCGTACGGCATCGCTGATGGCGTAATCAAGTTGCGGCGACGAATTTCAACACGATCAAGTCCCATCGCCTCCGCCGCCATGTCCATCATGCGTTCCATCGCATACATGACTTCCGGCCGGCCGGCGCTGCGATAGGGATATGTAGGCGGGGTATTCGTCTGCACCGCAATCGCCTGCGCGGTTGCAGCCGGGATGTCGTACAGCACAGTGGTGATCTCAACCCCCTTGATCAACGGAATCCATGAGGCTGAATAAGCGCCAATGTTGGACGTGTTCCGGGTATGTAACGCAATTATCTTGCCGGTAGCATCGAATCCCAGTTCTGCATCGATGACCAGGTCGCGCGCCTGATAGTCGGTCAGCATGCTTTCGGTCCGATCCGAGGTCCATTTAACAGGACGACCGAGACGCTTTGCCGCCCATAGTACCAGCGCATGCTCTACATAAAGCGCGTTTCTCGGCCCATACGATCCGCCTACGTCGCGGATAACGATGCGAACATTTTCTTCATCGTCCTGCAGTAGCTCCGCTATTTCTCGCTTATAGCGATAGATACTGCCGGCCGTGGTCTGAAGGGTGTATCGGCCGTCCTCCCCATATTCGCCAAGCGAGGATCGGGGCTCCATGGCCACGCCCGACACCCGGCTTAACTGTGTCTTCAGCCGGACCACATGCGCGGCGTCTTTCAACAGCTCGGCAGTTTCCGACAGGTCGTTTACATCGGCATCGATGGAAACGTTCGAGCCGTTATCAGGCCAGATTACGGGTGCATTTGCATCCGCCGCGTGATCGGTATCGATTATCGGCGCCAATACCTCGTAGTCGATTTCGACCAGTTCGGCAGCATCACGCGCCTGACGCGCGGTTTCGGCGACAACCATGGCAACAGGCTCGCCAACCAAACGCGCCCGATCCGCGGGCAGCGGATAGTGCGGCGCGACGAATTTTGCCGATCCGTCCCGGTTGTGAAGCGCGATATCCGGCGGACTCGAAAATCCCAGATTATGTGGAATGGCACCCAGACCGTCGGCCAGCCAGTCCGCACCGGTCAGAACCTCGATCACCCCCGGCGCCGACAGTGCCGCAGTCTTATCGATGCCGCAAATGATTGCATGGGCGTGAACGGACGGCACCATGACGGCATGGCCCTGACCCGTCGCGTTATTATCATCAGCGAATTGTCCTCTACCCGTCAGCAGCCGCAAGTCTTCCTTGCGACGCGGCGATTCCCCCAGCCTATTTTTCATTTTTATCCGCTCCCGGACACCCTTCCTGTTTACCTTATGCTGCCTTGGGGAACGCGGGCTGTCGAGAGCAGTAGACTAGGCCTCAGGTAATGGACTTATACCAGTCGAAAATCTGACCACCGGTCCAAAGCACAACGTCATCGTGCTTGGAAATTTCGTCGAGCACCTGTTCGAAGTATTTGATCCGGAACGGTGTCCCAGAAATATAGGGGTGTACCGCAATAGCCATGACCCGGGCGTTGTCTTCGCCCTCCTTGTACAGACGTTCGAAATTATCCATGCAGCGGTCATAGAATTCCACGGCCTTGTGATGCTGCACGATCATCATGGGGATGTCGTTCAGCTCAACTGTATAGGGGATTGACACCAGCGGGCCGTGTTCGGTCTTCACCTCGAACGGCTGGTCATCCATCGGAAAGTCGGCGACGTAATCGATGCCCGCCTCTTTCAGGTGATCCGGCGTCTCAAACGTTTCGGTCAGACCGGGGCCCATCCAGCCGCGTGGCGGCTTACCCGTAAACTCACGGATAGCCTCAATCGTCATCCGGATATCTTCGGGCTGATCCTCAATCAGGTGTGTCGGGCGCTGATGATAGGCATGACCGAGAAATTCCCAGCCTGCATCATGCGCGGCCTGGGCAAGCCGGGGATATTGCGTGCAGACAGACCCATTGACCGAAAGCGTCGCCGGAATGCCCCGGCTGTTAAGCGCCTCGTGAAACCGCCAAAACCCGACCCGCATGCCGTATTCCTGCCACGACCAGTTCGGAATGTCAGGAATGTGGACCTGTCCGCCGGGCGGCGGCAAAACGGTCCGCGCCATCGGCTTTTCGACATCCCAGTTTTCGATATTGACGATTACCCATACCGCAACCCTCTTTCCGTCAGGCAGTTTCAGAGGTTCGCGGTCGGCCATCGCAGAGTAATCGATACGGTCGCGCGGTTTCATAACCATGCGGTAAATTCCTTCTGGTTAGGTCCCGAACTCAATTTTAGCGGGAGCGGTTCCTAATAACGCCGGAATCCGGACAGATTCTACCTGTGGAATCGCTACCCGGCCATCAGACTTGGTAGATACAGCGCCAGACTGGGAACGATGATCAGAATGATGATCAGGATCAGGTCACACAG
>CAJWUK010000074.1 GCA_913047365.1 uncultured Alphaproteobacteria bacterium | reverse complement strand
TATGCCTGAACGCACCAAAATCGTTGAACTGATCGACCGGCTAAGCCGGATCGCACATTCCCTGCAATTCTCTGAAGGTTTGAATCCAGCCCAGTGGGAGGCATTACGTTATGTCGCGCGCGCCAAACGGAATAGTTGTTCACCCGGCGCGCTGGCGGCTTTCATGGGATCCACCAAGGGAACCGTTTCCCAGACACTGAAGGCGCTGGAAAACAAAGGCCTGATCAAACGAACACGGCAGGATGGCGACCGCCGTTCGGTTCAGATTTCGATAACTGCCAGCGGTCAGACAATTTTGAGCAAGGACCCACTGGGCATGATTCACGATGCCCTGGCGCCGTGTGACCGGAACATGCAGGGCGAAGTGGTTGCCGCGATGGAACGGCTGCTGGATGCGGTCCACCTGCACCAGAGGATTCCGGAATTTGGTGCTTGTTTGGATTGCACGCACTACAAGCCGGAGGAATGCACCGAGACCAATTTACTCGGGTGCCGCTGCGACGTTTCCGGGGATCTGTTTTCTGCCCTAGAGATCGACCAGATATGCGTGGACTTTTCGCCCGCGCGTCATGATTCGCAGACCGCTAGATAATTTTCCATCGGTGCACGAATATCGGGTGGGATTTCAATCGTACTCATCGTTTTCTTGGACGCGACGCAGGTCACGAAACTGCCGCGCAGTATTTCCATATCGCCATCATGGCCAATGATTTTGTATGAGATTGATGACCGACCCAATTTGGTCAGTATCAGCGTCAGGTCTATTTGCTGACCCATTCGACGGGCTTCCTTGAAATCGGTATCGACATGGACGAGTGGAAACATGCGCTGTTCGACCTGAAACTGGTGTGCGAAATCGATGCCGAGCCGTTTGACCAGCCAGTCTTCGAAGAGATCATTAAACATGCGAAAGAACTCCGCATAGAAAACGATCCCGGCAGGATCTGAATCCGAAAAGCGGATGTCTCTGGTAATCGTGAAAGCGCCTGCGGGAATGTCGTCCAACGGCATTGTCGGGATCCTTTAGAGAGGGAGGTAATCCGCTTCTATCGCTGGAAGATGATAGGTTCAAGGCAAAGGCCATGGAATTCGCGCAGCTTTGATTCGTGAACTTTTGCAGCGAACTTGTTCTAATTCTCCAGACATAATGAATAATTTGGGCGGCCGCTGCTCAAAAACGCCGGCAAGGCCGGGGTCTTTAATAGGATTCCAACATATCAGTAATACCGTATAGGTGACGTCGATCGACCCAGTCAGACAGAGGGAAGTGTCGATTGTCGGTCCTCCGTCCGCCGGCGAAGAAACGCTTAAACGAAAAACGCCTGGAAAATTGTAATGCGTCTTTGGGAAAAACTATTTTCTGTTTAATCTTACCATCCGCGGCGGCTACCAGGCTTTTTGCCTTTTCTGCGCCCGAGGCCAATCTGCTTCGCTAAATTGGATCTCTGTTTTGCATAATTAGGGGCCACCATTGGATAGTTCGCCGGCAATCCCCATTTTTCCCGGTATTCTGCGGAAGACAGCCCGTAAGCGGCCCGCAGATGCCGTTTCAACATTTTAAGCTGTTTCCCGTCCTCCAGGCAGATCAGATAATCTGGTGTAATTGATTTCTTGATCGGAACGGCAGGTTTCGCATTGGTTACAGCGGCGCCGTCTTCGGTACCGTAGATGGCGGCAAGCGATGAATAAACGGTGCCGATTACCTCGGGCACCTGAACGGCCGGAACGGGGTTGCTTCGAAAATAGGCAGATACGATGTCGACCGCCATCCCTAGAAACTCGGCGTTTTTTCACCGTATTCAGTTCTTCATCTGCCATTACATTCCTTGCCTGTAGAGAATGCTAGAGGTCGTAAGCGCCTCGACACATGAACCCTCATCAACGTCAAACACAAAAAATTCTCTTAATTACACCAGTATTGTTTTTGCAATCCATCGACATAAATCAAACAATTAATTGCCTGATAGATTTAAACAAACTACAGCGGATAAGTTGGCCTTTTATCGCATTGTCGTACTCTTGCTTCTGTGGCAAGCGCGCATTGAACTCGACACCTAGTAGTATGCTGGTTTGAATACGCGAAATATGGTACTAAGCGAAAGAATAACTTTCAGAGAACCTAACGTCATGAAATCCGGTACCGTCGGGGTTGCCGTCGATCACGGCGGTTTCCCCCTTAAGAAGTTTGTGATCGATGAAATGCAGCAATTGGGCCTAGAGGTTTCCGATTTGGGAACGGACAGCGAAGACTCCGTAGATTATCCTGATTTCGCGGACAAGCTGGTTGCCGCCATAGCCGGAGGTCGGGTTGCGCAGGGCGTTTTGATTTGCGGAACCGGCATAGGTATTTCCATTGCGGCGAACCGCCATCCCTCGATTCGCGCCGCGCTCTGTTATGACGAAGAAACAGCCGTTCTGGCCCGTCAACATAACGACGCGAATGTTCTGTGCCTGGGTGGGCGTAAAACCGATGAAGAAACCGCCCGCAAGATGGTTCGCGCATTTTTCGGGACCAAATCCGAAGGCGGCCGGCACGCCCGTCGAGTGGCGAAGATGAGCTGACCGAATGACTCGGAAGGGTAGAACTAAGGTAGCAATATAAAATGTCCACCGCACCCGTATCGACGATATCCCATGAAGGATTTTTCACGACGTCTCTGGCCGAGTCCGATCCGGAACTCAATGCAGCCATGCACAGCGAACTGGCCCGCCAGCAGGACCAGATCGAGCTCATCGCCTCCGAAAACATCGTCTCGAAAGCTGTTCTAGAGGCCTCAGGGTCGGTTCTTACGAATAAATATGCTGAAGGATATCCTGGGCGCCGTTATTACGGCGGCTGTGAGTATGTCGATGTCGCCGAACAGCTTGCGATCGACCGCGCGAAAGCGTTGTTTGGTTGTGAATTCGCCAATGTTCAACCGCACTCCGGGGCGCAAGCCAATGGCGCGGTTTATTTCGGATTGCTCAAACCGGGTGACACAATCCTCGGATTATCGCTGGCGGCGGGAGGGCACTTGACGCACGGCGCGGCGCCGAACCTATCGGGTAAATGGCTGAATGCGGTACAGTATGGTGTTCGGCAGGAAGATGCCCTCATCGATTTCGACGAGGTCCAATGCCTCGCGGAGGAGCATAAACCGAAAATCATCGTTGCGGGCGGGTCAGCCTATCCTAGACAAATCGATTTCGAACGTTTCCGTGAGATTGCCGATTCCATAGGCGCGCTGTTGATGGTTGATATGGCGCATTTTGCCGGCCTGGTCGCGGGCGGCGCTCATCCCAGCCCGTTCCCGCATGCGCATATTGCGACCACGACAACGCATAAGACACTGCGCGGCCCACGCGGCGGGATGATCCTGACCAATGATCAAGATATCGCGAAAAATATCAATTCAGCGGTTTTTCCCGGTACGCAAGGCGGGCCCTTAATGCATGTGATTGCGGCCAAGGCTTCGGCCTTCGGGGAAGCGCTGAAGCCCGAGTTCAAAATATATTCCGCTGCTGTCGTGGAAAACGCTCAAGTCCTGGCAGCGACCCTGGTTGAAGGTGGGCTCGATATCGTTTCTGGCGGAACAGACACCCATCTGGTGCTGGTCGACCTACGGCCCAAAGGGCTAACCGGCAAAGTCGCAGAGGCCAGTTTGGAAGCGGCGGGTATGACCTGCAACAAAAACGGCATTCCGTTCGATCCGGAGAAACCTGCCATCACGTCCGGTGTGCGATTGGGATCCCCCGCGGCTACGACACGTGGTTTCGGCGTGGCAGAATTCCGGCAGATCGGCGAGATGATCGTAGAGGTGCTGGATGGGCTCGCCTCGGGTTCGAACGATAACTCTTATGTCGAACAGTCTGTCCGGGCGCGGGTATCGGAATTGTGTGCACGATTTCCGATCTATCCGGAAAGCTAATCGGTGACAGGATGAGAAGGGAAGGGATAAGGTAATGAAGTGCCCATTCTGCGGGTCGGACGATACCCAGGTTAAGGACTCACGTCCCACCGAAGACAACACCGCAATTCGGCGACGGCGGTCCTGCACGGCATGTGGCGCCCGCTTCACGACATTTGAGCGGGTGCAGTTGCGGGAAATGACCGTTTTGAAAGCGGGTGGCCGCCGGGAACCTCTGGACCGGGAAAAACTTTCCCAATCCATGAATATTGCGTTGCGCAAACGGTCGGTAGAATCGGACCGTATCGAACGCGCGATTACGGGTATTGTCCGGCGGATTGAAAGTTCCGGGCAGACGGAAGTGACCTCTCAGCAGGTTGGGGAGTTGGTCATGGACGCGTTGTCACAACTGGACCAAGTCGCTTACATCCGGTTTGCATCCGTATACCGGAATTTCCGCGAAGCCCGTGATTTTGAAGATTTCGTTGAAAGCCTGACGGTCGGCGAAGAGGAAGAAGTTGAATGATAAGACGTTCATGCGGATCGCGCTCGCGCTTGCGCGGCGTGGTCACGGGAACGTCGCACCGAACCCATCTGTCGGCTGTGTAATCGTCCGCGACGGCTGTATTGTTGGCCGCGGATGGACCCAACCCGGCGGGCGGCCCCACGCCGAGACGGAAGCTTTAGGTCGCGCCGGAGATGCTGCCCGCGGGGCAACCGCATATGTCACGCTGGAACCTTGTGCCCATCACGGATATACCCCGCCCTGCGCCCAGGCCCTGATCGAAGCCGGTATTATCCGTGTGATAATTGGTGCCGGCGATCCAGATCCCCGCGTCGATGGTGGCGGCGTAAGGATGCTTCGCGGCGCCGGTCTTCAGGTGGTAGAAAATGTCTGTCAGAAAGAGGCGGAAGAAGCCGCGGCGGGTTTTTTGCTGACGCTTCGTGAAAAACGTCCATTTGTCACCGTGAAGGTGGCAACCACAGACGACGGCAAAATTGCAACCGAAACCGGCGAAAGCAAGTGGATTACCGGACCGCTGGCCAGAAACCTTGGGCACGGCCTTCGAGCACGTAATGACGCCATTCTCGTCGGTTCGCGTACGGCGATTCTCGATAACCCATCACTGACCTGCCGGCTTCCAGGATTGGAGAACTCTTCGCCGATCCGACTGGTTCTGGACGGGCGGGATCCCGTGCCTGCGAGCCACAACCTTCTCACGACGGCGGGCCATCCGCCGACATGGGTGTTCATTGTTTCAAATACTGATGACGACCGTCGTTCAGTGTATGAAAGCGCCGGAGCGGAGGTGTTTAAAACCCCTGCCGACAAGCAAGGGCAACCCGACCCGCGGGCGGTTCTGAATATCATAGCGGAAAAAGGGGTTACCCGGTTGATGATCGAAGGTGGTGGTGCCACCATCGGAGCTTTTCTTCAGCGCGATCTGGTCGACCGTCTAGTCTGGTTCAAGGCCCAAAAGGTTTTCGGAGTGGACGGGATTCCCGCTATCTCCGGCGTCGATATTCAGAAGCTTGACGAAGTAAGCAACTTGGTCAAAGTATCTGAATGGGCGGCGGGAGAAGATACAGTCACAATATATTCCCGCGCAGCCTGAGGATTGGGACATGTTTACAGGCATCATCACGGACGTCGGCAAGGTGTGCGCCATTGAGAAGAAGGGCGACACTCGTATTAAAATAGAAACTTCCTATGACACGGACGATGTCGCTATAGGCGCATCGATAGCCTGTTCTGGGCCATGTCTGACGGTCGTTGAAAAAGGCCCTGGCTGGTTTGCCATCGAAGCATCGGCTGAAACACTGGATAAGACCGCGTTGGGTGAATGGAAGGTGGGAACGGCCGTCAATCTGGAACGCGCCATGCGGATCGGAGAGGAACTAGGCGGACATATCGTTTCTGGTCATGTCGATGCTGTTGCGACACTCACGGATATGATACCCGAAGGCGACAGCGTGCGGTTTACCTTCGAAGGGCCGCAGGAATTTGCCCGCTACATCGCGCCAAAAGGATCTATTTGTCTTGATGGCGTGTCCCTTACCGTAAATGAGGTGAACGCCAACAGGTTCGGCGTCAACATTATCAGCCATACCCAAAGTGCAACGTCTTTTGGCCGCCGGCAGGTGGGTGATCGAATCAACATGGAAATTGATATGATCGCACGTTACGTTGCCCGCCTTCTTGGAAAGGATTGAACCACGTGTCGGACAAGAAATTTACCGTAGTCAGCAAAGGCGATATTGCAGACGCCGCCAATATGGCGTCGAACGATGGTTTAACCGATTTTCTATCCCCAATTGCGGATGTCATTGAGGACATTCGGAATGGCCGAATGGTCGTTGTCGTCGACGATGAAGACCGAGAAAACGAAGGCGACCTTATCGTGGCGGCGCAGATGGCGACTCCCGATGCTATTAACTTCATGGCGAAGTATGGTCGTGGGCTTGTTTGTCTGGCCATGACGGGCGAACGCATCGATCAGTTGGGGCTGTCCTTGATGTCTAGCGACAACCGATCCCAGTTCGAGACGGCGTTCACCACGTCGATTGAAGCGCGCGAAGGCGTGACGACTGGTATCTCCGCGTCGGATCGTGCACGCACTGTGGCGGTGGCGATCGACCCGTCTCACGGTCGGGACGACATCGTTACGCCCGGCCACATCTTCCCGCTGCGGGCACAGGATGGCGGAACCCTGGTTCGCACCGGGCATACTGAGGCGGCCGTAGATCTATCCCGGTTGGCTGGCCTCAACCCGTCGGGTGTGATCTGCGAGATTATGAACGAAGACGGTACGATGGCGCGCTTGCCTGATCTGGTGAAGTTCGCCCAATTCCACGGACTGAAAGTCGCGACAATCGCCGACCTGATTGCGTATCGTCTGAAGAACGATTCCATTGTCGAACGGTCGCTGACGACACGCATCAGCCGGAAACACGGCGGCGACTTCAAGCTGATCGTTTACCGAAATCGCGTTTCCGGCGCAGAGCACCTAGCGCTTGTGAAGGGCGAAGTCACGGGTGACAAACCAGTCCTGGTCCGGATGCACGCCGTCAATATTTTGGACGACATGATTCACGACACGACGAACCAGAGAGAAGACGAACTTGAAGGCGCGATTCGGAACATCGGCGAGGAAGGATCCGGGGTCATCGTCATCATTCGCGATCCCTGGGCCGAAAAACTTTCCAACCAGGTGCGTGCTCGCCATCGTGTGCCCACCGATCCCCTGTCCGCGTCGGCCGAGGTATCGGTGGCGAGCGACGAGGGGAGGGAGATCGCGCCGCCCGCGTTACGGGATTTCGGGGTGGGTGCACAGATCCTCGTCGACCTCGGTGTCAAGGAAATGGAATTGCTGACCAACCGGACCCGCGCAATTAAAGGCCTGGACGGTTTCGGTCTTTCGGTCGTTGGACGCCGGCCTATAGAGAAAATCGAAGAGTAGGTTCAATGTCCGATTGTCCCCACATAATGATCATCGAATCCCCTTACTATGAGGAAATCAACAACCGGATGATCGAAAGTGTCCTGATCGAAATGGAAAAGGCTGGAGCCACCTATGAACGGTTTGAAGTTCCTGGCAGCTTCGAACTATCGGGCGCCATCCGGATGACAATCGGTGCGGACCCCGACCGGTTCGACGGTTATGTCGCCCTCGGGTGCGTCATCCGGGGAGAAACGTCACATTACGATTATGTATGCGAAGAGAGTGCTCGCGGTTTGAACAACCTGATTCTTGAGCATGGCATCGCTGTCGGATATGGCGTTCTTACGACTGAAAACCGCGAACAGGCGATGGCGCGCTCAAGCCGAGATCAGCATGACCGGGGCGGTGCTGCCGCGCGGGCCTGCCTAGCCATGATTGATCTGAAACGTAAACTCAGTTCCAACTCGAAATGACGGCTTCCGCCGGCGGCGCGGCGCGAAAATCCAGCGGCGGCGCAAGGCGTAGCGCCGCACGTTTGGCGGCGGTTCAGGCGCTATATCAGATAGACCATTCCGGCGCGTCACCCGATATCGTGGTCGAAGAATTTCTCCGCTTCCGGCTGGGGGACAGCTTTGACACCGAAAACGATGTCGCGCCGCAAAAGGCCCTGTTTACGGAAATCGTTCGCGGCACATCGGGGCGGATTAGCGCTATTGACGAGACGATATCCACCGCGCTATCGAACAAATGGACGTTTGATCGGCTGGAATTCATTCTTCGCGCCGTTCTTAGGGCGGGCATATACGAACTGGAAGCAGCACGCACACCAGCTCGCGTCGTAATCTCCGAGTATGTCGACGTTGCTCATGCATTCTACGACGGGCAGGAGCCAGGAATGGTGAACGGCATTCTAGATCGCGTCGCTAGAAGGGTCCGTGGTGAAGAGTTTGGGGCGGAGGAATGACATCGTGGAGCCCGGTGAGTTCGATCTGATCCGGGAAATTTTCGCGCCACTGGCAGCGGGAAATTCAGCTGCCCTGAGTCTTAATGACGATGCCGCGATACTGCCCCAGCGTGATGGTTGGGAAACCGTTGTGTCGACTGATACCATGGTTTCCGGCGTTCATTTTCTGCCCACTGAAAACCCCGGTGCGATCGCCCGGCGATTGTTGCGTGTGAACCTTTCCGATATCGCAGCAATGGGGGCTGAGCCGGTGGGGTATTTCCTCAACCTCTCGCTACCTTCGGACGCCCTCGCAAATTGGCTGACTGGTTTCGCGGTCGGTTTGAAACAGGATCAGGAGGATTTTGACGTTTCTCTATTGGGCGGCGACACCACGTCCACGCCGGGTGAACTGACTTTGTCCGTAACCATGTTTGCCGAAGTTCCTGCCGGGCAGGGTATCCAGCGGTCAACGGCGCAGCCCGGTGATATTGTCTTCGTTTCCGGCGTGGTGGGCGATGCGATGCTGGGGCTGCAGCGTATGAAAGAGGGCGCGCATACCGCCGATAAACTCGTCCAGCGATTTCAGTTGCCCCAGCCCCGGCTGTCTCTTGGTCGAGCTCTCCGCGGCGTAGCCACCGCCATGGCAGATGTGTCCGACGGGCTGATCGCGGACCTTGGGCATATTTGCAATGCATCCGGACTCGACGTCCGGTTGATGGTGTCGGATATCCCGCTGTCTTCAGGCGCCCGCGCCGCGGCTTCAGCGGGACAGGTATCTTTGGCAGGCTTGGTGTCCGGCGGTGATGATTATGAACTGGTTTTTGCAGCCCCGAGAGATTATCTGGATCGCGTTCAGCAAGTATCCAATAATTGTGGGGTGCCGGTAACCCGGATTGGAGTACTGGTGTCCGGGAGCGGTGTTGTCGAACTGGTTGATGCAGAAGGCGATGTTATCACTGTCGAAACCCCCGGATACCGGCATTTCTAAAACCGGTTCACTTTCTGTTTTCATTCATTGTTTCTGGATTTTCGGGAACTAAAATATTTCCGTCATCTCCACATCCCGCCTCGGGGCGATGATTGTCGCGTTTGCAGCAAATCACTGCGTTCCTAATTTAGCCGTTGAATACCTCCATGATGCGCGAGCGCAGTGTGAAACAGCAATTCACCCTGATGATCGCGCTGGAACTGACTGATGACCACGAGTGGGACTGCGTTCTGAGCCGCGTAGACATGATCCGAAGCCAAACCTACGATCTTATGTTCCGTCTTATCACTTGCCGGACACAAGAGCCGCTGGTTCCGAGTACGGGTATTCTGAATAGGAAACTTCTCGATATCGCCAGCAAGGCGGTCGTGCAGAACAAGTCGCCTCCGTAATCTTTCAGCAGGTATATCACGGCCGCATGCTCTGAATAATGACGTGACCCTGTTTCCTATATTTTAATTTGCGTTGATCGCTGACTGGCGTATGTATCACGCCAATGTCTATAGCTTCCGTCCGCAGGAACGTGCTACTGCTTGCCACGTGTCAGGCCCTTTTCATGACCTCGACATCGGCAATAATATCTACCGCCCCGTTGATCGGGGGAATCCTCCTTACCGGTGACAAGGCTCTGGCGACGCTACCGCTCGCGCTTCAGTTCGTTGCGATGGCGCTGACGACGATTCCAGCGTCTCTGTATATGGGCCGGGTGGGGCGCAAAATCGGCTTTATAACGGGTGCGTCGATTGGTGCTGTTGGCGGAGCAATCGGGGCATATGCGATCACCAGTGGCGACTTTACACTTTTCTGTATCGCCTCCTTGCTGACCGGAAGCTTCAACGGGTTTTGTCACTACTTCAGGTTTGCGGCGGCGGATGTCGCGACGGATTCTTTCCGCAGCAAGGCAATTTCCTATGTCCTCGCCGGAAGCGTTGTCGCCGCCTTGCTTGGCCCGACCCTCGCACGGAATACGGCGGATATTCTGCCGGTTCAATTCACGGGGGTTTATCTTGCGCTTATCGTTGTTTACCTGGCGGTCTCCTGTGTCGTTAGTTTCATCGATATTCCGCGCCCGACAAGGGAGCAGCGAGATTCCGGGGGCCGCCGGCTTTCGGAAATTGCCCGACAGCCCAAATTCATCATTGCCGTATGCGCAGCAACCTTCGGCTATCTGGTCATGTCGTTTCTGATGACGGTGACTCCAATTGCCATGGGTGTCTGCGGCTTCACGTTCTCAGATTCATCCTATGTAATTCAGGCGCATGTCCTCGGGATGTATGCACCAGCGTTTATTACCGGGCATCTGATTTCCCGCTATGGGGTGAATAATATCCTGATCGCGGGTGCCATGTTGTGCGGCGCCAGCATCGTTATTCACCTGTCCGGGATCACATTCCTTAACTTCCTTTCCGGCCTGGTTCTGGTCGGGGTCGGGTGGAACTTCCTATTTACCGGCGGTACGACGTTGCTGACCGAAACCTATACACCGGAAGAGAAGGCGAAGGTTCAGGGTCTGAACGATTTCTTCATCTGGGGCACGATTTCGATCGGCGCTGTCACCTCCGGCGCTGTTCAGTACACGGTAGGTTGGGATGCGGTAAATCTGGTGATGGCGCCGCTGGTGGTTATCGTGTTCCTGACGACGCTCTGGTTGAAGTTTTCAGGCCGAAAAACGGCCAACGAACAGGCTAGCTCTTAACCCGGCCGCATCGGAACGTCCGAAATCGCCAGATCTCTTGGCGACTATTGCCTTGAATCCCTTCTTCTGGCATGTTCCGCGCGTTTTCACAGACCCTAGGGACCGACGGCTTTCTTAAGCGCTGTCGCAGGGTCGAAAGTTCCGAGCAAAACAAGGAAACTCAAGATGTCTAACGCATATTGGCTCGTGATCGCCTGTGGCGTGCTTGCGGTCCTCTACGGTATTTACGCCAGCCGGTCAGTCCTCTCGGCATCGGACGGCAATGACAAAATGCGGGAAATCGCAGAAGCCGTTCAGGAAGGTGCTGCGGCCTATCTCAACCGGCAATACATGACCATAGGGATCGTCGGCGTAGTCGTCGGCGTCATCATCGGTCTTTTGTTGGGCATCTATCCTGCGATCGGTTTCTTCATTGGCGCTATTCTTTCGGGCGCTGCCGGTTATATCGGCATGAACATTTCCGTTCGCGCCAATGTGCGAACAGCCGATGCTGCCCGTACCGGCGGCCTGCAACCGGCGTTGGATGTAGCCTTCAAGGCCGGTGCGGTTACGGGCATGCTGGTTGTCGGACTCGGACTTCTCGGGGTGGCGATATACTACGTCATTCTTCGTGGCGTATATAATCCCGCCGATG
>CAJWUK010000073.1 GCA_913047365.1 uncultured Alphaproteobacteria bacterium | reverse complement strand
GGGCCGGGCCCACTTATTTAAGCTGTTGTTTCGCCCTGACCGGGCATGTGGTCGATTGAAGTTAACGTAGTCCCGCGAGGGGCCGATGGCAAGCGTTTATCGGGGCTTACGGGTGTAGGTCAGAAAGGCGCATTTGCACCCCTTGGAAATCGCTTTCTCCTCATACCGCGTTGGCGGCCAGTCTTCGGGGCGATTACGCCAGTCCGCCGGAGAGCGGGCCTGCCAGTCGAATTCCTTCCTGCGACCCATATGCCACAATATCCATTCCAGATATCCTGGGTCGTCGGTGGCAATCCGCAGCTGTGCACCATCGACCAGGGCACCTGCCAACCGGTCGAGTACGGAATCCGAGACGATGCGGCGTTTGTGATGGCGGAGCTTCGGCCACGGATCGGGAAACAGGATAAACGCGCGGTGGAGCGATTTATTTGGCAGGCAATCGACCAGTAGCCGGGCATCGTCCCGGAACAGGCGCACATTTTCAAGACCGTCGGCTCTGATTTTTGTCAGCAGCTTTACCACGCCAGTTAGATACGGTTCGCATCCGATCAGGCCGATATCGGGATTACGGGATGCCTGCCAAGCCAGATGTTCCCCACCGCCAAAGCCTATTTCCAGCCATACCTGCCGGCCATCGTCGGCGAACAGCGCTGCCAGCGAAAATGCCTTTTCGTTTTCGAGATCGATTTCGATTTCGGGCAGCAGCTTTTCGACCAAATCGCGTTGGCCCGAGCGCAAACGACGGCCTCGCCGCCGCCCATAAAGGATGCGCCGGCGCGGTGGGGTTTGTTCGCCGTTCAGGTCGTCGTCCGTATCAGGATGCGGCGGCTTTCAAATCGTCGACGATATCCGTCTTTTCCCAGGAAAAGCCGCCGTCGGCTTCCAGTTCGCGACCAAAATGGCCATAAGCTGCGGTACGCTCATAGATCGGGCGGCTGAGCTCCAGACGTTCGCGGATTCCGCGGGGCGACAGATCCACGACCTCCTGGATGATACCGGCGAGCGTGTCTTCATCGATGGCCGCCGTCCCGGCAGTGTCAACGTAGACGGACAACGGCTTGGCGACGCCAATCGCATAGGAGACCTGGATCACGCATTTCTGTGCCAATTCCGCCGCGACGACGTTTTTCGCCACCCAGCGCGCGGCATAGGCCGCCGACCGGTCCACCTTGGACGGGTCCTTGCCTGAGAACGCGCCGCCGCCATGGGGAGCCGCACCGCCATAGGTGTCGACGATGATCTTACGGCCGGTCAGCCCGCAATCGCCGTCGGGGCCACCGATAACAAAACGGCCGGTTGGATTGACGTAGAACTCGTCTTCCTGACACATCCAACCGTCCGGCAGGATTTTTTCGACATGGGGGCGAACGATTTCGCGCACCCGATCCTGGTCAAGATCTTCGGCGTGCTGGGTAGATACCACGACCGAGGTCGCGCCGACCGGCATACCGTTTTCGTATTGCAGGGTGACCTGGCTTTTCGAATCCGGACCGAGACCCGAATTTGCATCTGCATGGCGCGCGTCCGCCAGCGAGCGCAGGATTTCATGGGAATAGTGAATCGGTGCCGGCATCAGGCTGGGCGTTTCGGTACACGCGTATCCGAACATAATTCCCTGGTCCCCCGCACCTTCGTCCTTATTGCCGCTGGCGTCGACGCCCTGGGCAATATCCGAAGACTGCTGATGCAGGTGAACCTCTACCTCGGCGTTTTTCCAGTGAAAGCCGTCCTGCTCGTAGCCGATATCCTTTACGGCATCGCGGGCGACTTCTTCGATTTTTTCCTTAGTGATCGATTCCGGTCCACGGACCTCACCGGCGACGACAATTCGATTGGTCGTCGTCAGAGTTTCACATGCCACGCGGGACAGCGGGTCGCCCCTGAGATACAGATCGACAACGGCGTCAGAGATGCGATCTGAAACCTTGTCGGGATGGCCTTCGGATACGGATTCACTGGTAAAAAGAAAATTTCCGCGGGGCACGTTTTGCCTCCTCTTAGGATTGTTGGGTTGCCGCCTTAGATGAACCAGCTACAGACACAGCCAAGAAGCGACAGCAATCGCAAATGCCTAGCCGCGTTGGCAGGCGGCAGCGATCAGGTTGTGACAATAACGAAACGCGGCGTCAAGGCCGCTAACGGGAACCGGCCGGTCAGTTGTCCGCGAAGGATTTTCCAAGCTGTTTGGTCAGTTCGAAGATGCTGCGGCGAACTTTCGGATCGCTGATTTTGTAATAGGAACGCACAAGCTCCAGCGTTTCCCGCTTGGCCATCGGATCACGACCGTATTCGGCCTTCGCCTCCCCCAGCCCGACCCTGTCGCGCTTCTTGGTATAGGACAGCGAGATATCCTCGAAGAAGTAGTTGATCGGTACGTCCAGCACTTCGGAAATATGATGCAGCCGGCTGGCACCGATGCGGTTTACGCCGCGTTCATATTTCTGTACCTGCTGAAAGGTCAGCCCCAACGCTTGGGCGAGTTTTTCCTGGCTCATCCCAAGTATTGTGCGTCGCTGACGAACCCGACCCCCGACATGCACGTCAACAGCCTCGGGACCACCGCGCGTCCGTATTGGAGCCGCGAGTTTCTTTTTCGGGTTCTCTGAATCTTCGGTCATTGCTTTAGTCGTCGTCCAAAAGGTTAATATTCACCCAAATCTGGCCAGCGACTCTATTGCCGAAATTTACATTACAAGCCGCGGAACGGGGAATTCTGATGGAGTGATGCTATCGTATGTGAGTCCGGCCACCAAGAAAGGTTACTATTTGTTTCATCTTTTTATAGATCGTTGTTTTAATTGGTAAAAATATGCACCTATCAGCAATATAGCAGCACAACCAAGAGGAAGCAGATTTCCATACCTTGAAACTAAGGTGGGAAACGGTAATGGCAAAGGCAACCGTGAATCCAATACCCCGATCTGGCCGACCTCTAGCCTGTTTAAAACCCTTCCATAGGGATCGATTACCCCTGAAATTCCGCTATTGGCCGCCCGGACAAGCGGCAGGCCTTCCTCGACCGCACGCAGCCTTGCGGAGGCAAAATGCTGACGCGGACCGGCGCTGTTTCCGAACCAGGCATCGTTAGTGACGTTTAACAACCAGGCCGGACGGTCATCGCTGCGGGCCACCGCGCCGGGAAAAATTGCCTCGTAACATATCAGCGGACTCACCGGCGGGAGACCGGGCAAACGCAGCGTCCGCAAGCCGGAGCCGGCCGTGAAATCCAGAGAACCCGCCGTCACCTTTTCAATCGGCAGGATATCGCGGAACGGTACATATTCGCCGAGCGGCACCAGGTGATGCTTGTCGTAGACATCGATTACCTTCGTCCGCTCATCAACAACTGCCAGGCTGTTCCAGGCACCTGAAACCCTGCCGCCGGATCTCTCGAAGCGCGGCGTTCCGGTTATCAGCAGACCGCCCGGCGGAATCGCCCGGCGCATCAACCTTCGGCGAACCGCATCGGTGGGAACGGAGAACGGTGCGGCGGTTTCGGGCCAGATCACATGGGTGATTGCATGGGCGACGGCGGGTATCGCACTCATTTCGATGTGCCGCGCATAGTTAGGCGCCCGCCGGTCGGGACGCCACTTGTCACGCTGGGCGATATTCGGCTGAACGATGCGTAGCATTACCCCCGGCACAGTACCGCCGGGCGTATCGGACAAACGGAGGAACCCGGCCCCGGAAAGAACAGCCAAAATCGCCAAACCCGAAACAGGCACGGACAATGACCGTCGGCCATCGACCGACAGCATGGCAAACGATGCGGCCACAAAAACCGTTATTGCGGACAATCCATACACCCCGCCCCACGCCGCGGCTTGCAACAGTGGCTCCCAGATCACCCAGACATTGCCGATCGGGTTCCAGGGAAAGCCAGTCAGCACCACACCGCGCACCCATTCCAGCACCGTCCATGCGCCGGCCAGCGCAAGAATCCGTCCCAATCCCGGCGCCCACAGGATTCGGGCCAAGAGGGTCGCCATCCCGATAAACAGGGACAGGCCAAAGGACAGGCCGAGGACGGTGAAGGGTATCAGCCAGGCAAAACGGGCGGCATCGACTAGCAGCGCATTGGATACCCAGTAAAGTCCTGCTGCGAAGTAGCCAGCGCCGAACAGCCAGCCCAACGCGAAGGCGGTCCGCCGGCGCCGGGCCCCGTCCAGCAACCAGACCAGCCCCGGAAAAGACACCAGAAGCACCGGCAGAAAATGAACAGGCGGCTGGGCCGCGGCGGTGAGCGCCCCCAGCAAAAAGGCGAGCCCCCCGCGGTGCCAACCGGTCATGGACTGAACAGAGGCAGCAATCCGGGCAAGACGGCCCGATGCCCGCATCATTCGCTTTCGCGCAGTGGCAGATGAGTGGCGCGAAGCCGGCGGATGCGCCGAGGGTCCGCGTCAATCACTTCGAATTCGATACCCGATTGATGGCCAATAACCTCGCCTCGGCCCGGCACACGGCCCGCCAGGTAGAAGACAAGCCCGCCAACCGTGTCGATGTCTTCGCCCCGGTCTTCTTCAGTGAGGAACGGTCCGGTCGCTTCCTCAAAATCCTCTATCGGCAGGCGGGCATCGATATCGATCGTGTCATCGCCTTTGCGCACCAGACTAGGGCCGGAATCACGATCGTGTTCGTCCTCTATTTCGCCGATGATTTCCTCAACCAGATCCTCAATCGTGACCAGCCCGTCGATTCCGCCGAATTCATCCACCACCAGGGCCATGTGCAACCGCTGCACCCGCATCTGAAGCAGCAGCTCGAGTACCGGCATCGACGGTGCTACGAACAGCGGCTCGCGAACGATTTTCGATATGCCGGTTGCTTGGTCGTCGTCCCAGCAGGCAAGTAGATCCTTGATGTGGACCATACCAACCACCTCGTCGAGACGGCCGCGAAAGACCGGCAGACGCGAATGACCTGTATCGCTCATGACCTTCGCAACATCGGAAATTGTGGTTTCCACATCGACCGCCTTGATATCGGCTCGGGGAACCATGACGTCATCGACGGTGACATCGCGAACGCTGAGGACATTGCGCAGTAGCGAAAGTTCTTCCGAACTGTCATCTTCGCCTTCCTCAAGTTCGATCAGTTCTTCGATCGTATCGCGAAGATTATCGCCGCCGTTACGTCCGATAATAAATGTACGTAGGCGGCCGAACAGACCGTCGCCTTCCTCCGGCGGTTTGGAATCATCCGACAGATCAGCCATTGCTAAACAGCTTCCCTGGTTTCAAGTCCGGCATACGGGTTAGGCACACCGAGCCCGGCAAGAATGCTTATTTCCCGCGCTTCCATTTCCTCGGCATCGGGACCGGTTTCATGATCGAAACCCAGCAGATGCAGAACGCTATGAACCACCAAGTGGCTGAGATGATCAGCTTCGGGGATGCCCGTCGCCGCCGCTTCCCGTTGCACGGTTTCCAAGGCCAGAACCACATCGCCCAGCAAAACCCTGCCACCAGCGACGGCGTCGCCTGCGGGGAACGACAGTACATTAGTCGGCCCCTGCTTAGACCGCCATTCGGTATTCAACTCGGCAATGGTCCGGTCGTCGGTCAGCAACACGCTTAGCTCTGCCGCTTCCAAATCTGTCACCGCATCAAAGGCAGCTTCCGCCGCGGCCCGCACCACCGGTTCGACCGGCCCAGAGAGCCCACGCCAGCCTTCGGCATCCGTACGCAGTTCGACCTCCAGCCCGGGCTCAGCCATCCTTGTCCTTCTGCGCCTCTGCCGCATCGTAGGCGCTGACGATCCGGGAAACCAGTTCATGCCGGACGACATCTCCGGCTCGCAGATGAACACTGGCCACCCCTCTGACCCCTTCGAGCGTTTCGACGGCATCGCGCAGGCCGGATTTCACCCCGATCGGCAGGTCTACCTGGCTTAGATCGCCGGCCACCACCATGCGCGAATTTTCTCCGATCCGCGTCAACGCCATTTTCATCTGAATCGAGGTGGCGTTCTGCGCTTCGTCCAGAATGACATAGGCATTCGACAACGTCCGGCCCCGCATGAAGGCCAATGGCGCTACTTCGATCTCCCCACTTTCGAGCCGGCGATCCACCTGATCGGTCGGCATCATGTCGTACAGGGCATCGTAAAGCGGGCGCAGAAAAGGATCGATCTTGTCGCGCATGTCGCCCGGCAAAAATCCCAGCCTTTCGCCGGCTTCAACAGCAGGACGCGACAACACGATCCGGTCCACTGCGCCGGAGGTCAGCATCGACACCGCCATGCCGACCGCCAGATAGGTTTTGCCAGTCCCGGCAGGCCCGAGGCCAAAAGTCAGTTCGTTGTCCATCAGCGCGCGGATATAGCACTGCTGCCCGGGCGAGCGCGGAGAGATGTGGCGCTTGGGCGTCCGGACAATCAGTTTGCCGCCCACCAGTTCCTCTACCCCCCGGTCAGCCGCTTCACCCCGAACCATGCGCAGGGCGGAATCAATCTCTGCGATTGATACTTCCATGCCCTGGGTCAAGCGGTCATAAAGGCTCAGCAGAACCGAGCGGGCGATTTTCACAGCCCCGGGATCGCCAGAGATCGCGACCGTGTTTCCGCGCGACGCAATCGTGACGCCCAGGGATTGTTCGATCCGGGCCAGATGCCGGTCGAAATCCCCGTAGAGCATCGGCAGTAGCCGGTTGTCGTCGAATTCCAGTGACAGAACCGGTCCGTCAGCGCCGGGATTTATTTGGGTGATCAAACCGCCGCGGCCTCCTGCGTAGAGGCCGTCACCTCATTGGGTTTCGCTGCAAGAGAATTGGGATGAGCGGACAGGATTCGGACGGACACGGTTCGGCCGTACGCGGCATCCGCCTGGGATGATGCTTCGAAGTCGACGTGAACCGCCTGCATCCAGGGCGTCCGGCCGGCAAGTTGCGCATCGCCCCTGCCACGCCGGTCCAGCAGCACCGGAACGGTCAGACCGGCGAAGGAATCGTTAAAGGCCTGTTGCTGGTCCTTCAGCAAGGATTGCAGCCGGGCCAGACGATCCGATTTTTCCCCGTCGGGAACGGCGTCTTTCATCACTGACGCGGGCGTGCCGGGCCGCAGGCTGTATTTGAAGGAATAGGCCTGAGCGTAACCGACCTGGCGCACCAGGGCTAGGGTCGCTTCGAAATCCTCTTCGGTCTCGCCGGGATGACCGACAATAAAATCCGACGAAAGCGCGAGATCGGGCCGCTGTTCGCGAAGCTGATCGATGATACGCAGATAATCCTCTACCCGGTGCTGGCGGTTCATGGCCGCCAACACCTGGTCCGAGCCCGATTGTACTGGCAAATGCAGAAACGGCATAAGTTTGCCGATACGACCATGGGCCTCGATCAGATCGGCCGTCATGTCGCGCGGGTGGGATGTGGTGTAGCGAATCCGGTCCAGCCCATCGATATCCGCTAGCGCCTCTAGCAACGCGGCCAGCCGCCATTCGCCGCCGGACGGGGCGGCGCCGTGATAGGCATTGACGTTCTGGCCCAGCAGCGTGATTTCCCGCGCACCGGCTTCCACCAGCCGGCGCGCCTCGGCCAGGACATCCTCGGCAGGCCGGGAATATTCAGCGCCCCTTGTATAGGGCACCACACAAAAGGCGCAGAAACGGTCGCACCCTTCCTGAACGGTCAAAAAGGCCGACGGTCCGGTCTCCACCGCTTGGGGCAGGGAATCGAATTTGGACTCGACCGGGAATTCAGTATCGATTACACCGCGCCCCGGCCCGCTGGTTTCGCCCGCCGCGCGGAGCGCGCGGGCGATCATTTCGGGAAGCCGGTGATAGGTCTGCGGCCCGAACACAAGATCCACATACGGCGCCCGGCGGAGCATTTCCGTGCCCTCGGCCTGGGCCACACAGCCGGCGACCCCGATCATCATCGGATCGCCGCCGTCTTCGCGGTCCCCCTTAAGCTGACGCAGCCGGCCGAGTTCGGAATAAACCTTCTCCGCCGCCTTTTCGCGAATATGACAGGTGTTAAGAATAATCAGATCCGCATCTTCCGGCGTTTCCACATGGGCATAGCCAAGCGGCGCCAGCACATCCGCCATGCGTCTCGCGTCATAGACGTTCATCTGACAACCGTAGTTCTTGATGTGTAGTTTTTTTGCCAAGTAAAGGTCTATCCGGCCCTATTGCCGCCTTGCCGACTTTTCGCCACGCGCGGTTTCCCACAAAGCGTTGTCGTGGCTGGATTTTTGCAACCTATCACCGGGCCGCTAAGTGTCAAGAAGCCGGTGCGGGCAGTAATCCGTCCAGACGTCCGGCGTTTGCCCGGGATACACCCTCCGCCACCACGGCATAACAATATTCCGCCAGCGCCTTTCGCGATTGATATTCAGCGATAGTGACAGCCGGGTGAAAGACGACATCGACTGTTGCATGCCCCAGTCCAGCCACTTCCCAGAAATGCGGTGCAAGCGTCATATCCCCGTACCAGGCGAAATAGGGGCGCAGCGCCCGGCCGATGGGCATACCGTCCAGCCGCGTATAGGCGACTGACACCGGCTGGACGGTCAGGGGCGCACCATTTGGCTCGACTTGGGCAACACTAAAAAGTGCGCTTTTAAAAGGTAATACGGCATTTCCATCGGAGCTAGTTCCTTCAGGAAACAGGATCAGATTATCGCCCGCCTCCAGCCGTAAAATCATTTCGTCCCGTTGTTTGGTCGCCCGGCTGGCCCGGCGGTCGACAAAGACGGTACGTTGAAGCTTCGCCAGCACCCCGAAGAGCGGCCAGCCGGCAACCTCCGCCTTAGCAACGAACGACGCCGGCAACAACGCACCCAGAATAGCGATATCGGAGTAGGAGGTATGGTTGCAGGCAAACAGTACCGGCGGTTCGGATTTCATTTTGCCGTGAACCCGGATATCGAAACCGAGAATTCTGGTGCACAGCCGGTGATAAAACATCGGCAGGCTCTTCGCGAGCGCGCGGTTGAATTTCAGCGCAAACACCTGGATAGGCAGCAGTGCCGCAGTCATCGCGAGATAAAGGGCAATACGGAAGAACGCGCGAACCGGCGATCCCATCGTCAGAGTCCGTCTTCCTCGCCGTCGCGCTTACTCTGGCGCTCGTAATGCTTGATGTATTTTTCGGTCACCAGATCAGTTTTCACGACGATGCTGACATCGGTGGTATTGAACTGATGATCGATTACCGCCCCGTCACCGACGAATCCGCCGAGGCGAAGATACCCTTTGATCAAGGGGGGCAGCCTGGTCAGCGCCAGCCGCTGGTCGATGTCCTCCTGGGGAAGGATCTTCATGTCGATATAGCGCTCGTCTAGCGCCTTGGGGCGGAGCGCCGGCGGCGCCAGATGGTAGTGGTAGAGATAGGAAAGCGGCAGGGCGAGTTCGTCAGGTTCCGTCCCCGGCATGCTGGCGCAGCCGAACATCGTCGCGATGTCGTAATGGAAAACATATTGGGCGATGCTTTGCCACAATAGCTGCATGGTCGGACGGTTCCGGTATTCTTCTTCAACACAGGAACGGCCCAGTTCTAGGGTTTCCGCAGCCTGGCCTGCGATCCGGCTGATGTCGTATTCATCGGACGAATAAAAACCGCCGTTCTGTAAGGCGACAGTGCTGCGCAACAGGCGATAAGTGCCGACCACTCCCCCCGGCAGATCGGCCCGCTGGGTATCGATCACCAGGAGATGATCGCAGATCTCGTCAAAACGGTCGAAATCCCGACGCGCTGCTTTTACATTGTCCGAGGGGATGGCGGACATTTCCTCGTAGAAAACGCGGTACCGGAGCGCCTGCGCCGCTTCAATCTCGGCATCTGTTTCAGCCAGTCGAGCGACAAGGTTGCCGAGCTCGATGGGTTTGAAAGCAGCGGCTCCGATTTCGGCTCCGTCCATCAGGACGAATCCACAAAATTCGAGCGGCACGTGTTGCAGCGTGGTCTCACCGTTCTGCCCCTTCATCGTCATCTCGGGGAACGCAATACAGTTCCAGACGCTCGCCGACGATTTCGTATCCCAGATCCGAGGCAATCTTCTGCTTCAACGCCTCCAGGGCTGCATCCTCGAACTCGATCACCTCACCCGTCCGCATGTTAATAATGTGGTGATGGTGGCTGTCGCCGTCTTCAGCGGTCTCGTAGCGTGCGCGGCCGTCCCCGAAATCGTGACGTTCGAGTATCTGTGCCTCTTCGAACAGCCGGACGGTCCGGTACACGGTGGCCATGCTGATCTTGTCATCTATGGCAGAGGCCCGGCGATGCAGTTCCTCGGCATCGGGGTGATCTTCGGCGGCAGACAAGACCTGCGCTATGACGCGGCGTTGGCCGGTCATCTTTAGACCTTTATCTATGCAGAGCTTTTCTATCCGTGACGACATTCCAGTTTCCCGCTGCTTAACCTAGGCGAGGCGCTGGTCATAGTCAAAGAAACCGGGCCTGACCCCGGGGAACGGACGAAATCGCCGGTCAACCGCCGCGGCGTTTGCCAAGACCGATTTTTTTGGCGAGCGAACTGCGCTGTTTGGCGTAGTTCGGCGCGACCATAGGATAGTCTGCCGGCAGGCCCCATTTTTCGCGGTATTCCTCGGGTGTCATGCCATATGCAGTGGCCAGATGACGTTTGAGCATCTTCAGTTTACGCCCGTCTTCCAGGCAAACGATGTGATCGGGCGTGACCGAACGGCGGACGGAAACGGCTGGCTGGGGTTTTTCTTCAGCCGCGCCGCCCGACAGACCGGCCAGCGAATCATGCACGGTCTGAATGAGTTGCGGCAGATCGCTGATCGCCACGCTGTTGTTTTGAACATGGGATGCCACTATATCGGCGGTCCAGGCAATAACATCTTTGTTGTCAGCAGAAGAATTGTCCGTCATTCGCCATGCCCCCGTGCAAAATAAACGGCGTGTTTATAAGATTATGGCTCCCAATCCGCAATATATTTTTTAGTATTTGATAGATGAATAGAAAAATTCTTTTTGCTGATTATTTTTTGGATATCACGGAAGACGTGTGCCCGATGACGTTCGTTAAAGTACGATTGCGGATAGAGGAAATGGAGGATGAAGAAAGCTTGGAAATCAGGTTGAGAGGCCTGGAACCGATGAAAAACGTACCGGAATCGGTACTTGAACTTGGCCACACAATAGTATCGCTGAATGCAGAAGAGCCAAAACCCGACGATGGCGCCGATACCGTTCACCGTCTTTTGATTAGAAAAGGGGCAAGTATTCGATAAGTCTTTTATGCGGACGCCCCCACGGCTTCTTCAAGCAGCCGCGACATGGTGACGGCAGCCGCTGACGTGCCGTCTTTCTTTATGTAATACCCCGGCCGGCGGCCGACCGGCACAAGACCCCGGCTGTGATACAGCCTACGCGCGATCTCATTGTCTTCCGCAACTTCCAGAAACAGCTTGTTTGCGCCTAGCGCACGTGCCCGCACGATCGCCCCGTCTAGCAGCAGGGCGCCGACTCCGCGGTCCCTGTGTTCCGATCCAACCGCAAGCGACAAAATTTCGCATTCGTCCGCCACCGTCCGCAGGATCGTGAACCCGGCGATGGACCAGCGTCGGCCCGCCCGAGCGACTAGCCCGGCAGAACCCGGCATCGCCAGTATCCGGCGGATCATGGGGCCGGTCCACGCATCGTCGAAGGATTCGGCGTGGATCCGCGACATCATACCGATATCGTTTTCTTGGGTGGGTGTAAGTTCGTAGTCGTTCATCGTGTTCGCATCGGATGGTCAACCAACTGGTTTCA
>CAJWUK010000072.1 GCA_913047365.1 uncultured Alphaproteobacteria bacterium | reverse complement strand
GGGCTTTTCTATATGCATGCGCTGCGGCCGGGTTATGGCGCATCTTTCGCAGGACGGGTGACCAGGAAGACACCGGCGACGGATACCGCAAACCCGATCATCGCCACCAGTCCCATGGTTTCGCCATAAGACAGCCAGCCCAGAAGCACCGCGGTCGGCGGAGTCAGATAGAACAGGCTGGACACCCGCGCCGCCTCTCCGTGGCGCAGCATCAGGTACAGCAGGTTGGTGGCGCCAACGGTCAGGATGACAGCCAGCCACAGCCAGACGAAAATGATATCGAAGCCCCAGGTTACTTCGCCGGTTTCGAACGCCGTGGCGATGCAGAAATTGCAGACGCCCGCCGTGGCCTGCTGGACGATCATCACGATGCGCAGATCGGAATCAGCGCAGAATTTTTTCTGATACAGCGACGCGACGGTGATGAAGATCGGCGTCAGGCCCGAAAAGATGAAGCCCAGCGTGGTCGCGTCACCAATCCCCAGCTGTTCGGACAGCACAATAAACAGCCCGGCAAACCCCAGCAAGAACCCGGCCCACTGCATCCGGCTTACCCGCTCGCCCAGGGCGATACCCACCACAGCGGCCGTCAGCAGAGGCTGCATGCCGGCGATCAGGGCCGCAACGCCCTGGCTGAGGTCCTGGTCCAGCGCCATGAACATGGACCCCAGGTACAGGCACTGCAGGGTGACGCCGACGACGGCGATATGGAGGACTTCCTTCGCCCCCGGCCACGGCACCCGGACGACCAAGGCATAGATGCCGACCATGGCGACGACCAAGGCCGAGCGCATCCACAGAATCGTGAAAGGTTCCGCGTATTCCAGCCCCCAGCGGGTGATCGGAAATCCGGACGCCCACATCAGGATGAACAGGAACGGCACCACACGCATCAGGACGGAATTGGCGCCGGTCACCGGTTCCTCACCGCCAGCGCGACGCCCAGCGTCGCCACCGCCATTCCGGCAATCGCCCACCAGGACATGACTTCGCCGAACATGGCCCAGCCCATGACGGCAGTGGTCGGCGGACTTAGATAGATCAGGCTGGTGATCCGGGCAGCCGCACCGCGCTGGATCAGCCAGTAATACAGGCAGATGGCGAACACCGAGAGACCGATGGCCGACCACAACACTGCAAACACAAACGCGCCGGTCCAGTTGATGCGCATTGTCTCGAACAGGCCCGCTAGAACCAGCATCACGATGCACGACATCACATTCTGCAGCGCCACGCCGGTGCGCACATCGAAGGTGCCGCAATATTTCTTCTGATACAGCGTGCCGGCCGTAATGCCGCCAAGGCCCATCAGCAGCATGACCAGCCCCCACCAGGCATCTTCCGGGGAAACAACTCGGTCCCAGACCACCAGCGCCAGTCCGACGAAGCCCAGCACAAGGCCCAGCCAGTTCCGCCCCGTCACGGTTTCGCGCAAAACGAAGCCGGCCAGTACCCCGGTCAGCAGCGGTTGCAAGCCGACAACCAACGCCGTGATGCCCGTTGAGACACCGAACCAGATGCCGTAATAGACGCCGATCAGATACACTGTTTGCACCCCGAAACCGGCAACAAGGATGTGCGCCGCGGCTTTCAGGCTTTTTGGCCAGGCCGCTTTCAGGATGAAACAGGCCGGCACCAGGATCGCCGCTCCGACCACGAAACGCGCCGCCATCAGCGTAAACGGCTCCGCATACGGTAGACCGTACTTGGCGGCGACGAACCCGCTGGCCCACAGGAAGATGAATAGGCCTGCCAGTGTGGCGAAGACGATGGGGTTTAGCGTCGGTGGAGAAGAGGTTGAATTGGTCATGATGTCTTTATTCGGGAACGCGGAAGATATCAGGCGGAAGACGGTCTGCGTAGAGAAACCGGCGACAAAACATCTGTGACGATTTCGGGGCCAATAAAGGACCGCATCGATTTTCATCCGCCGGGCGGCTATACCGAAATCATGTTCAGATCGCCAAAGCGAATGTTATCGGCCGCCGGGCTTCTGCTCGTCCTGCTGGTCGGCGGATATACGGCGTACTGGTACAGTATCGCCGCGCAGGTGCGGTCGGGCATCCAGGATTGGTCAGCCGGCCGAACCGCCGAGGGCTGGACCGTCGAGCTTGGATCGCCCGATGTTTCCGGATTCCCGTTCCGCATCGATGTTCGTCTGAAGACCCCGCGATTGACGGGTCCGGAAAGGAAATGGGTCTGGGCACTGCCAAATATCCGCGCGTCTGCTCGACCCTGGCAATTGCAACAGATTAATATCTCGGCGTCCGGTTTGCATGACATCGAAACGGGCGGTCAGCGGACCGATATTCAGCTCGCCCGGGCTGATGGCGATCTGACCCTCAGATCCGGGCGGTTTGCCTCCGCCGTCGCCCGCCTGGAAGGCGTGAGAATTCGGCGGGGCGGTCTTCCCCCCCTTCAGGCGGATCGCCTGACCGGGCGACTGGCCCTGCCGCCGTCGCCCGCCGGAGAGAAGGGGAATTCAGGAATTTCGATTGTTATAGACGCCCGGGAGATAACCCTGCCCAAGGTCTGGCGCCCGGCCCTCGGCACCCGCGTATCGAGGTTTTCGCTGGACGCCAGGTTTCGGGGAAAGATCGTTCCGGGGACCACCTTGCCGGATACTCTATCCCAATGGCGGGATAGCGGCGGTACGGTGGAAATCTCCGCGTTTACCCTGGACTGGCAGACCCTGTCTCTGACGGGGGACGGAACATTGGCGCTCGATCAGAATCTTCAGCCCCTGGGCGCGATGACCGCCGAAATTGCGGGAATTGAAAAAACCACTGATGCCCTAATTGCTGCGGGCGCGATTAATGCGAGGACTGCTTTTGCAGCCAAGGTCGCTAACCGCGCGTTATCCTGGGGTAAGGGGTCCGTGCGCCTGCCTCTGAGCATTCAGGACCGGCAACTATATCTTGGTCCGGTGCCTCTTTTTCAGCTTGCGCCCATCGATTGGGTCGGGGTCGTAAAAACGTAAGAGGGTGCTGGACGTTGCATGATCAGTCTTCCTCAGGAGCAGGCGGTATGTGTTGGCCGGCCTCGACGACGCCGCGGCGGATTTCCCGGGTGCGCCGGAATAATTCTTCTAGGGTATTCCCGTCGCCCACACGTATCGCTCGCTGCAGACCGGCAAGGTCTTCGGACAGACGCCCCAGCATTTCCAGAACGGCATCCCGGTTTTCGATGAATATATCCCGCCACATCACCGGATCGGATGCGGCGATACGGGTGAAATCCCGGAAACCCGACGCAGAATACTTGATCACCTCGGATTTGATGTGATCTTCCAGATCCGTGGCCGTGCCGACAATGGTATAGGCGATCAGGTGGGGCAGGTGTGACGTGATCGCCAGAACCTGATCGTGATGGGCCGGTTCCAGGTAATCGATCTGGCTGCCCGCCCGGGACCAGAGTTCCGACACTTTGTCGATGGCCGCCTGGTCGGTGCCGGGTGGCGGCGTAATAAGGAACCATCGGTCTTCGAACAGGGTATCGAACCCGGCTTCCGGGCCGGAATTTTCGGTCCCGGCAATGGGGTGCCCCGGCACGAAATGCACCCCGTCGGGCAGATGGGGCATCACTGCGGCAACCGCCGATTCCTTTACCGAGCCGACATCGGTCACGATCGCGCCGGGTTTCAGCGCATGCGCAATGGTTTCCGCAATCACACCGTATGTCGATACCGGCGTGCAGATCATCACCAGGTCGGCATCGCGGGCGGCCTCCGCAGCGTCCTTAGTAACCTTGTCGGCAAGATTCAGCCGTTGCACGGCATTTAGCGTCGCGTCTGAGCGCGCGCAGGCGACGATAGACCCGGCCAGTCCGTCGCGGCGCATCACCCGCGCGATGGACGAACCGATCAGGCCGATCCCGATCAGGGTTACTCTGTCGAACAGGGGCTGGGTCATGTGCCTACCATGAATTCCGACAGGGCATCGGCAGTCAGCCGCATTTCGTCTTCCAGCCCGACGGTTATGCGTATGCCGTCCGAGATACCGGCGCTGGCGGTGCCGCGCGGAATGATCCCCCGGGCAGTCAGAGACGCCATTGCGGCATCGGCGGTATGCGGCCCCTCCGTCGGGAAACGCACAAGTACGAAGTTTCCGGCGCTGGGGACAACCTCCAGCCCGATTTCCTCCAGCCGTTCCGACAGCCACGGCAGCCACGCTGTATTGTGGTCGCGCGACCGGGTCAGGAATTCGATGTCGTTGACCGCGGCGATGCCGGCCGCTTGCGCCGCACTTGTTACATTGAACGGCGGCCGGATGCGGTTCAGGACGTCGGCAATAACAGCCGGACAGTACGCCCACCCCAGCCGCACGCCGCCAAGCGCGTATATCTTCGAAAACGTGCGGGTCATCACGACGTTTTCGCCTGCATCGACAAGTTCGATGCCGGGGGAATAATCGTTGCGGGTAACGTACTCGGCGTAGGCCGCATCGATCACCAGCAGGATATCTTCGCGCAGGCCGCGGCGCAGACGTTTCATTTCATGCTGCGTGACCATGGTTCCTGTCGGGTTGTTCGGATTCGCGACGTACACAATGCGGGTCTTGTCGGTTACCTTGTCCAGCAGCCCATCTACCGAAAGGGTGAAATCGGTTTCCGGCGCCTTGACCGGTACGGCACCCACGGCGAGTGCGAATAAAGGATACATGATGAACGCATGCTCGCCGAAAAGTACCTCGTCGCCCGGGCCCGCATAAGCCTTGGCCAGTAGGCCTAGTACTTCGTCAGAGCCGGCGCCGCATACGATTCGATCGGAATCCAGCCCGTGCCGGGCGCCGATTGCGGCGCGCAGTTCCACCGAAGCCCCGTCAGGGTATCTGTGCAGATCGCCCGAAATTTCTTTATAGGCCTCTACTGCCATGGGGCTGGGACCCAGCGCACCTTCATTGGATGACAGTTTAATAATCGGGTCGACGCCTTCGATCTTGGACGCGCCCGGGACATAGGGCGCCATATCCATAATGCCAGGGCGCGTTGTCAGAACAGCCATCAAAGGCCCCCGCGGTTGGAAATGTCGGCGGCATCGAACGGGGTGGCGTATACACCCAGGAAGACGGCTGCCTCGGCAATGCCGTCATCCGGATCAATCAGATGTGCGATACGCGCATCCTCGGGACCGGCAAAACCGGAAAGTTCGGCCAGAAAAACGGATACGTCGTCCTGCCGCGCGGGGCGGCTGATCAGGCGCCCCGGTTTGATGCCCGCCGCGGCGATCGCATCGTTCAGGCGCGCCCTGCTAACCTGAGGGCTGGTGCGCAGCGCAAACAGGCTGTTGTCGGATCCGCTTTCTTCGGGTGCGATGGCCGCAATGCAATAGGCGCCTTCGCCGTTGCCCGGCGCGGACGGCGCGAAGGGCAGACGTGCACACACCGAAACCTTGTTGTCCGACATGCCGGCAAGGACCGTCCACCACGGCGCCTCTTCGCTATCTTCTGGCAGCGGTAGAACGCCGACGCTGGCTGAACCGTCCTGAACCGCGGTCACTACTGCACGCGGGGTTCCGTAATACGCCATCGGGGCTTCGCCGCCGAAATGAGCGCGGGCCAGATCGCGGCAATTGCGGTCGTTTTCCGGCGCATGGACGGCAATGGCGAATTCGCCTTGCAACCGCACCATGGCGGATATGATTTCCCGCCAGATTGCGACCAGGGTGGCGCGGGGAAACGGGCCGCTGTGGCGTTCGATCAGGCGGCGGAGAATCTGGGCCTCGCGCGCCGGACGCCAGACAGGGGCATCGCCCTTGGATATGGCAACGCTTTCAGCAATCGCCGCGCGCTCCATGATTAGGTCGTGCAGCGTATTATCGATCCTGTTTAATTCTTCCCGCAACGCGGCAAGCGATGTTTTGCCCTTAACCATAAGCCGAACCGGATTCGAACCAGACGTGAAAAAATTCCGGCGACAGGCTGACACCCGGATAGATGTCACTTGCCGCCGCCGAAGGGCGCCATATGTAGTCTCGGGACCGCACAAATGCAAAGAAAACATTGACATAGCAGGGGGGCAATCCTAGCTATTCAGCCCCTTGGCAGACCCGCAGGACAGATCGACCCGATAATGGCGACGCGTGATATATCCCCCTCTTCCGCCCTAGGTTCGGCGGACACGCCCGGTTTTCACGTCGAACTGGCGGCGGACCGCCCGATGGCGCTGGATTCGGGCGAAAGCATCGGCCCGTTTACGACCGCCTATACAACCTGCGGCACGCTAAATTCGGACAAGTCGAACGCAATTCTGGTGTGCCATGCTCTGACCGGCGACCAGTACGTTCTGGAACAGCATCCGGTTACCGGAAAACCTGGCTGGTGGGAACTGATGGTCGGCCCCGGAAAATCGCTGGATACAGATCGGTATTTCATCATCTGCGTCAACGTATTGGGCGGTTGCATGGGATCAACCGGTCCCCGGGATATCAACCCTGAAACCGGCCGGCCCTGGGGACTAGATTTCCCTGTTATCACCATTGGTGACATGGTCCGTGCGCAGGCGCTGCTGCTGGATCATCTCGGCATCGAGAAGCTGTTCTGCGTCATCGGCGGCTCGATGGGCGCGATGCAGGTGCTGGAATGGGCAGCGCGCTATCCCGACCGGGTGTTTTCGGCGATCCCCATTGCCGGCGCAGCGCGCCACTCAGCCCAGAATATTGCCTTCCACGAAGTTGGCCGCCAGGCGATCATGGCCGATCCCGACTGGCGGCGCGGAAACTATTTGCAGGAGCAGACCAACCCGAAGTCGGGGCTGTCGGTGGCGCGCATGGCCGCGCACATCACCTATCTCTCGGAAACCGCCCTGCACCGGAAATTTGGACGGCGGCTGCAGGGGCGGGAAGAAATCAGCTTTGGGTTCGATGCCGATTTCCAGGTGGAGAGCTACCTGCGGCACCAGGGCAGCACATTCGTCGAACGGTTCGACGCGAATTCGTATCTCTATATCACCCGCGCCATGGATTATTTCGATCTGGCGGCGGAACACGACGGTGTGCTGGCCGGCGCGTTTGAAAACACGTCCGTCCGGTTCTGTGTCATTTCGTTCAACAGTGACTGGCTGTTCCCGACCGATGAAAGCCGCGAGGTGGTGCGGGCGCTGAACGCGGTGGCTGCCAATGTCAGCTTCGTCGAGATCGACACCGACAAGGGTCACGATGCGTTTCTACTGGACGAGCGGGAATTTCACCGCACGGTTTCCGGTTTTCTGGAAGGCGCCGCAGATCATCGGGGTCTGGCGCGAAAATGAGCTCCGACGGCACTTCCGTGAGCGCTTTGCCGCGCCGCGATCTGGAACTGATCGCGGAAATGGTCACAGACGGCAGCCGTGTGCTGGATATCGGTTGCGGCGATGGCGCCCTGCTCGACCATCTGGGCCGGCACAAGGGTGTCGATGGCCGAGGTATCGAACTCAGCCAGGCCGGCGTGAATGCGTGCGTTGCGCACGGCCTTTCAGTCATTCAGGGTGATGCCGACACCGATCTTGAACACTATCCGGACGATGCGTTCGATTTTGTTGTGCTGACCCGGACGCTTCAGGCGACCCGCAATCCGCGGGAGGTGGTCTCTCACCTGGTTCGTATCGGCAAGCACGCCATCGTGTCCTTTGAAAATTACGGCCACTGGCGGGTGCGTCTGCAACTGCTTCTTAACGGGCGTATTCCGGTGATGGGGGCCGATGAAGGCTTTGGCTGGCACGATGCGCCGAATATTCATCCCTGCACAATCCGTGATTTCTCGGCGATGTGCGAAGAATTGGGCCTCAGCGTCAAACGGGCGCTTTCGCTATCGCGCGCCGGTGCAACGCGGAAACTGCGATCCGCCGGCGCGTCCGCGAATATCCGCGGAGAAGAAGCCATCTTTTTGCTGACTCGGGATTAATCCCGGTTCCGCATCGATCCCCGTTCGGTGCCGCCGACAACGTGGGCGTAACGCCGGGCGCGGGCAGGTTCGGCCGCCGCGGTGGAGCCCGCGTAAATCTGTTTCTGCGCTTCGACGAAGAGCAGGCCGCCCACCGTCTGGAACCAGCGATAGCCGATCTTTTCGATGGCCCGGGCCGATGTCAGCGCCATGCGTGACCGCGTCGGCGGCACGAACAGCCCGGCGGAGGACTGTTCCGGCTGGAAAAAATTATCCCGCAGCAGGCGCGATACCTGTGCCGTTGTATAGGGATGGCCGTGGCCGAACGGCGTGTGATCCATACGGGCCCAGATGCCGCGCCGGTTGGGTACGACGATCATCACCCGGCCGCCCGCGGTCATCACCCGCCACACTTCGCGCAGCATCTTGCGTAGCTGCTCCGAGCATTCCAGTGAATGGACCAACAGGATGCGGTCCATCGAAACGTCGGGCAGGGGGAGATCGTCCTCCTGGGTAAGCGCGACGATGTTGCGGTGGGCCGGATCGGACGGCCAGCGGAGCACCCCCTGCTGCGCCGGCATCAGCGCGACAACGCGCTCGGCTTCATCCATGAACGGGCGCAAATAAGGGATGGCGTAGCCGATGCCCGCGACGCTCAACCCTTTAACGTCCGGCCACACCGAGCGGATATAGCGGCGGACGATCCGCTGGGCGGTGTGGCCCATCGGCGTGCCGTAAAAATCACGCAGGTCGATCACGTCGTTATACATGGCGGATAATATGCGTCGGTCCCGCCGTCAGGGGAAGAATTTCCCGCTGGACGGTTGGCGCGGCTTCCTTGCATTTGATAGGTTCCCCTCAAACATCACCCCACAGACCGCCGGGAGGCGCCACGCCATGTCCACCCTTGAAATCCACCAGATTCCCACCCGTTCCGACAATTACGTCTACCTGTTGAGAGAAACTTCTTCCGGGAACGCCGCGGTTGTCGATCCGTCGGATGCCGAGCCGGTTCTCGAAACCCTCGACATGTTCGGCTGGAACCTGACCCACGTTCTTGCGACCCATCATCATGACGATCATGTCGGGGGCGTCCCCGAGATCAAGGAGGCGACTGGGTGCACGGTGGTGGGACCCAAGGCCGATCGCGACCGTATCCCGATGATCGATGTCGAGGTCGCCGACGGCGATACCTACAGATTGTATGAAGCCGAGGCCAAGGTGTGGGACGTGCCGGGCCACACGTCAGGCCATATCGCCTACTGGTTTGCGGAAAGCCAGGCGCTTTTCTGCGGAGATACGCTGTTTGCGCTGGGGTGCGGCCGGGTGTTCGAAGGCACGTTCGAGCAGATGTACGACTCCATTTCCAAGTTCAAGGAAGTGCCCGACGAAACCTGGGTCTACTGCGCCCACGAATACACCATGGGCAATGCCAAGTTCGCGTTGCACGTGGATCCGGACAACACTGAACTGCAGGCTTACGCCATGCAGATCCAACATAGACGCGAAGCGGGGGTATCGACGGTGCCGTCGCTAATGGGGCTCGAACGCAGGACCAACCCGTTCCTGCGGGCGGACGATCCGGCGCTGGCGTCTGTGCTGGGCATGGACGGCAAAAGCCCGGTCGACGTGTTCGCCGAAATCCGTACCCGCAAAGACAATTTCTAGGAGCTAAGAAAATGAAACTGCGCTGGTCGCCGACATCGCCCTTTGTCCGCAAGGTGGTGGTGCTGATGAAGGAAAAGGGGATCGAGGATCTCGTCGAGAAGGAAAAATCCAACCCGCTGAGCGCGGACGACCGCGCCGAGACACCGAGCCCGCTAGGCCAGATTCCCTGCCTGATTACCGATGACGGCCAGTCGATCTATGATTCACCAGTCATCATGGAATATTTGGACAGCACATGCGACGGACCCGAAATGGTCCCCGCGTCAGGCACCGCGCGGTGGACGGTGCTGACCCGCCAGGCGCTGGCGGATGGTATGATCGCCAGCATGGTGATCTGCTTTGTCGAAAGCCTGAAGAAACCGGAGCGGCAATCCAAGGGCATCCTCGCTCACAATAAGGCGATCGTGTTCAGCGGCATTGCGGCGCTGGAAATCGAAGTGGGCGGGTTCGCAGGCGATATCGATGCCGGCACCATTACTGTGGCGGTGGCACTGGCATTTGCAGATCAGACTTTCCCGGACGACGACTGGCGCGTCGACAATCCCTCTCTGGCGGCTTGGTTCGACGAGTTTAATCGGCGCTCGTCAATGACAGAATCCGTCCTGATGGACGCGCGGGAATTCAAATAAGGTCCGGTGTAGTCACTTTGTCGGCTTTTCCGGCGGGATCAGACCCTCCAGACAGGCCTTGATCTGCATGCCCAGATACTTCGAATAGATCCGGCACTGGGCGAAGCTGCCGGCGATGAACCAAAGGCCCGGCTGGCCAGTGCGCATCCACATATTGCGTAGTTCCTGTTCGTCTTCGCTCCACCCCCAGATCGGGCCGACGCGCTCGGCGACTTCCCCGCCCATAAGTTCCTCGACCATCGCCTCCGGCCCCTTGTAGCCAGTTGAAAGGACGACGGTATCGGCGGGATGATGGCTACCGTCTTTCATGCGGACGCCGTCTGTGACAAAGGTATCGATGTCGTCGAATTGGATCACGCCAACCTTGCCGTCGATGATCAGTTCGGAACAGCCAACGTTGAAATAATAGCCGCCACCCCGGTTCATGAATTTGAACTGCCAGCCATAAACGTCGTCATGATCGATCTTGAGCCCGGCCGCTTCCAGTTTTTTGATCAGGTTCGCGTCCAGCCGCGCCGCTTCTTCCGCCATCCATTTATGGGCGGCTTTCAGGGGTTCATACGGCAGCGACGAGGCAATCAGGTCCTTGGTGTCCAGCGAAATCCCTTCGGCATATAGCGTGTACGGAAGCTGCGCAGCCGGTTCCACGTTCAAGACCAGGGTCGGGCTCCGCTGGATCAGGGTGGGATGGGCGCCGTTCGACTGCAGGTCCTGGGCGATGTCGTGGCCGCTGGTGCCTGTGCCGATGATCAGAACGTTGGATCCGGCGCAGTCCCGCGATCCCGTATATTTCCCGGAATGAATGACCTCGCCCTCGAATTTATCCAGGGTCGGGATTGTCGGCAGGTTCGGGATGCCCGAAACACTGGTCGCCATGACGATGTGTTTGGGCCGTAGCTGACTGATGGTGCCGTCTTCGCCGGCCAGTTCCACGCTCCAGCAGCCGTCTTTTTCGTCGTAGGCGCCGCCGCGGAAGGTTGTTCCCGTCCAGTAATTCAATTCCATTAGCTCGACATAGGCTTCGAACCAGCCGGCCAGTTTGTCCTTCGGGATGTATGTGGGCCAGTTCGGCGGGAACGGGAGGTAGGGGAAATGGTTTACGTGGACCTGATTGTGTAGCACCAGCGCGTGGTAACGTTTGCGCCAGTTGTCGCCCACGCGGCCATGGGTATCCACGACCAGGGTATCGACGCCAAGCTGTGTCAGCCTGGCCGCCGTGGACACGCCGGCCTGACCGCCGCCGACAATAAGCACTTCGGGGTCCCGGTCTTCGTAGGCAACAGCCGACTCCCGGCGATCCTGCCAGTTGGGGCCGGCGAAATCGCGGGAATAAACCTCCCCCGTTGGCCGCGACGTGCCCACCGTTTCTTCATGCCCGGCGATCGACATCAGGGCGGTGAGGATGGTCCAGGCTTTCAGTTTTCCGCCATCGTTTTCGTCGGGCAGCAATCGAAACACGCCCTGTGCCGGGCCGGATGTCGTCTCGAAGGCGTAGATCGCCTCGACCACGTCTTCCCTGCCACCGCGGATAACAAAACGGACCGGCGCGTCGCTTTCGTCGAGACGAAAATTG
>CAJWUK010000071.1 GCA_913047365.1 uncultured Alphaproteobacteria bacterium | reverse complement strand
CCCAGTATCCCGTATGCCGGGCCGGATATCCGGTTTGAAAGCGGCGATTACGCCGGAATGATCCGGCACACTGAAACACAGAGCGGTTATCACGAGCGGGTGGAAACGCTGGAGTCAGGCGAGAAGACCGCTTGGGGCCTCGCCTGCGGGATCGAAGCCACCGGCTTTGTCGGGTTCGAATCCGCCCGTGTCCGGCTGGACCCGTCCGGAGCGGTGTCGGTCGCTTCCGGGATGACCTCCCAGGGGCAGGGGCAGGGGACAGCCTATGCAACCGTCTGCGCGGAAACCCTCGGCGTTTCGGCCGACCATGTGACCGTTTCCATGGGCGATACGGGATTGCTGCCGTTCGGGCGCGGCGCGTTCGCCAGCCGGGGTGCGGTGATAGGTGCAAACGCCGTCGCGGGCGCCGCGCAAAAACTGCGGAACAGAATTCTCGATATGGCGGCGACGCTGTTGCAGGCCGATCGTGACGATTTGGATGTTGTCGACGGCCAAATTTCTCGGCGAGGTGGGGGGACGACGGATTTGACTCTCGGCGCTATTGCGGTCGCCGCGATGCCGGGCGGGCCGCTTTACGAGGGCACTACCTCATTGGAAGAAGAATTCATCTATGATTCAAAGGGCACGCTGACATTTGCGCTGTCTGTCCATGCGGCGAAGTTGGCGGTCGATAACGGCACCGGCGATTACCGGATTCTCGACTACTACATCTTTCACGATGCCGGGCGCATGCTGAGCCCGATGATCGTCGACGGCCAGATGATCGGCGGCGCCATCGACGGCATGGGGTGCGCGATGCTGTCCGAGCTTCTCTACAATGAGGACGGCCAGCCGCTTTCAGTGACCCTTGCGGATTATATGATCATGTCGGCATCGGAAGCGCCGAACATCCGCTTGGATCATGTCCAAACAATCCCGACCACAAATCCCTTGGGCGTTCGCGGGGTGGGGGAGGGGGCGGTGCTGCCCGTCGCCCCGGCGATAATCAGCGCAATCACCCGTATTGCAAACGAGGCCCAGAGACAGGATTTGCGGCATCTGTACAAGGTGCCGCTAAGTCCGACGGCGGTGCTGTCTTCGATGGGTGAAAACTAGGCCGCGGATCCGAGCTGCGGCAGCAGTTTTCTCAGGTACCGCGGCTATGGCGCTGCTACCGGTCAGGCCCGCCGCTTTTTTGACGTCCGCCGTTATGAAAGGGTTCGCTTCCAGTTTCGGTATTTCCGACCGCAGTTGGGTGATCACCCCTTGCAGGGTATCACTGGTCACAAAGACCTGAGAATGCTTCAGAGGTATAATCACATGAGAGTAGAGGATTTAGCTATGAAGATTGGATGGACGTGAGGTGGTCTAGGTGACACCAGCGAACGGCATAAGTAAGCCCAATTTGAATCTTTGAACGGCTAATAAGTCGAGGATAAATCGCGCCGAGACGAAACCTGTTTGCAGGGAGGCTTGGGTCAGTACAAAGGATTGGAGAAAAGAATGATACCAAAAATATACGCAGAAGAACGCGCCAAGTTGCTTGACGATATCAACGGTCTCCGCGTTGAAAAGGACGAAAAAAAAAGGGTTGGAACTCTGATTTTCGACCGTGCACCCATGAATATAATCCATTTTAGGAATAGAGCGCAGATCCGTGCACTAATCGAAGCCATGGATAATGATCCGGAGGTCAGGGTCATCGTCATCCGCGGTGCTAATGGTGTTTTCAGTTCCGGTGGTGACATCGCGGGATTTTTGAAAGAGCCACGGGACGGTATGTCGGACATGGCCGATGATATCGCTGCCCCGGAACGGGCCCGAAAACCCGTAATCGCGGCAATCGAAAAATTCGCGCTTGGGGTATCTTTCGAGCTTGCTCTCGCATGCGACTTTCGGATTGCTACCGAAAATAGTCAGATGGGGCTTCCCGAAATAGGTCTCGGCACTATGCCCGGTAGTGGTGGCACCCATCGTCTTGCCCATCTGATCGGCTTGGGCCGTGCCAAGAATACAATAATGCGGGGACGCCGAATCTCTGCGCAGGAGGCCCTGGACTGGGGAATTCTTGCTGAAATGGTTCCCGACGGTGAACTCGACGGAGCAATCGATGGCCTCGTCGAAGATCTCGCCAACCGTCCGCAGATCCCTCTCGCTTCGGTCAAACGTGTTCTCAATACGGTGGGGGATACACCACTTCATGTCGGGCTCGAACTAGAGGGACAAGCGTTCGAGAAAATCCGCTTCGGGCCAGAATTTGAACATGGCGTCGAGGCGTTTTTGGAAAAAAAGAAAGCGGATTTTTCAGAAATGTAGCCTCTAAAAGCGCGCAATTTTAGTCAGCACCATCATCAAACGAGCAAGATCGGCTATCGCCGAATCGCCGACCCGGCTTCAATGGGACAGGATGAGAATGTGTTGCAATGCCATGGTGTCTTCCGGCACGCCCCCTACGCCGGCACAAGTTTGAAACAGGGTTTCCAGTTGATCCAGTGTTGTCGCAGCTGGGGTAAATGCTACGCCAGTCATGGCAGTATCCGACCGTTGCTTTGAAAGCCGCAGGACCCTGTTGATAATCCTCGAAAATTGCAATATATGCAATTTATTGCATTCCAATAAATACCAGCTGAGGGAAGGTAACTGTCGATGTCAGCCTGGATCCGAATGATCACCGATGCAGAGGCGGACGAAGACCTGCTCGACGCGTTATCGCTATCGCGCACCCCCCATGGCACCGTGGATAATGTATTGCGCGTGCATTCCCTGCGCCCGGCAACCATGCGGGGTCACATGACGCTCTATCGCGCCGTTCTTCATGACGCCGGAAACTCCCTTCCTGCCTGGTTTCAGGAAACCATCAGCAGCTATGTCTCCATCCTGAACGACTGCGAATACTCACTGGCCAATCACTGGTCCAATGCCCGACATCTGATCGGCGACGACGCCCGCGCCGATACGATTGAGGCGGCCATGTTCGCCAGACGGCCGGAAGAGGCATTCGACGGTCGGGAACTGGCCCTGCTTCGCTATGCCGAAAAACTCACCCTGCGGCCAGCCGAGATGGAGCGGGCGGATGCCGATGCCTTGCGATCCGCTGGTGTCGATGACGGGGAGATTCTCGAAGCCAATCAGTTGATTTGTTATTTCAACTACGTCAACCGCAGCATCAACGGTCTGGGCGTGACCACTGCCGGGGATGTAGTCGGCTACTACGCCGACGGGGAAGATGAGCAATGAACGCGCAACAAGCCAGACGGGTCGACGCAGGTTCTATCCCCGTCGTCGACATTACGCCGCTGCGTGATGGTAGTGATGCGCAGGGCGTCGCAGATGCGCTTCATGCGGCAAGCACAGATCTCGGATTCATCTACATCAGCGGTCACGGCATTCCGGATGAGATTATAGACAACGCGCGGGCTTCGGCCCTGGCGTTCTTTCGCCACCCCGAAGAAGAGAAAGCGTCCGTCGGAGTTTCCAAAAAGCATCGCGGCTGGATCGGCGTCGGCGGTGCAAAGATGCAGGATGACGCACGCGCCGATCTGAAGGAGAGCTTTGTCTGGGGCTATCAGGACGCCAACAGAAGCACTCCGGACGACCATGACCTTCGGGGGCCGAACCAATGGCCTGGTTTTGATCCCGACCTTCAGCGACACGCAATGGCCTTTTTCTGCCATGCTCATGATATCGCTCGCCATCTGATGCGGGGTTTTGCGCTGGGTCTCGGCCTGGCAGAAAATTTTTTTCTGCGGTCGGATACCAGGCCCCTCAGCCGGGCGTCTTATGTTTATTATCCACCCCAACCGGCGAATGCGCCGGAGGACAGCTTCGGCGTCGGACCGCATACGGATTTCGGTGTCCTCACTGTGCTGTGTCAGGATTCGGTCGGCGGCCTGCAGGTGCAGGACGTCAAAGGAGACTGGGTCCAAGCCCCGCCTATCGACGGCACCTTGGTGGTCAACGTCGCCGATCTGTTGTCCCGTTGGACCGACGGTGCTTACAAGTCGACGCCCCATCGCGTGGTGAATGCATCTGATCAGGAACGCTTGTCCCTGGTCCTGGCCTATGATCCCGATCCTGAAACGGTTATCGATGCGCGAGAGGTTTTCGGCGCCGATTATTTGCCCGAAGAAGAACCGACCACGTGCGGCGACTATCTGGTCTGGCGGTTCGGTAAGGCATTTTCCCATCGGACGGAAAATGCTTGATCGGGTGACCGAAAAAACGGGGGTCGATATCGCAATTGGTATCGCCGTTCGCAATCTGCGGGAAGCACGGGGATTTTCAGCCCGACAGTTATCCTCTTTATCCGGCGTCTCCACTGCCATGATCAGCCGGATCGAAAGCGGCCAGACATCGCCGTCGATTTCGACCCTCACCGGCATCAGCCGTGCGCTCGGGGTGCCGCTGGCCAGCCTGTTTCGGGATACCGGCGCAATGCATACGGATTTTACCCATGTTAAAAAATGCGAGGGGCTGAAATCGACCCGTATTGTCGAGGATCATGCCCACGAATTCATCAATCTTGCTTTTCATCGCCGCCGCGATCTTCAGTTCGAGGCCCATCAGGTCACGCTGACCCGGCAGGACGCCCAACCCCCCACCTATGTCGGCCACGGTGTTGTCTTTATGTATGCCCTGAAGGGGGAAGCCGTGTATCGATACGGAAAGCAGGACATTAAGCTGGAATCTGGCGACAGTCTGAGTCTCGACGCGGAACTTAGCCACGGTTTCGTACGTGCGGTGACGCCCAAGTTCACATTTCTCAGCGTTCAGGCGGAGCCCCGCACATGACCATGACTGAAAGTCTGCTAGCCGGGTGCCGAAACATGCTGCAGACATGCGCAGGATTGCAGGCCGGTGCCCGTCTGTTGATCGTGTCCGAAGATCCTAAACTGGGCTGGTACGATGCCGCCTTGACCGACGGACTTGTCGCGGGAGCGCGTAATCTGGACATGAAGGCAACGGTCCTTCCGGTCGGCGCGCCGGATACACCGGGCGAAGGCGACCGGATCGATGTCGCAAGTGCCGATCAAGACGCCGTCATCTATCTTGCCCGGATTGGCGATATTGGCCGGTTCGACGCCGCGACCGACGGTAAAATCCGGGTAATGTCCTATGCAAGAACGGCGGACATGCTGGCTTCTGACTATGGCCGAGCAGACCATCGCGCCTTGCTCGTACTGAAGGAGGCAGTAAACGATATTCTTCTCGGCGCGGACCGAATAGAAGTTACCTGCCCGCTGGGGACGAAGCTTGCGGGTAAAGTCACCGGTCGAGATCGGGAAAACGCTGCCGAGGTGACGGTGCGGCGTTTCCCTATGGGGGTGCCCCAGCCGGTGATCGCCGTCGGGTTTTCCGGCCGCGTGGCGCTGGCACGCTATCTGACGTCCACCGGTTCCCGGCCCTACGATCCTGCCTGGTTCGAGATCGAAACCCCGGCATTCGCCGTAGTCGAGAACGGCCGTATTGCCGGCCTCGATGGTGAGGAGGCCGTGGTTGAGGGCATCAGGAAACATTACCGTTTTGTGTCCGAAAAATTCGGGATCGATGCCGATGCGATTCATTCTTGGCACGCGGGCATTCATCCTGGCTGCACCTATGATTTCGATGCGTCCGAAGACCCAGACCGCTGGTCGAACAACGTTTTCACCAATCCCCGGTTTCTACATGTCCACACTTGCGGCGCTTACCCGCCGGGTGAAATCTGCTGGATGATCCTCGACCACACGGTGGAAGTGGACGGCCGGGCGCTATGGCGGGGCGGCAGATTACTCGTCGAGGAGTTACCCGGCCTGCGAGCTTGTCTCGAGGACTGGCCGGTTCTGGCTGAACTGTTTGCGAATCCGTCCGACCGGATCGGCATCGCCTCCTGAAGCCGACCGGTCAGCCCAGCATCGTGTTGGGCAGGATGAGCGATATCTGAGGGAAGGCTACCAGCACTGCCAGGCAAACCATCATAGCCAGCCAGAAGGGCAGAATACCGATATAAATTTCGCGCATCGGCACGTCGCGGGCGACGCCCTTCACGACAAACACGTTCATGCCGACCGGCGGGCTGATCAGCGCCATTTCCAGAATGACCACCATGATCACCCCGAACCAGACTTTGAAGTCGCTGGAATCCGGTCGCAGATCCAGATAGGCCGGCACCTGGGATTGTTCGATGATGGGCAGCACGATCGGCAGGATCAGCACCATCATCGCAAAGCCGTCCAGGAACGTGCCAAGGACGATGAAGGCGAACAGGACAATGACAAGCAGGGTAATGGGACCGAGTTCGAGCGCGTTCAGGGCGCTTGCCAGGTTTTCGGGTATCTGGGTCAGCGCCAGGAACGGCGAAAAGATCGCCGCCCCGATGATGATGAAATAGATCATCACGGTCGTGCTGATGGTGTTGAGCAGTACCGTTCCTATCATCTTCGAAGAAATCATCCGCCGGTGCGCGGCAAAGAACAGGGCGAGCACTGCGCCGACTGCTGCGGCCTCTACCGGCGTGAAGACACCCCCGTAAATGCCGCCGATGGACACGACAATAATAAAGATGATTGAAAGCCCGCGGCCCAGTGCTTCGCGTTTTTCCCGCCAGTCGTACCGGCGTGCCGCCGGTCCGATAGACGGCTTGAACATCACCTGGATGAAGATCGTCAACAGGAACATGCTGGCCAGCATGATTCCTGGAAGGACCCCGGCCAGAAACAGCCGGCCGATGGATTCCTCGGTCAGGATTGCGTAGATCACAAATCCGGTGGAGGGCGGGATCAGAATGCCCAGCGTGCCGCCCGCCGCGACGGCGCCTGCCGCGAGTTTGCGATCGTATCCGAACCGCGCCATTTCCGGCAGCGCGACCCGGCCGATGGTTAGGGCCGAGGCAACCGAAGAACCGGACAGGGCTGCGAATCCCGTACACCCAAGGACGGTGCCGTGGGCCAGTCCGCCCCGCATCCAGCCGACCCAGGCATTGGCCGCGTTGTACAAATCGCGGCTCATCCCGCACATGCTGGCGACGTTCCCCATCAGCACGAAAAACGGGATCACCGTCAGTTCGTAGAAGATCGCCGTGCTCCAGGTTTCCGTCACCAGCGTGGCAAGGGCCGCCGGCCAGCTGTTCAGGATAATCAGGCCGACGAAGCCGACGATCATCATGGCGATGGCAACGGGCACCCGCTGGCTCATCAGAACCAGGATCAGGATAAGACCCGCTATGCCGACGAGAATGGGATCCATGACTAGTGCCCGCGTCCGTTAGGCGACGTGGCGTCCTCCGGCATATCGCTGAGCGCGATGTTGTGATCGATGGGCTTGCCGGTTGCCAGTCGCAGGCATTCGACCACCAGAACGATCATCTGGAACAAGGCAGCAGCGGCCAAAATCCAGAAGAAGGTCTGGAACGGTAGCTCAATCATGTTGGTTTTTTCGTTGAACAGCTCTGCATCGTCTGCCCGCAGCCAGGCGCGCCAGGAAAGTAACCCGAAAATTCCTATACCGATCAGGCGAACGATAAGATCGCGCATGGTTGTCAGCGCCCTGATCCCGTAATCGGGCAGCAGATCGACAACGATGTGCCCGCCGATGCGCCAGGTGAAAGGAAATCCAAGGGAGAGGACAACTACCATGCCCATCTCGAGGACGTCTCTGGCGCCGAAGATCGGGGCGGAAAAAATATACCGAAGGATGACGTCGAAAAACGTCAGCCCGATTAAGCCGATCAGAACCAGACCGGAAATGACTGCAAGCCCGACGCAGAGAGTATCGATAAATCTCATGCTGTTGCCTGCGGTCTTTCCGGTCCGGACGTCAGTCTAGGAGCGCCGCCCGCCTAGTTCTTCATTGCATTGAATACTTTCCTTGCGGGTACGCCCTTGCTTTCGGCTTCCTTCAGAACCGCCGCCACGCCTTTTGCGGCTGCTTGGGCGAATTTGGCCTGCTCTTTAGCAGACAACTGAATGACCTGCTTGCCGGTAATGGCGCGGAATTTTTTCATGCCCAGATCACCGAAATTGGCTTCAAGCTGCGCGGAACGCAGGCTGAGGCCAAGACCCGTCAGCTTGTCGAGAGCCGCACGGTTCTTGGGAGACAACTCTTTATAAGCTTCCTCGTTCATGACCATGAACAGGGTGGTCGGCATTTCCGGCAGACCCATGGTGACGTATTTGGTCGGCTCGATCAGCTTGAAGATCAGTAGCGAGCCAGTGCCCATGAGGGCGCCATCGACAACGCCTGTGCTCATCGACGTGTAGACCTTCGTGGCCGGCATCTGAACCGGGGTCGCGCCATAGGCGGTCAGGATCGCCGCGGCGGATTTGGACGAAGCGCGGATTTTAAGACCCTTCAGATCGGCCAGCGTCCGGATCGGCTTGTCCCGCATCATCAGCACCGCCGGCGGCGTGACGAACATGGCGAGCGGCAGCGTACGCTTGAACTCACTCTTCAAGTGTGTGTCCATTACCTTCCAAAGCTTGCGGGTCGCATCCTGGTGCCCCTTGGTCACACCAGGCAGTTCAATCAGCAGCGATTTCGGGAATACGGATGAGGTATATCCCGGCAGGCCGTAGGAGATTTCAGCAATCCGCCGCACGGCACGCTGGTATTGCTCCACCGGGCCTTTGCCCAGGGCGCCGGACGCGTAAATCTTGATCTTGACTTCACCGTTGGTTTCCTTCGCCAGGTCGTCCGCGAGTTTTTGGAAGACGGGCTTGTGCAGAACGTATTTCGTTGGCACGAAGCTCGCAAATTTCAATACTGTTTCGGCTGCGGCCGGGGTGGCCAGCAGGGCCAGCGCGCCCGCAGTCAACGCCGTGCGTTTAAGAATCCGTTTCATAAAAAGCCTCCAGTTTCTGTTCAGTTGCACCCCACAATAGACGGTCCGGTGGTCCGGTCGTCAATTCATATCGTCCCACATTGTGGTATAACATTGTGGTACGAATATCATATTGTGGTTAATTAAACGCTGGATCGCAACCTTAAATGCCTTTCATTGATAACGTATTATCCGTTGTTTTTGAGTCAGAAATATCCATGTTTTTCCCGCAGGCATTTTCATAGGTCCTATATAGTGGCATAATCAACATTATGCGGGATACAGTGACAGAACCGGGTGTCAGCGGCGTTGGCTTGCTAAACAAGGCCCTTCAAGTCCTAGATCAGTTCACGCCGGAAAATCCCGTTTGGACCCAGGCGGAACTTGGGCGCGCAACCGGCGTCTCAAAATCTACCATCAACCGGCTGGTCCGCTATTTCTGTACCGAAGGCTATCTTATCCAGAACGAGATCAAGGGCCCATATCAGCTCGGACCGGCGGCCGTCGATCTGGGGCTCCGGGCTTCGGCGCAGTTCGATATCGGAACCATGGCCCGGCCGTTGCTGGAACAACTGGCCGGTGACACCGGAGAAACCGCGCTGCTCGCTGCCTATCGCCCGAGGCGGCGGGAAGCGGTCTACGTGGTGCAGATACCGGGTCCGGGAGAAGGCCTCAGGGTTTTTCAGAGCGTTGGGTCGTCCATCTCGCTGTATGCCGGTGCCGTGGCGAAGGCCATACTCGCGTATCTCCCGGATGAAGTGCAGAATGAGATCGTTCAAGGCCCGCTGGAGAAATTGACAGATAACACCATTACCGATCCGGCGATCCTCACCCACGATCTTGCCGAGGCACGCGCGCGCGGATACGCGATATCGCGCGAAGAGACCTATACCGGCGTGTACGGTATCGGCGTCCCTGTCTTCGGTCCGGGCGGAACGGTTGTCGCCGGGATCGCAATTGCTGCGCCGACCTTCCGGATGGATTCCGCGACCATGCTGGAACACGCGCAAAAGGTGATGGCTGCCGCTGAGACGATAAGTGCCCGTCTGGGAGATACGGGAGGGAGCCGATGACTGACCAAATGCGTGCCTGGCAATCCCCTGAAGAAACCGGCACTTCCGCCCTTAAATTAGTCAGGATCCCGATGCCTGCGCCCGGGCCGGGGGAGCTGTTGGTGAGGGTCAAAGCGGCCGCGTTGAATTTTTCCGATCTGCTGATGATCGACGGGATGTATCAGATACGTCCCGACCGTCCATTCACTCCCGGGCAGGAGATTGCCGGCGATGTGATTGCCGTTGGCGAAGGCGCCGATATCGAAATTGGTGCCCGCGTTGCCGGAAAGGTTTTGTGGGGGGCATTTGCCGAATACGCGATCATGCGTGCCGACATGGCGATTGGGCTCCCCTGCGCAATCGAACCCGTCACCGGGGTGGCGTTACCGGTCGTCTATACGACCGCCATGGTGGCGTTGGTCGAAGAGGCGGGCCTGAAGGCGGGCGATACAGTCTTGATCCACGCGGCGGCCGGGGGCGTTGGCCTGGCGGCTGTCCAGATTGCCAAGGCGATGGGCGCGACCGTATTTGCCGTGGCAGGCGGCGAGGAAAAATGCGCGTTGGTTAAGGACCATGGCGCCGACGTCGCCATCGATTACCGCATTCAGAATTTTTCCGAAATCGTTCTGGAAAACACTAACGGTGCGGGCGCCGATATCATCCTGGATTCAGTCGGCGGGGAAACCACGAAAAAAAGTCTTCGCTGCATCGCCTGGCAGGGCCAGCTGCTGATCGTCGGATTTTCCAGCGGAGCCATTCCCCGGATCGCCGCCAACCGGTTGCTGTTGCGCCGCGCTGTGGCGCGGGGGATTTACTGGGATCACGACCGCGATGGCGAGATGGTTGCCCGCTGCACCAAAAAGCTGATCGATATGTGCCTCGATGGGTGCATCCGGCCCGTGGTTACGGCGGATTATGGCCTTGAAGATCTGCCGGCAGCGCTGGACGATCTTCGTGCCGGCTGCACCGTGGGCAAGCTGGCACTTGATATGTGCCGTAGAGAAAATCAGTGACCGGCAAGGATCACCTGCTGGAGGGCGTGCGGATACTCGATCTGTCCCGCGTTATGTCCGGCCCCTTCTGCACCGCCATGCTGGCTGACCTGGGGGCAGAGGTTATAAAGATAGAAATACCAGGCAACGGCGATGACAGCCGCTTTTTCGGCCCCTTTGTGGATGGCGAAAGCGCCTATTTCATGCTGCTGAACCGTGGCAAGAAAAGCCTGACCCTTGATTTGAAATCGGACGAAGGAAAAAAAATCCTGATGGCCATCGTCGCCGAGTGCGATGTGGTAGTGGAGAATTTCCGTCCCGGCGTCGCGCAGCGTCTCGGGCTCGACTACGAAACCCTGAAATCAGAAAATCCGGCATTGATCTACGCCAGCATTTCCGGTTTCGGCCAGGGCGGTCCCTTTGCCGATCGCCCTGCCTACGATTTGATCGTTCAGGCGATGAGTGGCCTGATGCACATCACTGGTCAGCGGGACGGACCGCCAACGGCGGTGGGTGAATCCGTGGTCGACGTCTGTACCGGGATGTTTGCCGCCTGGGGCATTATGTCCGCGCTGTTTGCCCGGGAACGCACGGGGAAGGGGCGCTATCTCGATGTGGCGATGCTTGATTCCATGTATTCGATGATGCTGACTGTGGCGGCGATGCAGCTCTACACGGACAAGCCGCCCGGGCGGGTCGGCAGCCGGCACCCGGTCACCTATCCGGTTGATGTATTCGAGACCCTCGACGGCCATATTGCCATGGTCGTGACCACCGACCGCACTTTCGGAAAACTGTGCGGGGTCATCGGACGTCCCGAAGTGGCCGACGATCCCAAATACCGTACCAACGCAGATCGCAACACCAATGAAGCGGAACTGAAGGCTGCGATCGAAGAATGGACATCGGGACAATCCTCAG
>CAJWUK010000070.1 GCA_913047365.1 uncultured Alphaproteobacteria bacterium | reverse complement strand
AGACCGTCGTGGGCGCCGATTTTGTGCAGTCCTATGGCGGTAAGGTGGTGTTGGCGGAAATCGTGCCCGGGTTCAGTACGACGGCGACGATTGCGCGCATGAACACCTCCTGAGTTCGGGGCAGGAATGGCGGCCGTTGATCACCTGATCTACGCCGTTGCCTGGCTTTCGCTCTCCGTCCTTCATTCAATTCCGGCGGCCGACAGCGTAAAGGCACGCCTGTCCTTCGGACGTTCCTACCGGCTGATCTATAACGTCTTCCCGCTATAGCATTTTGCGGGCGTGAGCTGGTGCGGGCGGATGATTTTGGGGAACGCAGCGGTCCTGAATCTGCCCAACACCATCCGGTTTGTCGGGGAAGCGGTGTCCGTTGCCGGGATTGTCGTCCTACTTGCTGCCCTTTCGGGATACGACCGGCGGCGGTGTCTGGGGACGGCACAACTTGCGGATTCCGCTGAGCCGCCAGACGAGCCGTTGCGCACCGGCGGGCTGCATCGATTTGTGCGTCATCCGCTCTACAGCGGTTTGTATCTCTTGGTGTGGGGCCAGGCGCAGACCGAGTTCGGGTTTGCCACCGCACTCTGGGCCAGCGTGTACCTGATTGTCGGATTGATCTTCGAAGAAGGACGCCTGATCCGCCGATGCGGCGATGATTACGAAACCTAATGCCGCCGCGTTCCTGCCTTCATCCCGTGGCGCGGAAGGGTTTCAGCCCACTGAAGTCTTCAGAATTCCAGGCAGCGTGCGACGCGCAGGGTTTCTTGGCTGAGGCACAGCCCGTGCCGGTCTGCGGCTTCCTGAATCCGCACCGCCGCGCGTTCGCTGGATGTCTCGCGCGATCAGCGCTTTCATGCAGCGATAATCGGTTTCCGTGCGCTTGCGATATCCGGCGATGCGGCAGTTTCGCGCCGCCAGTTGGCGCTTTGCTACCATTGATGTGGTGCTCTGCATGTCCGCCATTGCGGTGGCGTGCACAATCAGCGGCACCCGGGTCGATTTATCGGCCCAGCACCCTGACCACGGAATTACACACGGTACGCTTACTTCACACCGAACCATGGCCCAACTCCATGATTATTTCAGTTTGTTTCATTATTTTTGTTTTCAGGTATTTAGCGGGCGGGATATTACAGATGTTTCAACTGCATACAGTGGTAATAATTCCGATACGGATAATTTTCATCCCATCCGGCTAAGCCGGTCACTGGCTGCCAGCGCGAACCGGATTAGCTGCTGGCGTTTCCGGTTTGCATTCAGTTTTTGTGACAGGCTTTCTCGCCGAACCGCGGCGTCAAATGAATCGGCGACGATCAGACCGCAATCCGGCGGGACCATGTCGACCGGAAACCCGCGGGGAACCGCAAAATAGAACCGTTCGCAAAACGGCAAATATTCGTGCCATTTCCGGTCGGCGCGGTAATCCGCGACGGTGCTTTTCACCTCGACAATGACGAATTCGCCGTTGCGGTCGATCGCCATCATATCAACGCGACGGCCATTGGACAGCTTGAATTCTGTCAGGGTGCCGAACCCTAGGTTTTGAAACAGCCGGCAGACGCCCCGCGTCAGCAGCGCCGTAGTCTCGCTGGTGTCGGGGGGGAGAAAAATAGAACTCATCGTGAACGTAACGTAAACAAAAATAGATTCTTATGCTACCGCTTTAACCTTTAAATTCTATGGAAGCGGCCTACAAAGGGGCAAAGGGGGTAAGCATGTGTTGTCGTTTTGTGGGAGTAGCGTTTTGGTATGAAAACAGAGTGCTGGCCGCCTGGGCCTGGCCGCAACTGTGGCATATGCGGCGCCCACAATTCTTCACCTGGATCGGTCGGGAAATGCGGCGGTTTCCCCGTCCTGCAACGGTAAGAAATCGAAGGGCAATCCTTGGTGCTGAAAGAAGAAGGCAAGGAAGGGCAAGTAGACCGTATGCGTTCGTGCCCATACAACCTATGTTAGATAGGACAGGCGAGAAGCTGCGGGTGATGAGATGGATAAAATCTCTGAAAATTCGACAGGGTTGGGCAGGTGAGCCGTACCAGCCAAGCTGGGTCTTGGGATCGCGGTTGCCTATATAGCACCAAAGGTTATCGATCTTGATCGTACCGCTAACGCTCAGGTCAGGCCGTCCCGCAATACCAAGGGCAAAGGTAAGGGGAACCCCTGGTGCAACCGTGGAAAACGCTGATATCTGATGTATGTGCGTTGCCAATAGTCGGGGCTTGTCACTAACATATCCTATGACTGCTGATGGAACTGACCTGTTTGGCCAGGCTTCGGCACTTGCCTCAGAAGGTAAGTCGAAGGACGCAGCCTTCCTGTATCGGCAGCTTCTCGAAATTCAGCCGCAACATCTGGCGGCCGCGCAAGCGCTGGCGGATCTTGTTGCGCGCGGCGATGTGGCAGGAGATCCCGCCGCCGCCTGCAAAGCCGCGATAGATATCGAAACCGGCAGTATTTATTCGGTCGCGAAAACCGCGTTGAATCACGAGCGTTTCGATGTCGCGCTGCGTTGTTACCGGAAAATTCTCGATCTCGATCCCGAATACGAAGATGCCATATGGGGGCTTGCGGAGGCGAATTACGGCAACGGCGACCGCAAGGAGGCGCTGGTCTGGTATCGTCGCTATCACGATCTTTTCCCCGATGATCCGGAGGCCGCGCACATGGTGGCGGCGCTGGGCGATGGCCCGAAGCCGGTTCGTGCAAGCGACGCCTATGTGAAGGAAACTTTTGACAATTTCGCCGAGGATTTCGATCGCCAGCTTCTGGAAGATCTAGAATACAAGGCGCCGAAGCTGATCTATGCGCTGTTCCGGGATGTTTCCACCGGCAAAGACAAAAATCTGGCGATACTGGATGCCGGTTGTGGCACCGGGCTGGCCGGTGTTGAGTTCAAATCCCATGCCAGCAGCCTTATCGGAGTTGATCTGTCGCCCGAAATGCTCAAACTGGCTGAGAAACGCAAAATCTATGACGAACTGCTGCAAGAAGAACTGGCTGCCTGCATGCAGGCCCGTGCCGGTGCGTTCGATCTGATCGTGGCGGCGGATGTGTTTTGTTATATTGGCGATCTGGCTGACACATTGGCAGCCGCCGGGGTGGCGTTGAGATCTTCTGGAAGGCTGATTTTTTCCGTCGAGGCTCAATCAAAGCGCGGATTCTCCCTCACCGGGTCGGGCCGGTATGCCCACAAGCCCGCCTATATTCGAAAGGCCGCGGAAAAGGCGGGGTTGCGGGAAGTTTCAGGCCGAAACGAGAACCTCAGAATGGAATACGGGGAGCCGGTGAAGGGATATCTCACCGTTCTCGAAAAGCCCTGATTGCTTTGATTTCCTTAACCATCGCTTAGAGATTTCGGTCTAGCCTCATTGCTGGTTTCAGAGGGTTTTTGCCTCTCTTCCTGTGTCCTACGAACGCCGGAACGAGAACATGAAAACGTGCCTTGTCGCGGATGATTCAAAAGTCATCCGCATGGTTGCCCGGAAGACCCTCGAAGGGATCGGCTTCGCCGTCGAAGAAGCGGAAGACGGCCGGATCGCGCTGGATAAATCCATGGAATCCATGCCCGATGTCGTGCTGCTGGATTGGAACATGCCGGTCATGATCGGGATCGTATATCTGAGGGCACTGCGCGTTACCGAAGAAGGCAAGAAGCCGATTGTCGTTTTCTGCACCACCGAAAACGATATCGCCCATATTCGAGAAGGCATTACGACTGGCGTGAACGAATACATCATGAAGCCGTTCGACAGCGATATCATCCAGTCCAAGTTCGCCCAGACCGGCGTTCTTTAAACCTTACCTTCGCGTCAATTCATTCCACAGAAAAAACCCCGCAGCGGCGAACACTGCGGGGCTTATTGTTGGTATAGGTCGTTTGGCAATCAGGCGCCGGCTGCGCGCATGATCTTCAGGATTTCCGTTGCAGGAATACCCTGTTTTTCCCACTGCTGAACGACTCTTTTTTCAAGCTGGTTCAGCAGGCCTGATGCCTTGCGGACCTCGGCATCGGGCAGGCGGATAAGATTGTGCGATTTCGAACCCGCCAGGAAAGCCATGCCCTTTGCATGCTCGGTATCGTAAATCTTGCCGCCGACATTGCCCCAGCGCTTGCCCACCGTCTTGTTGACGATGTCCTTATGCGCGGGCGACAGCTTGTTCCAGGTCTTTTTGTTCATGACCACGAACATCGGCGAAGATCCGAAGGGAATCCCGTCGGCAAAGTACCGGGTGACTTCCTTGATCTTGAAGGTGTGCAGCACCGTCGGCGACACCAGAACGCCATCCACCGTGCCGCGCGCCAGAGCATTGTATAGTTTGGTGATGGGCATCGGCACCGGAACGGCACCCAAGGCCTTGATCGCCCGTGCCGACATCTGCGACGGGGTGCGGAGCTTCAGACCCTTAAGATCGGCTACCGATTTAATGGGCTTGTTCTTGGTCATGATAATCGGGGTATCGATGGTCCAGATCGCCAGAACCTTGACCTTGTCGTACTCCTTCCGCACTGCGGCGGATTGTTCAAAGGCTGCGTTCAGGCGGTTGGTGCCGTCCTGGGCGCTCGACATCACGTTGGCAAGTTCAATCAGGGTTGTCGCCCGGAACTGCTTGGACGTATAGCCCTGCAGACCGAAAGAGACGTCGGCGACGCCGTCAAGCGCGCGTTTGAACTGTTTCGCCGGACCCTTGCCTAGCTTACCAGCGACAAAAAGCTTCGCGGTCAGACCGGAACTGGTCGCGTTCACCTTGTCGACCCAGCTCGACAGCATTCGGGCATTAACCGGATGCTTTGGGCCCGGGAACGAGGCGATTTTGATTTCCGCCGCCGAAATCGCCTGAGGGGCGAACAGCATGCCGGCGGCGATGGCCGCCACGACGAGACTCGTACGTTTGATCATATTACTTCCTCCCAATGGCCCTTTGGGCCGGTTTAGTTTCCCTTTAGGTCGACGCAAATCGACCGCCTTGTCGTTTAGTCTGGTGGCACATTGTTGATCCGTCAACAAATTTGACTGCGATTCCTGAAACCCGGGTGACCCTCACTAATCGAACGATTCGATCATGGTATCCGGTAGAAACAAGGCTATTTCCGGGAAAGCCAGCAGGATCACAAGGCAGATCGCCATAGCAATCCAGAACGGGATAATTCCCGCGAAAATTTCCTTCAGCGGCACGTCTTCGGCAATGCCCTTCACCACGAAGACGTTCACGCCCACCGGCGGGCTGATCAGGCCCATTTCGATCACGATCACGATGACGACGCCGAACCAGATCGAATCGTAACCCAGTTCCAGGATCAGTGGATGAATAATCGGCAGCGTGAGGACCAGCATGGCAAAGCCCTCCAGGAACGTGCCGAGTACGATATAGGCTGTCATGATTATCAGCATTATCACGGTGCGCGGCAGCTCTGCGCCAATCAGGATCGCTGCCAGGTCCGACGGGATTTCCGTCAACGCCATGAACGGATTGAAAATATGCGCACCGATCAGGATAAAAAAGGCTAGACAAGTGGTCCGGACGGTCTGCAGCATCACCCGCGATGTCGAATTAGCGTTAACCCGCCCACGGATAAATGCTAGGAGAAACGCCAACATTGCGCCGACGGCGGCCGCCTCCGTCGGTGTGAAGATGCCGGTATAGATACCGCCGATGGTGATCAGGACGATGAACAGCATCGGGCCGGCCTGGGTCAAGGATTCCGCGCGTTCCTTCATGGTCGATCGTTCGCCGGCCGGCCCCAGCTTGGGGTTGATCCGGGTCATGATCGCAATTGAGATCATGAACAGGACCGTCAGCAGCAAGCCAGGCAGCACACCTGCCAGAAACAGCCGGCCGATCGATTCTTCGACAAGGATTGCGTAGATGATGAAACCCGTGCTGGGCGGAATGAGAATGCCCAATGTGCCGCCGGCGGCGATGGCGCCGGTCGCCAGTCGGTCGGAATATTTGTACCGCTTCATCTCTGGCAGGGCCACGCGCCCCATCGTGACTGCGGACGCCACTGACGACCCGGACAGCGCGGCGAAACCCGCGCAGGCGGCAATCGTCGCCGAGGCCAGCCCGCCCCGCCAGTGGCCAAACCATGAATACGCGGCACCGTAGAGATCCCGGCTCATCCCCGATATCGAAGCGAAATTGCCCATCAGGATGAATAACGGTATTACTATAAATTCGTAGTTGGAGACGATGACCCAGGCCTCGTCCGCCAGGGTTGACATGGCGGCGTCCCAGCTGTTCAGGACCCAGATGCCGACAACGCCAATCAGCATCATCACGATCGCAACGGGCATACGCATGCCCAGCAGCGCGAACAGCGCCAGCAGCCCGATAATACCTATCCAAGTTTCACTCATGGCGAGTTCGCGTCCGGCTGTCCACGCCAGGCGCGCAGCGCCATGACAAGGAAGGTCAGCGTGAACATTGCGCTCCCGATAATCATGATCACGATAAAGGGTGAGAACGGTATCTCGATCATCTCACTTGCTTCGCCGATTTCGACCGCATCCTCCAGCAGGATGATGCAGCGCCAGGTCAGAATGCCCAACAGCCCCGCTGATAGCAGCCGCACGATGACGTCCGTCCAACGCGTCAGGTTCGGTTTGTTCAGGCTGGAGATCACGTCCACGGCGATGTGCCCGCCTGTCCAGCCGCAATAGGCGAAGCCGAAAAATGCGACCGGCACCAGCAGAACCGAGGCGACATCCGTGCCCCACAACGGCGGTGCATTGAAGACCCGGCGCATCAACACTGCGTAACAGACCACTACCATCAACACCATCAGCGAAGACCCGGCGAGAAGCGCCATCGCCTTTACTGACCGGTCAAGGACTTTTTCGCCCCCTTCGAATTCTGCGACGTCGCGTTCCGTTTCCACGATGCGCCTGCTTCCCTGTTTGATAATTGTTGACTGGTCAACAATAGGCCAATTGATACTATCCACCCCGAGGCCCGTCCAGTTCCCCCGAGGCACTCCTACATTACGCGACTGCTACCCCACGAACAAACCGACAGGCGGTGTTAAACGCGCCGTGGAATCGACAGAAACGCGCGAGTGTTTTATCTCTCTGTCCGGTAATTGAGTGAAGGGTGAGGTTGGCGTAATGGCCGACGACAAGAACGAAACAAAGGAAACCCCCACCGGGCCGCCGCCGGAGCATACGCTGGAAGACCATGAATACGGCGATGTGTTCTTTCACGAACATGGGCCCGATGCCGATCATGACCATGACGAGGATTTTGACCTGCCGCTGGACGAAAATCCGCTGTGGATTGCCGACAACGTCCGCCTGAACAGTGTCGGCATCGATGTCGGCTCCTCCGGCACCCAGGTCATCTTTTCCCGCCTGCATTTGCGGCGCATGGCGGAGGACATGTCGAGCCGCTATTTCGTGGTGAAGCGCGAAACCCTGTTCCAGTCGCCGGTGGCGCTGACGCCCTATGAGAGCGAAACCCGCATTTCCGACGAACAGCTCGGCAACATTCTGGACGATGCCTATGCCGCCGCGGGGCTGACGCCGGACGATGTCGACGCCGGCGCGGTGATCCTGACCGGCGAAGCACTGCGGCGCGAAAATTCGGAGGCGATAGCGGCGACCGTCTCGGATCGGGGCGGCGATTTCGTCTGCGCCACGGCGGGCCACCACATGGAAAGCATGCTGGCGGCGTTCGGTTCCGGCGCGGCGGCGGCGTCCCAGGACGGTGACAAACGCATTCTCAATATCGATATTGGCGGCGGCACCGCCAAGCTCGCGATCCTTGAAGAAGGTCAGGTGAAGGTAACGGCAGCGGTCCATATCGGCGGCCGCCTGCAGGTGGTGGACGAGAACGGCAAGATCGACCGTCTCGATCCGGCCGGCCGCACCCACGCGGCGCGGGCGGGGTTCGACTGGAACATCGGCGATACCATCGATGTCGACGATCTGGACAAGGTCGCCGACGGCATGGCCGATACACTGATCCTGTCGCTGCTGGTCCGGCCGATCCCGGACGATATCGCCGATTTCTACCTGACCGATCCGATCGAGGACTGGGGGAAGATCGACGGGGTGATGTTCTCGGGTGGGGTGGCCGAGTACGTCTATGGCCGCGAAGACCAGGATTTCGGCGATATGGGCAAACGCCTCGGAGCCGCCATCGCGCGCCGCCTAGAAGCAGACGCCCTGCCGTGGCCAATGCTGCCGGCGGGCGAATGCATCCGGGCGACCGCACTGGGAGCGTCCGAATATTCGGTGCAGCTGTCGGGCAACACGACGTTCGTGTCCGATTACGCGGAATTGCTACCGCGCCGCAATTTGCAGGTCATCCAGCCGCCCTATGACTGCCCCGACGAGATCGTCGCCGCCGATGTGGCGAAGGCGTTGAAGGCCCACCGCGCGGCGTTCGAGGTCGATAACGCCGAGATCGAAATCGCCCTGTCGTTCCACTGGAAGGGCATGCCGTCCTACGAGCGTATCTATGCCTTTGCGGAAGGGGTGGTTGCCGGGCTTGACGATATGATTGCCGCCGGCAAGCCGCTGTTTATCGTGCTCGACGGCGATATCGCGCAGTCGCTGGGCCATATCCTGAAGGACGAGCTAGAAGTGCCGGTCGGCGTGCTGGTCATCGACGGTGTGGTGCTGTGGGATTTCGACTATATCGATCTCGGCAAGATCCGCCTGCCGTCGCGCACGGTACCGGTGACCATCAAGTCACTGGTGTTTTCCGACGACCCCCGGTCCGGCCAGAGGCTGGATCACGGGCACAGCTACGATCACGGTCATTCCCACGGTCATTCGCATGGGCATGGTCATTCTCACGGGCACGATCACTCCCACGATTAGCCAACCACCATGACTTATTCCCTCGCACCTGTGGCGTGGATTCGTTTCGGCCGGATTTTGGACGTTTGCCATGCACTCCCGGTACATGACCGGGGGAGTAATTTTTGCGTATATGGGCCGGTGCCGGGGCAACCCACCCTTGGCCGCGCGCCCATACGGCGCTAAAAACATTTAGAGTTCGAAGCATTCGCGCGGGGCTTTCTCCGCCGCGCACAGGGAGCGGAAAAATGGCAGACGGCGGCAACACCGAAGGTAGCAAAACGGTCGTATCCGATGAGATGGCGAAGAAATTTGCCTCGGAAAAAGAAACGCCCTACACCAAATGGGTGCGCGAAACCGAGGGGCTGGACATCATCTCGTCGCTCTACGTGCCCAACCTCTACACGGTGGCGCTCAAACCTTGGGCCAGGCGCGAAGGCAAGGGCCTGTTCCTGAACCACGATGCCTCGCGCACCTCGAACGACTGTTATATCTGCGAAATCGATCCCGGCAAGAAGCTGGCGCCCCAGCGCATGCTGTTTGAGGAAATGATCATGATCCTGTCGGGCCGCGGCTCGACCAGCGTCTGGAACGATGCGGGTGACCGCATCACCTTCGAATGGGGCCCGGGCGCGCTGTTCGCCATTCCGCTGAACTGTTCGCACCAGCATTTCAACGCCTCGGGCAAGGACCCGGTGCGTTTCGTCGCGGTCACCAACGCGCCGCCGATGATCAACGTTTATGAAGACCCGGATTTCGTGTTCGGCACCGCGCGGGATTTCAAGGACCGCTTCAACGGCGAGCCGGATTATTTCTCCGCCAAATCGGAAACCGAAGGCTTCAAGCTGATTACCAATTTCGTGCCCGATGCGGTGAACCTGCCGCTGATCATGGCCAAGGAACGGGGCGCCGGCGGCGGGCATATCCGCTTCAACTTCGCCAAAAGCTCCATGAACGCGCATATCTCGCAGTTCCCGGTCGGCACCTACAAGAAGTGCCACCGCCACGGGCCGGGCGCCCATGTCATCATCCTGTCCGGCGAAGGCTATTCCCTGATGTGGCCGGAAGGCGAGGAACCCCGCCATTACCCGTGGGAGGTCGGCACCCTGATCGTGCCGCCCAACATGTGGTGGCACCAGCACTTCAACACCGGCCCCACGCCGTCCCGCTATCTGGCGTTCAAGTACGAAGGCGTGGCGGTGCGCAATTCGCAGGGCGTGCCGAAATCGTGGATATCCGCCCGCATCGGCGGCGACCAGGTCGACTATGCCGACGAAAGCGAGGAAGTGCGGTCCATGTTCACCGACGCGCTGGCCAAGCACGATCTGGAATCGGACATGGCACAGTTTTACGACGCGGAAGTGCCCGACCTGCCGCCGAAACCGGTTGTGGCGGCGGAGTAGGGGTTCTTCCTTCTACACTCGGTCCCCAATCACCATCCGGGCTGCCTTCTCACCTATCATGATCGACGGAGCGTTGGTGTTGCCCGAAGTCAGGGTCGGCATGATCGACGCGTCGGCGACGCGCAGGCCGTCCATGCCGTGGACGCGGAGGCGTTCGTCGACCACGGCCATCGGGTCGCTGCCCATCTTGCAGGTGCCGACCGGGTGAAAGCAGGTGGCCCCGGCTATGCGGGCCCAGTCCATGATCTCCTCGTCGGTCACCACGTCTGGGCCAGGCGACAGTTCGCCGTCGAGGATATCGGCAAGCGCCGGCGCCTTCATGATCGCGCGCAGCAGCTTCGTGACCTCGAGCGTGATTTCCCGGTCGAGCGCGGCGGACAGGAAATTGAACAGGATCGCGGGGGCCGCCGCGCCATCGGGTGACGTGATATGCACGCTGCCGGTGCTTTCCGGGCGCAGCGCATGGGCCGCCGAACTGATTCCTGACTCCTTTGCCAGCGACGTCATCTGCTCGCCGATCAGGAACGGCAGCCACATGATCATCGCGTTGGGCGCATCCAGCCCGTCGCGGGTGCGCACGAAGGCGCGGATCGGGCCGGACGACAGCCCGATCAGCCCGGTGCCGGACATGGCATAACGCAGCGCCTGGCCGATCAGGCGGATCCCGCGCCCGTGCACGTTGTAGGTCAGACCCAGTTTGCGGGGGACCGCCCATCTGAACCGCGGCGCGTAATGATCGCGCAGGTTTTCGCCGACGCCGTTGAGCGCGTGGACCACCTCGATGCCCTGATCCTTCAGGATGTCGGGGTTGCCGATGCCGGACAGTTCCAGAAGCTGCGGCGAATTGATCGATCCGGCGGAGACGATCACTTCGCGGCCCGCGCGGGCGGTACGTCCCACTCCGTTCACGGTGTACCGCACGCCGGTGCATTTCTTGCCGTCGAATGTCAGCGCACGGGCCAGCGCGTTGGCCTGAATGGTCAGGTTCGGCCGCCGGCGAACGGGATCGAGATAGCACCGCGCCGTGCTCATCCGGCGGCCCTTGTGGATCGTCGTCTGGCTCATGGTGATGCCGTCCTGAACCGCGCCGTTGTAATCGTCTGCGGGATCGATGCCGTGCGCGCCCGCCGCCGCAATCAGACTGTCATACAGCCGGCCCCGTTCGGGCGTGTCGGTGATGTTCAGCGGCCCAGTGCGGCCCCGAAATTCGTCGTCGCCGCAGTCATAGCTTTCCATGTCGCGGAAGATCGGCAGCACGTCCTGATAGCTCCAGCCCCGATTGCCAAGCTGCGCCCAATGGTCGTAGTCTTGCGCTTGGCCGCGCACGAATACTAGGCCATTGATGGCGCTGGAGCCGCCCAGCATCCTGCCGCGCGGCACAGGCACGCTCCGGCCGTCGGCACCGGGGTCGGGTTCGGACTCGTACATCCAGTTTACGCCCGCACGTTCCAGAAACAGGGCATAGGAGATTGGAAACCGGGACCACGGGTGGGTCTTTCCACCAGCTTCTAGCAGCAGTACGCGGCACCTTTCATCGTTGCTGAGTCGGTTGGCCAGCACTGCCCCGGCCGAGCCCGCGCCGACGATGATATAATCGAATGTTTC
>CAJWUK010000069.1 GCA_913047365.1 uncultured Alphaproteobacteria bacterium | reverse complement strand
TTCGCCCCTGATAACCATCGGTCTAATTTGCAACTCTTTTTTTCCGATCAAGAGCGTTGAACGCCAACTCTCGCTACATTTGTCTGAAATTAAGGAAGAAATTCGCGTGCCGCGATGGTTAACACATTCTTTTCAACAAGTTAGGGGGAACAGTTTAGCCGAATGGGAAAGACCGTAAATAATTACGACACATTAGGATCACGGTCCTGTGACTAAAGTACGGAAATCAGGCAGCTTGGGCCAGTTGAGCCGCGGCCAGCCGTACGACCTCAATGTCCGACCCCTTCCGGGGGCCGTTTTCGCTGATATACCGACGCCAGGCACGGGCGCCTCTCTGGCCTTGAAATAGGCCAAGCGCATGCCGCGCCATGGCATAGAGCGGCACCCCGGCAAGGGTCTGCCGATCCATATAAGCGATATAGGGTTCCAGCGCTTCAATACGGGTCGCCGGCGGGACGCCGCCATACACATCTTCTTCAAGCTCCGCCAGCAGCCAAGGGTTCTGGTAAGCCGCCCGGCCGATCATTACACCATCGACATGGCGTAAATGCGCCCGCGTTTCTTCGGATGTCAGAATTCCGCCATTAATAACGATGGTCAGGTCGGGAAATTCCTGCTTCAGGCGGTAAACCGTATCGTAGTCAAGCGGCGGAATTTCCCGGTTTTCTTTGGGGCTCAGCCCCTGTAGCCAGGCCTTCCGGGCATGTATAATGAAAGTATGGCAGCCAGCACCGGCTACCGTTTCCACGAAATGCCGGAACTCGTCCCAGGAATCCCTGTCATCGACGCCGATGCGGGTTTTGACCGTCACGGGGATGTCGACGCTGTCGGCCATGGCACGAACGCCCGCTGCCACGACATCGGGTTCTTTCATCAAGCATGCGCCGAAACGGGCGTTCTGCACCCGGTGACTTGGACAGCCGACGTTCAGATTGATCTCGTCATAGCCCCATTCCGCGCCGATCTCCGAGCAGTCGGCCAATTCTGCAGCGTCGGCGCCGCCCAGTTGAAGCGCGACGGGATGCTCCGCCGGATTGAAGCGGAGGAACCGGTCGCGGTCTCCGTGAAGAATCGCGCCTGTCGTGATCATCTCGGTGTAGAGCAGTGTCGACGGCGAAATCTGCCGCAGGAAAAAACGCGCATGCCGGTCCGTCCGCTCCATCATCGGAGCAACAGAAATGCGCCGGTCAAAGTTCGCCGTTTTACGGGTCGGTATGTCTGTTACGGATGGCAAAACGATCCTCGCAGGATTTGGACCGGGCAATAGATATGCCAAAGTGGCCGGCCTGAAAAGCCGGTTCGGTTCAGCCCAACCGGACAATGCAACGAACACGACCTCGCATAGACAGCACCCAACAGGAACAATGTTCAGGTGAAAAGATTCTGTTTGTTCAGCAAACGCCGATTGGCCGTACCCTGGATGAACTACCCTTTACCCCATTGGGCCATACGAAATACGACATTGCGCGGCTTCCATGCCATCAAGAGAATTTAATTATTTGAATTTGTTAATTTTTCGGGGTACCAGAATATTTTAAATTTTCCGACACATCGGCTAATTGCCACTCCGACAGCACGTGCGTGTCGGTCTCCAACGGTGCAAACTTTAGCCGAAGATCCCCAAAAGAGCGTCTATCCAAAAGCCGCGAGACCGACCAGACGGCCATTGCCCGGACCAGAGGTGACGGGTCTTCAAGCAGATTTATAGCGTACTCTGACAGTGACTGGTCACCGCTGTTTCCGATGGCGATCAGAACATTCCGGACGAAGCGGTCGCGGCCGAGCCGCTTGATCGGCGAACCTGAAAACACCTGCCGGAAAGACGCGTCATCCAGAGACACATAATCGGCGAGCCTTGGCCGGGTAAGATGGATATGCGGGCGAAGGTCAGGATCGCCCGTCGGCTGCGCGAATTTATTCCAGGGACAAACAGCAAGGCAATCGTCGCAGCCATAGACCCGGTTGCCGATAGGCCCTCTGAATTCCGCCGGTATATGCCCCCGATGTTCGATGGTCAGGTAGGAAATGCAGCGGCGTGCATCCAGTTGGTACGGGGTCGGGAAAGCGTCCGTCGGACAGACATCAAGACATTTTCGGCAACTGCCGCAGTGATCGGACTCCGCCATGTCGGGGGCGAGGTCCAGGGTTGTGAATATCTCGCCCAGAAACACCCATGACCCGAAGTTGCGGGACACCAGATTGGTGTGCTTTCCCTGCCAACCCAGGCCGGCCAACGCCGCCAAGGGCTTTTCCATCACCGGCGCGGTATCGACAAACAGTTTCACTTCGCAGGACCAGTCTTTCGCGATCTGCCGTGCCAGCCGTCGCAGCTTCTTTTTCAGGACGTCATGGTAATCGCGCCCTCGGGCATACACCGACACCGTCGCCCGCTCCGGATGATCGTGAAGGAACAGCGGGTCTTCTTCCGGTCCGTAATTCTCAGCAACAACGATAACACTGCGCGCCTCCGGCCAGAGCCCCTGTGGCCTGACACGGCGTTCCCGGGTCTCGGCCATCCAGCCCATATCGCCGTGATAGCCGTTCGACAGATAAGATTTAAGGTGATTTCCCGCGTCGCCGTTGTCGGCTGCGGCGAACCCTACCGCATCGAACCCTTCCGCCAGCACCATATCGCGGATAGCATCATTGGGATCTAGCTGAGATCTCAGTGTCACAGGGGCTCTATATCCCCTTCTGCCTGCTGCGCCCGGAAGTCTGCAGCAAACTGATCCAGCGACCCGGCTTCTATCGCAGCCCGGATGCCGGCCATCAACTCCTGATAATAATGCAGGTTGTGCATGGTCAGCAGGATCGGGCCCAACATTTCCTTGGCCTTGAACAAATGATGCAGATACCCCCGGCTGACATCGCCGACGCCGGGATAGCTGCTGCTGGGATCGAGCGGCCGGGGATCCTCCGTATGGCGGGCGTTGCGGATATTCACCGTGCCCCGGCGGGTGAAAGCCTGTCCGGTGCGGCCGGACCTTGTCGGCAGAACGCAATCGAACATATCGATTCCCCGCTGTACCGCGCCGACGATATCGTCCGGCGTACCAACCCCCATCAGGTAGCGTGGCCGGTCCTGCGGCAGCGCCGGCACAGTAACATCCAGCACGGAAAACATCTCCGTTTGTCCTTCGCCCACGGCCAGACCGCCTAAGGCGTATCCGTCGAAACCGATATCGGTCAGCGCCGCCGCCGATTCCAGACGCAGATTAGGAAAGACGCTGCCCTGGACGATCCCGAAGAGGCCGTATCCGGATCGTTCGGAAAAAGCAGACCGGCAGCGATCCGCCCAGCGCATCGAAAGATGCATGGAGTCGGCGGCTTCTGTCTCACCCAAACCATGGGGTGTGCATTCGTCCAACACCATAGTGATCGTGGAATCGAGAAGATGTTGAATTTCGACCGACCGCTCCGGCGTAAGCAGGAACCTGGCGCCGTCGATATGGGACCGGAATTCGACACCGGTATCGTCGAGCTTTCGGAGGTCGGTCAGCGACATCACCTGAAACCCGCCAGAATCGGTCAAGATTGGTCCCGGCCAGTCCATGAATGCGTGCAGGCCGCCAAGCCGGTCCACGGTTTCCGCACCTGGACGCAGCATCAGGTGATAGGTGTTGGCAAGGACGATCTGCGCGCCGGTCCGCGTAACCACCTCGGATGTCATCCCTTTGACGGTGGCGGCGGTGCCGACCGGCATGAATACCGGCGTTTCAACCGTCCCGTGGGCAGTCGTCAAGCGTCCGCGCCGCGCCGCGCTGTCCGTTTCCAACAATTCATATCCGAACCCGGTCATTCGTTATCTACCCGGTGGAGAAAACTGGAATCGCCGTAGGAATAGAAACGGTACCCGGACTCGATGGCATGGGTATAGGCCGCTTTCATCCGGTCCAGCCCGCAAAATGCGGTGACCAGCATGAAAAGGGTCGACCTGGGAAGGTGAAAATTGGTCATCAAGGCGTCGACTGCACGAAAACGGTATCCCGGTGTTATGAAAATATCGGTATCACCCCGGAACGGGTGCACCATACCGTTTTGGTCCGCCGCCGATTCCAGCAGACGGAGCGACGTCGTCCCGGCGGCAACGATCCTTCCGCCCCGGAACCGGACGGCGTTCAGCCTGGCTGCCGTATCTTCCATAATCTCACCCCATTCACTGTGCATACGGTGATTGGCAATGCGATCCACCTTCACTGGCAGGAATGTTCCGGCGCCGACATGCAGGGTGACGGTGATTATCTCTACCCCGGCCTGACGAATGTTTTCCAGCAGACAATCGGTAAAATGAAGCCCCGCCGTTGGCGCAGCGACCGCGCCGTCACGTTCGGCATAGACCGTCTGATAGTCATCGTTGTCGGTATCCGTCACGCCATTAGGACGGCCGATATAAGGCGGCAGCGGCATTTCCCCATACTGGGCAAGCGTGGAAAACAGATCCGAAGCGCCAGCGAAAGACAAAACCACTTCGCCGCCAACACCCTTTTCCTCGACCAGGGCAGTGAAATCTTCCGCGAAATCGATCGTGTCGCCGGCGGAAAGTTTCCGCGCTGGGCGGGCGAAGGCGCGCCAGCGCCCATCCGTTTCGGCTTTGTGAAGAGTGATTTCAACCTTCGCCCCCCGGCGCCGTCCGCGCAGACGGGCAGGAATGACCCGGGTATTGTTCAAAACCAGCGCATCACCCGACCGCAGGATCGTTGGCAGATCTCTGACCTGACGGTCGGTGAATGCGTCTCCTACTTCGAGAAGACGCGCGGCGTCCCGGGGACGGGCGGGTTCGGTTGCAATATGCTCGGGCGGCAGATCAAAATCGAAATCGTCGGTCGTAAGTTCCCGATCGGCGGTGGTCGCCGGCATGGCGGTCAGGAATCTTCCCAAAGGGCGAGCACCTCGGCCTCGACCTTCGCGTAGTGTTCGTTTTTCTCGAGCACCGGCTGGGGAGCGGACTCATCGTCCCGCGTCCGGTTCAGACCCCATTCGCAGACATAATCGCGCAGATCATCGTCGGTCAGGATAAATTTCAGTAATCGGTTCTGCACATCTATGGGCGGGTCGGCCTCTTCGGTGGCCATATAGATCACAGCCCGAAGATAGGTGACAGTGTCTAGGATCAACTGGGCTTCTTCCTTGCTCCAGACCCGGGACGGTTCGAAATCATTGTCCTTGAGTTGGCGCATTTGGTCGCGGGTGATTGTACCGGGTGATCCGAGACGCGGCATCGACCCGGGATCCTCCGGCGGGCCGCCATGTTCGATTTCTTCCTCGCGTAGTTTCTTCTGTTTCTTCAGCAGACGTAGGCGCCGCATGAACAGATAGACCGTAAGGCCGATCACCAGTGCAAAGATTAAGCTTTCAGACATGCCGATATTCCGTTTCAGGCCGCGCGCGCCGGCGCCAGGGCAAACCTCTCTGCCAGCAACTCGTAGGATCGAAGCCGCGCTTCAAAGGTATCGCAAATGGTCACAATGACGAACTCGTCCACATCATAGGCTTCTTCCAGTTCGCGAATCTGGGCTGCGCACTGGTCGGGATTACCAGCAATTGTGCGGGGCCGGTTAAATTCTACGATCGCCCATTCCTGATCCGTATAGGGGTAGTTCTTGGCCTCTTCGACCGTGGGAACGGGCCCGGTCTGCCCTGTCCGCAGGCGCAGGGACCAAAGATCGCGGCTCCACCGCAGTTCTTTGGCCTCTTCTTCGGTATCGGCGCAGATGACGAAGATGCCTATAGACCCATGGGGCGCAGACAGTTCGGCAGACGCTTCAAAATGGCGTCGATAGGCTTCCATTACCAGCGGCCCACCCTGGGCGTTGATGAAATGGGCGAAGGAGAATGCCATGCCGAAATAGGCAGCATAGGCCGCCGACTGGTCGCTAGATCCCAGCAGCCAGATTTGCGGGTTGGTCTCACCGGCGGGCATGGCCGTTACCTGCCGGAACGGATGGTCTTCCGGCAGGTCACCGCGTATCCAAGCCTGCACATCCCGGATCTGGGACGGAAAATGTTCGATCCCCAGCGCACCTGGCCCATGCGCCAGCGCGTTCGCCGTCAGCCCGTCCGATCCGGGCGCACGACCAATGCCGAGATCGATACGCCCGGGATAGAGGGATTCAAGCATCCGGAAGCTCTCCGCCACCTTCAGCGATGAGTAATGGCTCAACATAACCCCGCCGGAACCGACGCGCAGATTCCTGGTCCGTCCGGCGACCTGTCCGATCATGATCTCAGGCGCCGATCCGGCGAGCCCGCCGGTCGAATGATGTTCGGCCAGCCAATAGCGATGATAGCCCAGCCGGTCGCACAATTCTGCAAGCTTCAGCGTTTCCTGCAGGGCTTCTGCCGGTGTAGAGCCCGCGCGTATGGGCGACTGGTCGAGAACGCTAAGAATTGTCATGGCGCAGAGTTAGCAAATTGTGGCAGCCAGCGCGAGAGGACGATTCTAGGGAATTTCTATGCTGCGGCTTAGACTGCCATCATGCATGAAGCGGAACAGATACAGGAAGAAGAAAGCAATGGCTGGGCGGACATGTTCCGCGGCATCCGCGGCGTCTACACGATCCTTCTAAACGTGGGCATCGGCGTTCACGCCATCGATATTTTCGTCATCACCACGGTCATGCCCGCAGTCGTCGCCGATATCGGCGGCGTCGAATTTTATGCCTGGACTACCATGCTTTACATGGTGGGAACCGTCATGGGCGCAGCGGGGGGGCGCTATGCCAGATCGGTTCTCGGCCGGCGGCGAAGCTATGTCGGAAGCGGGCTGATCTTTCTCGCGGGGGCGCTTGGCTGCGCGCTGGCTCCCAACATGGCGTTATTGTTGATCTTCCGCATGGTAGAAGGCATCGGCGGCGGATTGTTGATGTCGCAGTCGATGACGCTAGTCAACGATCTCTATACTGGCAAGCTGCGTACCCGTGTGCTGGCGACAATCACGACCACCTGGAGCATTGCCGCTGTGGTAGGGCCGCTGATCGGCGGTATCTGGGGAAATCTCGGTATTTGGCGGGGCGCCTTCCTGACAACCAGCGCCCTGACCATCCTGTTCATTCTAGCTGCCTGGCGGGTAATTCCGGACGGCGAGCCCGGCGACCGCCAGCGCCTGCCCATCCGGCGTCTTCTCCTGCTTGGGGTTTCCGTGGTGCTGGTTGGCGCGTCCGGCCAGTTCGATGCGATCTGGACAAAATCGGTTTTCATCGCCTTAGGCGTTTTGTGCTTGTGGCAAACCCTGCGGATGGAACGGGGAGAATCCGACCTTTTTCCCCGCCGCGTGCTTTCCCTTTTCGCGCCGGTAGGCACCGCCTATTGGGTATTTATGTTGCTGTCGGCGTCGTACACCCCCCTGACCATTTTCATGCCGCTGGCGCTGGCAGTCATTTATGGGCTTGATCCGTTGTGGATTGGCTATCTGCTGACGGTGTTTTCCATCGCCTGGACGATCGGTTCCATCGGCACGGCCGGATGGGGGGAGAAGTGGACGCGTATTGTCTGCGCCAGCGGCCTGACCGTCACCGCCATCAGCATCGCCGGCATCGCCCTGACGCTTTCGGACGGATCGATCTGGACGATGACCATATTGATGGCCATGGCAGGATTAGGCGTTGGCATGACAAACGTCCATTCGATTGCCTGGGCGCTGGCCGCCGCCGATGAAGATCAAGCCCAGATCACGGCCTCCGCTGCACCGGCCATGCGCTCTATCGGGATCGCATATGGCGCCGGCATGGCCGGTCTGATCGCCAACGCGGCAGGCCTGACCGAAGGTACCAGCCCGGAGGTCGTCGGCGACGCGCTGGTGTGGGTTTTCGGCTTCGCGGCCATTGTACCGCTCGCAGGCAGCCTTTGCGTACTGCGTATGTATCAGTTGAAACCCGGGGTGAAGATATGACACCCCCCCAAATGCAAACGCTGTCGCTGGCCGACGGGCGCGACGTTTCGGTATCGATCCGCCGCAGCGCCCGAGCTCGACGCATTCTGCTTCATGTCGGCGTCTATGACGGCAAAGTGGAGATTGTTCTGCCGCCGGGGGCCTCGGCTATCGAAGGGTTAGGCTTCGCCTCCACTCAGACTGGCTGGGTGGCCGATCAGCTCTCGCGGATCCGAACGGCCGTGCCCTTTGCTAACGGCTCGGTGTTCCCTCTATTGGGAGAAGAGATCGCCATCCGCCTTGTCCCGGGCCACCCGGCCACACCGGCTCTATGTGGCAGGGATTTGTGTGTGGGCGGGCGGGCGGACACGCTGGGCGGACGGGTACGGAGATGGACCCGCAATCAGGCTCTGGAGGAAATCAAACCGCGGGCTCACCGTATGGCTTCAGAGATCGGCAAAACGCCTGCACGCATATCAATTCGCGATACCCGATCGCGCTGGGGAAGCTGTTCCCGCGTCGGCAATCTGAATTTTTCATGGCGGCTGGTCATGGCGCCGGAATGGGTGCTGAATTACGTGGTCGCGCACGAAGTGGCGCATCTGCAGGAACTAAATCACAGCGACCGGTTCTGGGCAGTCGTCGACCGGCTGAACCCGGACAGCAAACCGGCCCGCAAATGGCTGCGCGCTAACGGCGCCGATCTACACCGGTATGGACGTGGAACCAGGCCGGGTAACTAGGGCGCGACCGGCGCTTCCGTGCCTTCGACCTGCACGCGGAAACCCGACCTCACATTTGGCAGGTAATCGGAAATCGCCCTGTGATGGGCACAACGGTTATCCCAGAACGCGATCGAATGTGGCTGCCATCTGAACCGGATGCTCCATTCGGGGCGCTTTTGATGTTCGTATAGGAATTCCAAAATCGCCTTACTCTCTTCGCGTGACACCTCGTTAATGTGCGACGTAAATGCCTCGTTCACGTAGAGTAGCTTTCGTCCGCTTTCAGGGTGTTTCACCACAATAGGGTGGACCGCCTTCGGCGTTCCCTCACCGAACTGTAGGGTGCCGTCATGTAGCGCGGTCAGGCCTTCCAAGTAGGCCTTCATGTTGTCGGACAGCGCGTCATAAGCCGCGTACATGCTGGCAAAACCGGTGTCGCCGCCACCGTTCGGCGGAATGGTATGCAGATACAGGATGCTCGCCATTGGCGGCATCGGGGCACAGGACTGGTCCGTGTGCCACACATTGCCGGAGACGCGGGGTGTCTGACCGTCGGCATGGAATTTACGGACACGGGGATCGTTCGTTGTCTGGCTGTTGGTCTTCACGCCGACATGCTGGCCAAGCGTCCCGAAATATTCGCCGAACCGGGCGTGATCTTCAAAATCCAGTTCCTGACCCCGGAAGAATAGAACCAGGTGATCAGTAAACGCCCGCCGGATCTCGGAGAGTTCATTGTCTGACAAAGGTTTGGTCAGATCGACATTACCGATTTCGGCGCCGATGGTCGGGCTGTAGGGGGTTACGGTAATCGCCTGATACCCGGCTATAGGGCCCGCTCCGTCCATGGTTTTTCTCCTGTCTGGCTGTAAGAACTATACCAAATTCGCAATCTGCGTCTAAACCCCGATATTTTTGACGATATTCTTGAATACCGGCTGGTCCGGATTGAACATTTCACGTGCCACCTCGAAATGGTTCAGACCGTCCAGAATAAACCGTTCGACGGTATGACCCGCGGCCTCCCACGCATCGGCGAATTCCCGGCTTTGGCGCTGGAATTCGTCCAATTCTTCGGTCCCCCAGGCCATGGTCAAAGGCGGGCCGTATTCCGGAATATGGCGGATCGAACTGTTGCGCGCCGCCGCCTGGTCGGTGAGGTCGAGATAAGTGTTGCGGTGGCTGAACCGAACCGGTTCCAGTTCGTACATCCCGCTGCAGGGGGCGGCACTTTTGATGACATTGGCCGGCAAGCCGTACACGCCGTCCCAGTCGGTCACCTGCATCATCCCACATATGTGGCCACCGGAGGAATGGCCGATACTGTGAATTTGGTCGCGGTCCCAGCCATATTCGTCTGCATGATGCCATGTCCAGGCAATCGCCGCCCGGTTCTGGCGCACGATTTCATCCAGCGATACCGTCGGCGCCAGGGCAAAATCGAGCACCACCACGTTGATGGCCGCCTCCACCAGCGCAGGCGCGGCGTAGGAACACTGATCCTTGCTTGACCGTGTCCAAGCCCCGCCGTGATGATAGATGGCCACCGGTGCGCCTTTCTGCGCGACGGGGAAGATGTCCAGACGCTCCATAATCGTCGGCCCGTAGGATACATCCTGAATGACCTCCAGTTCCTCCCGAATTCGGGCGCTGTCCGCAGCGTTTTGTTCCATCAGTTCGTTGACGTGCGGCACCAGGGAAGACTGGTCATAGTTCTGATCCAGTTCTTCCTGCGTGAAGTTTCCCCAAACAATCTCGTTCATGGCGTTGTTTCCCTCTTTCGCGGAATTTGCGGATTTTTTCAGCCCTGCGCAACCGGCGGCGCAGTGTCCCGCGCCCGCTTTTCGAACCAGGCGTTCAGGAATACGCCGGCAAACACCACCGTTCCGCCGATCCAGATCCAGATTTCAGGCAGTTCGGAAAAGAACAGCCAGCCGGCGAGACCCGCAAACACCAGCTTAGTGAAATCCGCGGGCAGCACCACAGTAGCGTCGGCTTCCCGGAACGCCTGAGCCAGACATACCTGGGTCATGGTGCCGAATAACGCGATCAGCGCGATAACGGCGAATTGATAGGTGTTAGGCCACTGCCAGTAGAACGCGGCGGCGACCAGACAGAAGGGTAGCTGCAACAACGACGCGTACATCGCGATGGTGATCGGATTATCATGCCGTGACAGCACTTTGATCACCACCAGCGCCATCGCCCAAGTAGATGACGACAGTAACAACAAGAGCGACCCGGTACTGATCTCAACCGCCCAGGGGCGCAGAATGATCATCGCCCCTGCCAGTCCGACGGCCAGCGCTACATACCGGGAACGCGTTACCCGTTCGCCGAGGATCAGGATCGCGCCGACAGTGGCCAGCAGCGGGGCCGTAAACGTCAGCGCAACGACCTTGGCCAGCGGTTCCATGGTCAGCGCCATGAAATAGGCCAGCATCGCAATCACATTGAAGAATGCCCGTAATCCGTGCAGGGACAATTGCGAAGTACGGAAAGGATTACGGCCGGGCCGGATCAGGATCGGCATCAGTAGGCAGACGCCAATGGAATGCCGGAAAAAGGCGATAACGAAGGGGTGAATATCGTCCGCGATCTGCCGTATCGACACGTTCATCCCGACCACGCCCAGCGCCGAGATCATCATGAAAATCACACCGCGAATAGGCGGTGGCACGGCCTTGTAGGCGGCCATAAACGGTGCCGGAAGGGACGGCATGGGCATTTCCAATATCAAACAAACCCTGATACCACGAAAACAACGTGCTGCGGCCAACGATTGCACGTCGACTGGAAAAGAATCGTTAACTTCTCAATCTAATTTCTGGGATACGCGGACATTTGGGCGCGATGCTGCCGGCCTGATCCTCTAAAACAACCCCTTGCGGATAAGGTTCGCCGCGGCGACCATCAGAAACAGAAATACAAATTTCCGGAACAAATCTTCCGACAGCCGGCCGCGAAGCCGCTGACCGATTGCCATTCCGGCGAAGGCAGGGATCAGGCTGGCCGCGGAAAGCAGAGCGGTTTCCTTTCCGATGGCGCCCTTTTCCAGCAACGCAATCACCAGCATCGACGCGCTTATCAGAAAGGTCAGTGCAATGGCGCGGAGAAAGCTCTCCTTGTCCAGTCCCCGCGCCTGCAGATATAACGCAATGGGAATACCGACGGAGCCTGTGGTGCCGGTCAGCAAACCCGATAGAATCCCAAGCGGTGGCGCCGCCCAAGGCGAGGCGGAATCTGAAATCCGGATGGCAAAACCGGTGGCGTTGATGGCGACATAGACGATGACGA
>CAJWUK010000068.1 GCA_913047365.1 uncultured Alphaproteobacteria bacterium | reverse complement strand
CGGTTGGCAGGAGCACTGTACAAGTGCATTCGGGAATGCGATGAAATCAGACGAAGAGGCGAGGGACAAGAAAAGCGGTTACTGGCGCGTCATCTCCCGCACCATCTGCACCATGGCGGAAAAATCTAACTCGCCATCACAATCACGGCAGAATTCCTCATAAAGCTGGCGGGCGTGTTCACCCAGTTGCGTCACCGCACCGGTCTTGGCTGCGGCGTCCTGCGAAAGCGTTAGATCCTTCAGCATTAGTGTTGCCGTAAAGCCCGGCGTGAAGCCGCGGTTGGCGGGGGCGGTTTCCACCATATCGGGCATGGGGCAGTTGACGTTCATCGACCAGCAGTTTCCAGTAGAGGTGGAAATTACGTCAAAAAGCACCTGTTGATCTACGCCGGCCTTCTCGCCTAGGGCGATGGCTTCGCAGGTGCCGACCATTGAAATACCGAGCAGCATGTTGTTGCACACCTTCACCGCCTGGCCGGAGGATGGCCCGCCCGCGCGGACCAGCTTTTTGCCCATGGCGAGAAATACCGGTTCGGCTTTGTTGATGGCGGCGCCGTCGCCGCCCGCCATAAAGGTGAGTGTCGCGGCTTCGGCGCCGGCCATGCCACCGGAGACCGGGGAATCGATCAGGGCAAGATGCCTGGTCGCCGCCTGTTCATGGATGTATTCGGTGGTGACAAGGTCCGTGGTCGACGAATCTGCGATGATGGTGTCGGATCGAACCGCGTCCATTACAGCGTCGTCGTCAACCAGCACTTCGCGCACCTCTTTCCCGGTGGGCAACATAGTGATGACTATGTCAGCGTCCTTTGCCGCTGCCGAATTCGATCCCGCGGCGATTACGCCGCCCGCCACAGCACGGTCGACCTTTTCCGGTAAGATGTCGTGGCCGTGTACCTCGTGCCCCGCCTTGACCAGATTGATCGACATGGGGGCACCCATGTTGCCGAGGCCGATGAATGCGATGCGTGCCATGATCGAAAACTCCCTGTGACAAGCGCTTGGCGCGCGGTTCAGTTGTTCGCATAATGCCTGTGGCCGAAGGTAAGGAGCAATGGGAGGGGTACATGTTCCTGCGAAATTACTGGTACGTCGCCGCGATGCCGCCGGAACTGGACGGTGGAGCGCTGCTGGGACGGTGGATACTGGGCGAGCCGGTTCTGTTGTACCGCACGGAAGACGGTGCGGTGACCGCGATGAAAGATATCTGTCCGCACCGGTCGGCGCGGCTGTCCGCCGGGGAACGGGATGGCGACCGGGTGCGTTGTCTCTATCACGGTCTGGAATTCGGGCCGGACGGCAGCTGCCTGCGTATTCCTGCGCAGGATGCCGCGCCGCCGGAAGGCCTGCGCGTTGCGGGCTATCCGGTTGCTGAAAAGTGGCGGCTGATCTGGGTTTGGATGGGCGCGCCGGAAGACGCGGATGAAGCGCTGATCCCCGATTTTCACTGGAACGACGACCCCGATTGGTACCCGGTCGGGGACTACATGCACTTGGATTGCCACTATCAGCTACTTGCCGATAACCTTATGGATCTGTCGCACGAAGCCTACGTCCATCGCGGCACCATCGGTACGGATGCGGTATCGGAAACCCCGGCGATCGCCAGTCGCGATGGGGATCATGTGATCGTGGAACGCATCATGCCCGGCTGCCCGGCACCGCCGTTCTATCAGAAGCTGAAGGGCTATGACGGGCCGATCGACCGCATGCACCGCATCCATTTCGACCCGCCCGCGACCATCATGATCGAAAGCAAATCCTCACCGTCGGGATCGAACGACCCTGACGACGGTTTGGAATATCGCGTTCTGTGTGCGATTACGCCAGAAACCGATGACACCACCCATTTCTTCTGGGCGGTGCCGCGTAACTTCAATCCCGAAGAACCGGTGACGGAGATGATGTATCAAGGGTCGAAGGCGGTATTCGAGGAAGATATCGACGTCCTCAACCGCCAGCAGGAAGTGCTCGACAAAGTCGAGGGCGCGGCGGATTGGCAGAACATCCAATCCGATGCTGGCGCTGTTTATGCGCGGCGCGTGGTCGAGGTATTGCTGGCGAAGGAGGCGGGGTGACTGGAGGCTCCTGGCTTAGAGAGGATAACGGTAAAAATTTGGCTATCATTCCCTCTCAGGCTCGGATCTTATTCGAGCAAACGATTACCGTCCGTCCTTCACCATATCTGCGATCTTTTCGCCGATCATGATAGCCGTCAGGTTTGTGTTGGCCCGCGTGATTGCAGGCATTACGGAGGCGTCAGCGACGCGTAGCCCGCTCACGCCGTATACCCGGCCCGCCGGGTCGACCACTGCCAGCGGGTCGTCTGCGCGCCCGAAACGGCAGGTGCCAACCGGGTGAAAGAACCCGCGGCAATTCTCTCGAATCCAGTCTTCCAGTGCATCGTTGTCCCGGAAGACTTCGGCCAGCCTGGGCCCGGGATTGATGGCATTCCTGAGGGCAAGCCGCCGCAACGGTCCTGGTAAGTCCATCAGCAACGATCCCGCCAGGGATCGCCACCAATTGCCGCGGGTTTCCATGTTGAGCTTGCGCACGCGGGCGGAGAAAGCGGCGGGAAAGGATTCGGTTGTCACCTCCCGTACAGCGGGACTGTTGAAGATTTCGAACATCAGCCGCAGACCCATTTTCATGCGAGCCATGTCGCGCTCGTCCTCCATCACGTGGAAAGCAACGCGTGGGTTCTCGGACAACTCCGCGCTTTTTAGTGTCACCGCGCCACGGGAATAGGGTTTCACCACACTGACGATCACCGCACCGATCCGGTTGCCCAGCGGATGCCAACTCACTTTGTTGGCGATGGCCATGTAAAAATCGTGGGGCGGGCAACCACCCAGTTTCGACGAATGGCGTAGACCCGCATTGCCCGCGGCGCGCAGACCTGCCGGCTGCATGCCGTTATAGCGGAGATGAGCGGCCAGAATGCAGGTGGGGTGTTCATGTAGGTTTTGCCCTATGCCCGACCGGTTGGCGACGGTTTCTATGCCGTGTTCTGCCAGGTGGGTGGCGGGCCCAATACCTGATCGCATCAGCAGAGCGGGGGATTGTAACGCGCCTGCCGAAACGATCGTTTCGCTGGAGGACAGGATCTCGATGCCGCCAGGAGTGCGGACCTGAACGCCCACACATTTTCTTTCGTCAAAGACAAGTTTCTCAGCGTAGCAGTCCGCCCTGATTTCTATATTGGCGCGGGTACGAACCGAGGGCGTCAGGTAGGAGATCGCTGTTGATTGCCGAAGGCCCGGCAAGTTAGTCATGGCGATGGCGCAGACCCCGTCGCGGGGTTCAATATTCATATCCGGTACGTACTCGAAACCGCGGCCGTAGAGTTCCGATGCAATGGAATTACAAAACCCGGGCCAGTCGGATCGCTTGTGCCGGCGGATAGCGACGGGACCGTCGTTGCCATGACGCGGGTCGTCGCCGAAATCGGTGTCGTTTTCCAGTTTCTTGTAATAGTGGATGATATCGTTCCAGCCCCATCCATCGGCGCCGGCCTCGACCCATTCCTCGAAATCTCCCGGCATGCCCCGGATCGCCACCATGGAGTTGACCGATGATCCGCCGCCCATCACTCGGCCCTGATCGTAGGGAAAGGCGGGAACCGCATCGGGATCGTTGTGCGGCAGGGGCTGCCACTGAGCCTGAATGCCCGGCCACGTATTTCGGGAATGGTAAACCGCGCGGTAAAATGGGTCGCGGACTTCCGCGCCTTCCTGGCCCGGTGGCGTGTCACGGCCAGCTTCCAGCAGTAGAACCCGGTTGGAGGAAATCTCGCTCAAGCGCGCCGCCATGACTGCTCCGGCCGATCCACCGCCGATGACGATATAGTCCCAATCGGCCATTCTGGCCCCCTTTAACATTCTTTGTCCGCAACGGTATCATCGGCACGGACGAACACCAATGTGGGGACCGGGAACTTGTACCTCCGAAATTGCTGGTATATCGCGGCGCTGCCAAACGAAATTGGTGACGAACCGCTGGGACGGGTTTATCTGGACGATCCGGTGGTTCTGTTCCGCGATGAAAACGGACAAATCGCCGCGCTGGAGGATCGGTGCTGCCACCGTCATCTGCCGTTGTCGCTCGGCAAAATTGTGGATGGCGGCATCCAGTGCGGCTATCACGGACTACGCTTCGATCCGACGGGAGACTGCGTGGAGGTGCCGGGGCAGAGCCGGGTACCGCCGGGGGCGTCGGTTCGGTCTTATCCTGTGGCGGAAAGGCACAACTGCATTTGGATTTGGATGGGCGATGCCGACCTAGCCGACACTGATCTGATCCCAGATATATTCTGGCGTGAGGACCCGGACTGGGTCGCCTGGGGGGCGCTTTGGCATGCAAAATGCAGCTATAATCTGCTGATCGATATCCAGTTGGACAACACTCACGCGCCGTATGTGCATCCGGACACACTGGGGTCTGGCGCCATTGTCGATACACCGCCCAAGGTCGATCGACGTGAAGACGGGATCGGTGTTGCGCGCTGGATGATGGATGTGGCGCCGTCGCCCACCTTCGCCCGCGCGCTGGGCACGGAAGAAAACGTCGACCGCTGGCTGATATGGGATTTCACGCCGCCGTCGCTGTGCGCTTTTGATATAGGCTGCGCATACGCCGGAACGGGCGCGGAAAAGGGCGACCGGTCTCAGGGCATCACGATGCATACCGCGCATTTCATGACGCCGGAAACGAAAAACACCTGCCAATATTTCTGGTCGGTGGGCCGTAACTTCAAAATTGATAATGACCAGGTGACGGCGGCGATGACCGAGGAATTCACGAAGATTTTCTCGGAAGATGTGGCGATCGTGGAGGCTCAGCAGAAATCGCTGGATGCCGCAACTGGGTGGCTGCAGACCGACGTAAACCTGGACGCACCGATCCTGCAGGCGCGTCAGATATTGGACCGCAGGATCGCCGCGGAGGAAAATGCATGAAACTCTATACCTGGCTATCGGCCCCGAACCCGCGCCGGGCGAAAATTTTCGTCGCGGAGAAGGGCATCGATATCGAGATAGTGGAGGCCAGCGATCCGGATAACCCGGGACAGCTCAGTGCCGAATATTGCAAAAAATATCTACACCAGCGCGTGCCCTTGCTGGAACTAGACGACGGTAGCTGTATCGGGGAGGCTGCGGCCATCTGCCGGTATCTGGAAACGGTTTATCCAGAAAATCCCCTGATGGGCCGGACCCCGAAAGAAGCGGCAATCGTGGAAATGTGGGACCGTATTGCTGAGTGGGAAGGGATGATGGCGGTGTCGGAAGTTTTCCGGAATACCCATCACCTTTTCGAAGGTCGCGGTCTGGCAGGTTACGACATCGACATTCCACAAATCCCCGAACTAGCGGAACGCGGCGAACTTCGCCTCGGCAGGTTTTTCGAGAAGATCGACAAACATCTAGCCGAACACGAATTTCTTGCCGGCGATGCGTTTAGTTTTGCCGACATCACGGCGATGTGTGCCATTGATTTCGGCATTTCCCGCCGATTGCCGTTTCCGGGTAGTTGCAGCAATGTGCAGCGCTGGCATGAGGCAATATCAGCCAGGCAATCCACCCAGGTGTGAATCATGATCCGTTCCGTGGTTGGGCGCCCAGCAAACAGAGTTTTCCTAATTTCCCTTAAGTTTCTGAGCGATTTACGGTGCCGAACTATTGTTTCGCGATGGCAACCGAGGGAGGTTAGGCACGGGCGAAGTTTTAGATGAAAATCTGCGCGTTATTTTCGACACTCTCTTTCCGATCAATGCCGGAAACGTCTAGCCCGGGTGTTACCGCTCTATTTTGACGATCTCGCCGGAGCCGGTAGATTTAACAATGGCTTCCAGCAGCGACACGTTGCGGACGATCTGCTCCGGCGTATTTGGATAGGTCGCTTTACCGGCAATAGCGTCGGAGAAACATTCAAGGTTCGATAGCACTGGTGTCGCAACCTCGTATTCGATTGTTTCAGCCTTTCCGTCCTTAAGGCAGGTGGTGAAGAACCAGCCTTCCGGTGCCTGAACGTGCGCCTTGTCACGCACCTCGGTCCAGCCGTCGGAACCGAAGATGGCGAAGCGGGAAAAGAAGGGTGTGTGGGTAAACGCGTTGAGCGATGCCGTGCAGCCGTTTTCGAACTTCACCTGGGCTGTCAGAGTGTCACCGTTCTTCACTACGCCGCCGTGGCATTCGACAGAGGCGAGGACGCGATCCGGCTGACCGAACAGGTTGATTGACAAGTCCATCAGGTGGATCAGCGTTGCCGTCAATCCGCCCGCCGGGCTTTCATCGGTCTTCAGGCGCCAGTTGGCGTCATCCAACGCTGCGAAGATGTCGTGGCTGAAATTCGCCTCCACATGCATCAGCGCGCCCAGCTTGCCGTCGCGGGCCAGCGCCAGGGCATCCATGATTGGGGGCTCAAAGCGGCGTTCGTGGCCTATCGCGACTTGGACCCCCGCCTTTTCGATGGCTTCCATGGCACGGAGAGCGGACGCCCTGTTAAGACAGAACGGCTTTTCACAGAATATGTGTTTGCCGGCTTCCGCCGCGGTGACGATCTGTTCTTCATGCAGCGAATGGGGTGTTGCCAGCACAACGGCGTCCACCGCATCGTCCGCCAGCACGGCGGAATAATCAGTGGTAAAATCGATCCCATGTTCGGCCGCAAAGGCGCCGCCACCGTCCGCATCTACGTCAGCCAGTTTGACGACAGTGATTTTGTCGCTTTTCGCCAGGGTCTGGGTCAGGATTTTGCCCCACCAGCCCAGGCCGACGATCGCTGCGTTCAGCATTATTTGCTTCCCCTTTTTCGGTTATTCGGCTGCGCCCAGCGCCTCTGAGGTGAAATCGGCGGGGGAAGTGACTTCCAGAAGCTCCAGGTCGTCCGACCATTCCAGCACGTCGTGCTGGATTTTCGGCGGCTGTAGGATGCAAGTCCCTTCCTTGGCCACGACCTCTCCCTTGCCTTCATACCAGAACCGCATCCAGCCTTTCAGGATGTAAACCATCTGGAACGTCACTTCGTTGTGCCGGTGCAGGCCGATGCCTTCTTTTCCCTGATCGACCGCGCGGATGACATGGGCATGATAATCGCCGCGGGTGGCCTCATTAATCCCCAGATCACGGTATTCGAAGTATTTGCGCATGCCGTCGCCGACGAAATTGCTGTCTTCGGTGTGGACGACGGAAAGTTTCTGATCGGGCACGGCTTTGCTCCTTAAATTCCTACGATGGTCTGCCCGCCATTGGGCGAAATCAACTGGCCGGTCAGGAAATCCGCTTCGGACGATGCCAGCCAAGCGGCAGCGTATGCGATTTCCCGCTTGTCCGCGAGGCGTCCCATCGGCACCTGTTTTTCGAAGTCCCTGATGACACCCCAACCCATCGAATTGATGGTCAGTTCGGTTGCCACCGTGCCCGGCGCTACCGCGTTGGCGCAGATATTCCACGGCGCCAGTTCCCGCGCCCAGCCTTTGACGTACCCCAGCACGCCCGATGCTGCGCCCGTGTAGTGCGACATCGAAAAGCTTCCCTCCATAGCGAAGATCGAAGATGTGTTGATCAGCTTTCCGTATTTGCGCTTTTTCATGCCGGGGACAACGGCGCGGGCTGCAAAGAAAGTTGCTTTCATCTTGATGTTGGTCATTGCTTCCCAGATGTCTTCGTCGATGTCCTCGATCGCCAGCTTATTGCCCTGAATGCCCGCGTTGCTGACCAAGATGTCGACGCGCCCATGATCGTCCTCGTGTTCTGGGATCAATGCGGTGAACGTCGGAATATCCGTGTTGTCGCAGACCATTTCCGTGACCTTGCGGCCCAGGGCCCGGCATTCTTCGGCGGTTTCGGCGAGCGTTTCGCCATTCAGATCGTTCAGGATTAAATCCGCGCCGCGTTCGGCCATCAAAAGGGCATGTTCCTTGCCCATACCCCGGGCCGCGCCGGTAATCATGGCAACCCGCCCATCCAGGCTCAGGCTTTCTCTCGTCATGTGATCATCCCCTTCGAACGGGAAGGTTAGACCACAATATCCGCCCTGATAACCAGCCTATGAATGGACGGGAGAGGAAATTTCCGGGTTCAATGCAGCCATGATAATTCTTATCACGATATTTGCCCTTCTGATTGCCGGTTCGGTTCGAGCAGCGGACATCGCCGGCCCGCCAAGGGTGTTCGACGGAGAAACGCTGGAGGTCGATGGCAAGCGGTTAGGCCTGTGGGGGATCGACGCCCCCGATCCGCGCTAGACCTGTGTCATCCGCAAACGAAGCTACAATCGCGGCCGCATATCGACGACGGCGTTGATAAATCTTGTAGCGGGCGTCAACTTCCGGTGCCGGCCGCGAAAGAATTTCCCCGGGGTCACCCAGTGCTGGGCCAGCGAATACGAATTGTCGGAAGGCATGGTGCATACTGGCTGGGCGCTGGCCATGCCACGGGATCACAGGCGGTTCGCCGTGCTGGAGAAAAAAGTGGCAACTGCCCGGCGCGGTTTGTGGCAAGGCGAGTTCGTGATCGCTTGGGACTGGAAGCTGGGCGAAAAATAGCCGATTGTTCACCCTGAAATTATGGGGTGAACTGTTAAGGCGAATGACCAGCTCTTCTCTAGACATCGCAATTATTGGCGCCGGCTTCGGCGGGATCGGTCTCGCCGTCCAGCTGAAACGGGCAGGGTTCGATAATTTCACCATCTTCGAACGTGCCACTGACGTCGGTGGTGTTTGGCGCGACAACACCTATCCGGGTGCCGCCTGCGACGTACCGTCCCGGATGTATTCCTTTTCGTTCGAACAGGAATTTCCCTGGTCGGAACGGTTCGGACAACAGCCTGAAATTCTGACCTATCTGAAGCATTGCGCTGAGAAATTCGGAATCCTGCCGCAAATCCGTTTCGATACCGAAATTCGCGATGCGGCCTTTGATGCGGAAACAAACAAATGGCGGGTTTCGACGGCAGGCGGGGAAGACGTGATGGCGGACCTGCTGGTTTCCGCCGTCGGATTGTTCAACCAGCCATTTATCCCCGATCTGCCGGGCAGGAAAAACTTCGGCGGCCCGCAGTTTCACTCCTCCTGCTGGGATCACGACTGCAGTTTGGACGGCAAAACCGTGGCGGTGATCGGCACCGGGGCGAGCGCGATCCAGTTCGTGCCGGAAATCGCGCCGCGGGTCGGCAGGTTGCTCGTCTTTCAGCGGTCGCCGCAATATGTCCTGCCGCGTGATGTCCGGCCGGTCAGCCAAGGGCGGACTGTTCTTGACAGCATGGGCCGTCGGCTGGATCGCCTGTGTATATATGTGGAACAGGAAAAGCGTACCCGGCGGCGCGGCTCTCCCCGCATGACGGCCCAGGGGCAGGCGGCGTTCCTCGCCCGCCTGGAATCGGAAATTCCCGATCCCGAGCTGCGCTGGAAATTGACGCCGTCCTATCCGCTGGGGTGCAAGCGGGTGCTGCAGTCGAACGACTGGTACCCGGCGCTATTGCGGGACAACGTGGAGGTCATCGACCGGCCAGTTACGCAGATAGATGCGACGGGCGTCTCCACGGGAGACGGAGGGCACTTCGATACCGATGTCATCATCTACGGCACCGGCTTTACGCCGACAAAATACCTGACGCCCCTGACGATCACCGGCATGGACGGCACCGACCTGAACCAGGCGTGGCGGGAAGGCGCCGAAGCCTATCTCGGCATGACGGTCGCCGGGTTTCCCAATTTTTTTATGATGTACGGGCCCAATACGAATATCGCGGGCAGCATTATCTATATGCTGGAAAGCCAGGCCCGGTATATCGTCAGCGCCGCCCGGTTGCTGCGCGGACAACGGATCGGACGCTTGGCGCTGCGGAAACCGGTACAGGATGCCTTCAACAGGCAGGTGCAGGATCGCCTCGGCGCGACGGTGCTGGTGGCCGACACCTGCCACAGCTATTTCCAGGATCCGTCGGGCAAGGTGACGACACAATGGCCCGGCTTCATGTATCAATACAGGCGTCTCACCCGCCGCATTAGGCGCTCGGATTTCGAATTCGCCTGAGGGGCTGAAAATGGCGATGAAACTTTCGGAAGGACTGCCGGACGATATCGTTTCCCAGGTCGACCGGCTGGAAGTCAACCGGCATGGCGATCAGCCGGGGTCCCACATGGTCACCGAGTCTATTAACGGTCACGTCGCGCCGGGGACCAGTTACCGGCTGGAGGCGGATGGGTTTCTATCCGCTGTTCCTGAAGACGCCCCAACGCCCAGCGCGGTCGTGAACGACACCCCGCCGCCCAATGTCCGGATATCCGGCGCCTGGCGCGGCGGCGACGGATCGAAGGCAACCGACGGTAATATTCTGGGCGGCGTCGGCACGCTGATCGTGAACGAGGCCGATGTCGCCATTCCGGAGGCGCCGTGCACGGCGGTGGCGCTGGGGTTCTACGGTGCAGCGCTGCTATCCGTCGGCGACATCTTTTCGTTCGACACAAACGCCAACATGCCGGTCACGGTGATGGAAATCGGTCCCAACTACACCGACGGGTTTCTGCATCTGGAGGAAAAGGGCGGCGGGACCTATCTGGAACATCACGACCGCCCGCATCTACATGTTCCGCTAAACCGGGAATCCGCCGGACACATGCTGTACGCCCGCCAGGATGGCGACAGCTATCTGATTTCCGGTTTTCGCATTCCACACGGTAAGGCCGTGTATTCGACCCCACACGTCCTGCACGCCGACGCCTATCTGATCGGCCGTTACATGGTCATCTATTCGCTGACCGATAATTTTTCGAATGTGGTGTTTCGGTCGGAAGACGGCACGCTGGTGAACGCGTCGGTGGGCTATAAGGTAACCTGACTTAAAGGCGCTGGAGATGCGCGACCACGTCGTCCAGCTTCATCACGTCGGCATATTTGTGATGCATGTCGAACAGATTGACCTTGTGGTTGATCGGCGTCCGGTCATAGCAGCATTCTTCTACGATGGTGACATGAAAGCCGTTTGCTTTTGCATCCTGCACGCCGGCCCGCAGGCAGCCGCTGGTGGTACCGCCGCCCACGATCAGGCTTTGAATGCCGAGGCCCACCAGGTGTGACATCAGCGGCGTTCCGTAAAAACAGCTGGCCCGCTGCTTGTAGACGACCAGATCTTCGGGTTCGGGGGCGAGTTCCGGCAGAATGTCGTAGGCATTTTCGGTTTCGGTTTCGCGCTGGCGGTTGGTCGGCTTGCGGGCATTCGCGTTGCTACGCACGTCGCCGGTGCTGTAGATCACGGGCAGACCCGCCGCCCGGGCGGCGGCGAGCAATTGTTTGGCGGGCTCCACCATGGCCCAGGCCCGTGCCCCGCAGGAGCTGGGGTGTTCGCGGATTACATCGATGACTTCTTGCTGGCCGCCGTCGTAGCTGGCCTGATACACATCGATCATTAAAACGGCGGGCGACGGGCCGACAAACAGATCGCGTTGATAGGCCGCGTAAATTTCTAGGGTTTCGGCATCCATGATGTCCGCCCAGCAATAGTCTTCGAATTTGCTGATTCCGTATGGCATCCGGATTACTCCTCGATTATCTCCGCCAGCTGATCCACGTCCGTGACAAACAGACAGTCCTTTTCCCGCACCACGATTTCCCGGCGCGACAGATCGCCCAGAATACGGGCAACGGTTTCCCGCGTGGTCGAAACACGGATGGCAATCCGGCTAAACCGGTCCGTTTTAAGAAGTTTCATCAGGGAATCCATGCTTCCGGACGGGCGTCGGGCTCAGAACCTAGTGGCGGCGGGGCAAAGGTTCAACCAGAGACATGATCGGCCGGTTGAAAGTAAACTATACAGAAATGCGGCCCGGTCCGAGGCAACCGTAATCAGATCGGGTAACATTTCTTGGACTGTCAGGCGGAATTGTACGATAGCAGGGGCGACCTGATCGCCGCGCGCGCAATAAATTTCTTTCTGTAAAAGGTTAAGAGGTAACTTTAATTTATTGAATTATATTGATTCATATATCTCAATTAGCGTTTCGTCAGAAACCATTTTTCCCAACTCCTGCAGCATAGATTGGCCGCCTCCCGTATATCCCAGAAGCTGGATAAGACGCCGTCGCGGGCTTTCGAACGAGTCCAGTA
>CAJWUK010000067.1 GCA_913047365.1 uncultured Alphaproteobacteria bacterium | reverse complement strand
TTCTTGTCGCCGTATTGCCGCTGAACCGGCCGCCACCTATAAACCCGCCCATGTCTTACGCGCCAGACTATCCGTTCGCGAAACTCGACTACGGCGAAACGCTGGAAGTGGCACCCGGAATTTTCTGGGTGCGTATGCCGCTTCCGTTCGCGCTAAATCACATAAACCTCTGGCTGTTGGCGGATGGTGACGAATGGACCATTGTCGATACGGGTTACAATGTCGACCGGTCACGGGAAATCTGGGATGACGTCCTGAGCAGGATCGCGGGGAACCGGCCGGTCAAACGGGTTATTTGCAGCCATTTTCATCCTGATCACCTGGGGCTGGCCGGCTGGTTTGAGGAACGGTTCGAGGCGCCTCTCTGGATGACCTATACCGAATGGCTGCAGGCCCACGTGGCGGTGTCCGAAACCCTAACGCACAACTTCGACCGGTGGATTGAATTCTACAGGGACAACGGTGCGCCCACCGAAATGACCGTTGGTTTTAAAGAGGTTAGGCAGGCATTCCGCGATCCTTGGTACCGGTTGCCGGAAACCGTCAGGCGGATACAGGACAGGGAAGAGTTCGATATCGGCGGGCGCAACTGGCAGGTGATCACCGGCAGCGGTCACAGCCACGAACATGCGTCGCTGTGGTGCCCGGAACTCAATCTGCTGATATCCGGCGACCAGATACTGCCCCGGATCAGTTCCAATATCAGCCTGTGGTACACCGAACCCGACGGCGATCCACTGCGGCATTACTTCGAAAGCTTCGACAAATTCCGGCATATGCCCGAAGACGTGCTGGTACTCCCGTCTCATGACTATCCGTTCCGCGGCCTGCATGGACGGCTGGATGATTTGCGCGCCCATCATCAGGTACGGCTGGACGCGGCGGTCGAACAATGCGTCGATCCGCAGACGGCGACCGATGTCATTCCGTCCCTGTTCGACCGTGAAATCGGCACCTTCGAGTTCGGTTTCGCCATCGGCGAAACGCTGGCACATCTGAACTATCTGGTAACGGATGGCGCGCTGGAACGCCGGCGGGATTCTGACGGAATAATCCGGTACCGCCAGGCGGCCTGACCGTGACAATCGAAGAAGGTTTTACCCGCACGATCCGGCGGGTGATCGGTCTGGACCTGTCCGCCGAGACCTTGGGCAATCCCGGGGTGAATGTGCTGGCGACACCATGCCTGGCCGATCTCTGCGACGAAGCCGCGCGGGAAACATGCCGGGAGGCTGATACTAAAAAGTTGCGGGTCGATATCCGTCATTTCGCTGCAACAGAAATCGGTGACGAGGTTAAAATTACCGCACAGATTGTCCGGGTGTCTGACAGCAAAATCGTTTGCCGCGTGTCGGGCCGGGATTCCCACCGCGACATTGTAACCGGCACTGTGGAACGGCGGCGCGTCTGATGCCGGAATACACCATCGGCATGGCGGCCCGCCAGGCACTGATCGTCGAGGATGGCCATATCGGTACCGAAGGATTGTCAGTCACCGCTGCACATCTGGTCTGTGAAATGGCCTGTCACAATATTCTGGTGACGCGGTATGGCGACGATGACGCCAGTGTCGGTATTCGGAACGATATCTGGTTCTGGGGCGACGCCCGCCCGGGCGATCTTATGTATGCCGATGCCGTCATTACCGAGATCAACGAAAAACGTATATTTTTCAATGTGTTCGCGTGCGCCGGGGGCGAGGAATTCGGCCGCGGCGTACATCAAAGAATGGTGGTTTCGCGCCGGCGCTTTATGTCGGGCCTGCCCTAGCGAATAACCTATTTCCCGGAATTGCATCGATTTTCCGGTCTGCCTAGTATATCGGGAAACGACACAGAATTTAGGCAAACAACATTTTGGGAGGAAACAATGATGTTCAGGAAATTACTTGTGTCTTTTGCCGCGCTGGGTGCGGCTATGGCATTGGCGCCCACAATCGCGTCAGCAGCGACGGTTATGAAAATAGGATTTGTGACCATCAATGACGGTCAGCACAAATCTGCGGACTGGATTGCCAAAGAAGTTAACAAACGAACTGGTGGTAGTATTAACGTCAAGGTTTTTCCGGCTGCTCAGTTGGGGAAAATTCCCCGCCAGATAGAGGGAGTTATATTCGGAACTCAGGAGGGCTTTATATCGCCACCAGGGTTTTTTAAGGGGCTGAATCCCGCATTTGCGGCGCCAGACGCGCCGGGACTTTTCGATAGTTTCAGCCATCTAACCAAAACGATAAATCACCCAACCGTTCGGGATAAATTTTTCAATCTCGCAAGCAAGAAAGGCGTAACAGCTGTTTACTGTGCGCCTGGTGGTGCATCAGCGTTAGCCATGAGGGATCCCGTGCGAACTTTGGCAGATGCCAAAGGTAAAAAAATCAGGGTTTTAGCGTCACCCATGGAAGTCACGATAATGAAGACCATTGGGGCAGCAGGGACACCCATGGCCTATTCAGAAGTGTTACCGGCTATTCAGCGGCGGGTACTTGATGGTGCCAGCTCCGCGGTCACTGTAATGGGTCCGTCCAAATTTTATACTGCTGCAAAGTATCTAACCCCGACCCACTTTACGTTCATACCAACTTGCCTTTGGACAAGCGCTAAATGGCTTGCAAAGTTGAGCGATAAAGAACGGCAGATCATTATGCAGGTGGGGGAAGGAGTGACGCCAATGGCAAACAAGTGGTCTGAAGAAGATACCGAGACTTGGTATAAGAAATGGAACACCGTTGGTGGAACAGTTGTTCGCTTAAATGAAGAAGAGCGTAAGGCTACTTTGGATAAGCTTCGTCCTTTAGGCGATAAGATTTTTATGAATGACCCTAAAGTTGCCCCCATGTATAAACTGTTTAAGGCTGCCGCCGCTATGACGCGGTAAAGCGAATAATGAGTAAACAAGGGCCGGTCTGGGCCCTTGTTTATTTTCCTCTAAAGATGGGTTTGCGCTTTTCGCGGAGCGCGTTGATACCTTCTTGGTGGTCTTCGGTGATGTTGGATTTGGATTCCAGCGACAGCGAATAATCCAGGTTGGCCGACACGATCTGTTTCAGGGGCGAGTTAACCGCCTGCTTGGTCCATTGGATCGCCCGGATGGCGCCGTTGGCCAGTTCGTTGGCGAAATCCTCCACCACTTGGTCCAGATCGTCTGCCGGGACACAGCGGTTGATCAGGCCCATGTCGGCAGCTCGTTCCGCAGTTAGCATTTCGCCGGTGTAGAGGAACTCTCGCGCCCGGGCGAAACCGATCAGATACGGCCAGATGCCGCTACCGCCGTCGCCTGCGGTCAGTCCCACCTTCACATGCGGATCGCCGATTCGCGCTGTGTCGGCTGCCATAATCACATCGCAATAAAGGGCGAGCGTCGCTCCCAGTCCTGCGGCGGCGCCATTCACCTTCGCGATTACCGGCTGGCGGCAATCCAGGATCGACATCATGGTGCGTTTGCCTTCTTCCGACAGCGTTTCCCAGCCCCAGGGGTCGTCGATTAACTCCTGTAGCCAATCTGCGTCGCCGCCTGCGCAGAACGCGCGGCCGGCGCCTGTCAGAATGACGATGTCAACCGACCGGTCGCGGTTTATTTCCTCGAACACCTGCGACAGTTCGATATGCATGTCACCATCGATGGCATTCAGCTTGTCCGGCCGGTTCAGCGTGACCGTCAGAACGCGGTCGTTCTTGTCGAAAAGCAGGGTCTGATATTTTTCGTAGTCCATTTTTTCTTTTCCTTTTTAATCTAGCCAAGTGGTGAATTCGTCGACGTCGATCCGGTCCGGCTGGAACAAATTGACCGGGGCGTCTTCCACAGGCCAGCCGATGCTCATTCCGCCAATTAGTTTGTAATCGTCTCCGATTTCAAACATGTCATGGGCGATATGGGGAAATTCACCTAACGCGCCCTGAGCGATGGTCGACAGGCCCCAGCCCCGCGCGGCGACAGAGATGGACTGGATAAATGTGCCGTAATCCAGCCAGGATCCGTGTTCCAAATCCGACGGTATCCAGAATAGCAGGCCGGTGGCGGCGCCGAAGAATTTGAAATTGCTGACGAAGGCGTCGTGCCGCCCCTGGCGGTCGTCCCTTTCGATCCCCATCGCACCGTACAACCCGAACCCGCACGCCCGCCGCCGTGCAAGAAATGGCTCCCGCCATTCGGGCGCGTAGTAATGGTATTCCATGTCGCGCGGTTCACCGTTCTTCTCCGCGGCCAGAATGGCGTCGGTGTAGCGTGTGCGGGCATCGCCGTTCAGCACGTGTACCTTCCACGGCTGTATGTTGGAGCCCGAGGGTGCCCAGCGGGCGGCCTCCAGTATCCGGCGCATTAATGCTTCCGGCACCGGTTTGTCCTGAAATGCCCGGATCGACCGCCGTGAAATGATGGCGTCTTCCGCATGCAAGTCCGGGCGGGAAAACCCTGGATCGGTCATTGCATTAAGGCGGGATCGCAGGGCGGCTTCCGCCGCGACCAACTTTGGGGCAGGGTGATCACTCATGGGACAGATTTCCGCGTGTCAGTCGTCGACAGAAGGGGCGGGAGGAAGTTTCCCCCGCCATTTGATCCAGTTAAAGCTGGTATCGCATGCCCGGCAGCGAAACATTACCTCCGATGCCGCGCCGCCGAACAGCGAAATGACTTCCAGGTCGTCGCTGTTACATTCTGGACAGACGACGCCGTCGAAATCGGGATCACCAGAATGAAGATTTCGATGACGGGTGGCGTATCCACCCGGATCGCGGCCGATCCGGGCATCCGCGCGGCCCGAAGGTTCGTCAGTGGGCAAGCTCGGCATCCTTGAAGCGGACGACTTCAAACAGTCCATCCGGCATGGCGCCGAACCGGCGCGCGTCTCCGCGCCAGTCGTCTGCGAACTTGATCGATTTTTCCTGGGTTAGGTCTGCACCCAGCAGTTTTTCTGCACCCGCAGCCTCCTTGATGAAGGCGTCACGGAGCTTTTTCAGCGGCACGTCGCGAATACCGGCATCGTGAACGGTGTCTTTTCCGCGCGCGGGCCCGAACCACTGGAGGGCCAGGGGGAAGCGGTGGGCGTAGGCTTTCTGGAACAGCGACGTTTGCTTTTTGCCTTCTCCAATGATCTGGAACCAGCCCTGGGAATATTTGAGGTGAAAGTAGGTTTCCTGGCCGATCTTCTTGGCGATGCCAGCGACGGCCCGGTCCTCGTGGTTGAGGAAACCCGAAGCCATCATCCAGGTCGACAATTCGGTAAGCCAGGTCGAGACAATAAAGTCTTCCCAGCCCGACGGCGCTTCATCCAGCAGGTTTGCGGAACACATTTCCTCTGGGCCCCGGCCGCGTTCGAGATGGTCATAGTCATGGCCGTGTGCGGCGAGGTACTGATAGATCGCGCGGGTATGGCCGTAATTCGCCGTGCACATGCCTAGGATCGCTGCAAAATCCGGCAGCGAGCGGCCATTCATCACGCATTCGGCGTACCAGTTTCCAAGCACCAGCTTTGTATCGGCTATCGCCAGCAGGTCATTTTCGAAATTTTTATCCAGCTTTGTGCCAGGATTTCCGGGAGTATAAGCCATTTCTCTGTCCCTCTAACTTTCCTGTCAGCCCATTTTGATCTTGGCCGACTTTCCTTCTTCAGTAACCGTGATGATGGATTCCAGCGGCACGACGCACATCTCGCGCCATTTGTGCTGGTCATAAATGTACCAGGCGCGGACCTGCGCCAGTTCGTCATTCGGGGCCTCTACCGAGCCGACATGCGACAAATCCGAATGCGAATCCTTGCGGGCGAACACCTCGTAATACTTCGGTTCCGCGCCGCCGCGTTCGCGTTTCTGATCTATCTTCTTTTTCGATTTCAGCTTTGTCGCCATCCTTCAGTCCTTTTCGTTCAAACCTGTATGCCGTTGGCGCGCATCATGTCCTGTACTTCCGGCTCGATCATGTCGCGCGACCAAGGCAGGTGCCATCCTTCCTCGACAACGACACTGGTGACACCTGCCACCGACAGAACCGCTTCCCGCACATTCGCCCGAAGCATGCCAACCCCGGGGCATCCCATGCAGGGTATGCAGACCTGAACGATGACCGAACCGTCATCGGCGATTTCGATGTCGCGCAGCATGCCCATACGGCGCAGACTGACGGGCACATGCGGATCGTGCACGGCTTCCAGCGCTTCCAACACATCCTCGCGGGATGGCAGGGTCGTTGCTTCTATCATTTCAATCGCTTTCTCGTGGCGGAAAATTGCTATCCCGCCAAGGAATCAGGCCTTTACCAGAGGTCCTTGCCCCATTCTTCCGAAATCACCCGGGCAATCGAAGGAACCTTGTGCTTGGACCCCTTCTTCCAGACTTTCAGTTGTTCTTCCCAGGTGATCTGACGATCGTAGTCCCATTCCCGCTTTTCCTCGTCCAGGTAGATCGGCGGTTCGTAGTCAAGGACGTACTTTCCCTGTTCCTCGTCGTAATGGGCCGGGACCTTGATGCCGACGCTTTCCGAAAACGGTACCACGCGGGACAGCCATTTCTGGCGCATTTCGTCGTTGGACGCGCCGCGGATACGATAGGAAAGCTGATCAGTGCGGGTTTTCCGGTTGTCCGGCATCCCGAACCAGGCAGTACAGAGCGGGAAGTAGAAATCGACCGTTTCCTGTACGCGCCGTCGGCTTTCTTCGGATTGGTTCCAGAAGAACCGGGTCCAGCGTTCGCCGTGGCTGACATGGAAAGTTTCTTCGTAGTTGACCTTCCGGAGCGACCGGGCAAACGGAGCGTAAGAGCAGTTTTCTTCCAGATCGACCGTGGTGATGTAGCCGGCGCGGTCGCCGTAGCACATGGAAACCACAGATTCGATGTAATCCTCATGCGGGAATTCCAGCATCTGGAATGTGCGCCATTCTTCCGGATCGCGCTCGAACAGGAAGCTGTGAGTGTCGTATCCGAAATCTTCCAGGATGCGATACATCATTTGTGCGTGGCCAAGCTCGTCCTGGCAGGCCGCGGCGATGGCGATTTTGTCTTCCAGTGTGGGCGAGGTCTTGATCGCCGGCGAATAGGTCGGCAGCGTAACGACTTCCAGATCAGCGGCGATGTGGATAGTATTGACCAGCACGTTCTTGTACCGCTCGGTCATTTCCTCCACGTCTTCCAGTTGATAGCCGGTCGCGACCTTTTCCTGCAGGGCGCGTTCGCGCGGATCTTCCTGAATATCTTTTATTGCCGTTGCCATTTTGTCGTTACCCTTCCCTCGGTATTTAGTCCCATTCCGGTAATAATCGAATGTAGCTCGTTGCAGCCGCGCAATCTAGCGAGCGACCGTGCCGTCAAACACGAATTCGCGGAACGCGCGAGCGAAGTCCTGTCCCTTAAGGTCACTGCCCCGCATGTACCATTCCACGTAACATCCCTTGTTTGTTGCCATGATGACGCTGGCCAGTTCGTCGGCACCGATTTCGGCCCTGAAAACGCCTTTCTGCTGGCCGGTCATGACGGTTTCGCGTAGGGCATCCTCCATCCGCGCCATCAATTCGTTCAGCCGCTGTTCGATCTCGTCGCCGGAACCGTTAAACTCCGCGCTCATAAGGATCGCCAGCAGCATGTATTCAGTTTTTTCCGCGCCGATCACCGATTGCGAGCGCACGAACGCCGACAGGCGATCTTCCGGATCCTCGCCAGCGGACGCCATCGCTGCGATTGTCGGGGCGATGGTCAGTTCCTCGGTCCGGTCGAGCAGAGCTTTCAGGACGTTTGCCTTACTCTTGAAGTAGAAATAGACCGCTCCTTTTGTCAGTCCAGCTGCCTGGGCGATCTCCTCTACCGTGGTGGCGTGATATCCCTGGGTTATAAACAGAGCAAGCGCTTCGCCCAGCAAAGCTTCAATGCTGGCCGCGCGTTGTTCACGCTTGGTCGCCGGGCGTTCCCGGTCGACGTTCTCGGCGATATTTTCAGTGTGAGAGTCCATTCGGTCTCGATTTACATACTGATCGGACAGTATCTTATTCCGCACCATTGTTCAAGGTAATACTTATAAGACGCCATCAATAGAATACGCACTCAGATACCTAACAGTTTTCGCTTGGCCCGACTAGTTTTAAGGGGAAGTGTTCCTTACCTCTCATTCTGATGATTGATAAACCGCAAAGTCACGCTAGATTAACCGGATGGTCGTAGAAACAGACAGCGCAGAGCGTAAACGTTCCAAGGCCGTAAAACCCGAATACATCCTTATTGGGGCGCTACTGCTGATTGGTGCCCTGGCCGTGCCTGCCGTACAGAACGTATATCTTGTTCAGTCATTCGTCCTGTCGATCTGCACCGGGCTCGGTATCCAGTAATTCCGCTCTATTTTTGACCTACAACGTATCCACCCTTCTCGACCGGTGGGCAACTGGATCGGAACATGTATTTATACTGGAAGGTGAGAGGTATTCATTCGCCCGGGTTTCGGAAGAATCGCATGCAGTTGCGGCCGGTCTGCGTGAACTGGGCATTGGCAAGGGTGATCTGGTCGCCGTCTGGCTAATGAATCATCCTGACTGGTTGACCGTCTTTTTTGCCTGCGCGCGTTTGGGGGCAATCGTCGTGTCGGTCAATACCCGGTACCGTCATTCCGAACTTGCGGACATCTATGCTCGTCTGAAACCTAAAGCGCTGATCTGCCGTCGGGAATTTGGCTCCATAAATTTCCTGCAGATTGCGGATGCAGCGGCCACGGCGGTATCCTATCTGCCACCGATAACCATCGTAGCCGACACGGATACGCCAGAAACGGCATTTAACCTTGATTGCCTGAAGCAAAGTTCTCCCCGCAAGGTGCCTACCGTCCTACCTGACGACGGGCTAGTGGTTTTCACCACATCTGGGACCACCGCCAAGCCAAAATTCGTGCTTCATACCCATGCCTCGATTTCCCAGCATGCGGAGGATGTGGCAACGCATTTCGAATTGCACGATAAAGACGTTATCGCCCTGCAGGCATTACCTTATTGCGGCGTGTTCGGCTTTTGCCAAGCAATGGGAACAATCGCCGCCGGCCGGCCCAGTGTAGTGATGGAAACGTTTGACGGAACCGTCGCCGCAAAACTGATAGGCGCTCATTCAATCACCCATTTCAATGCGACGGACGACATGCTGGAAGCGATCGTTACGGGGGCGTCGGGGCAAGATCTTTCAAGTCTCCGACTGGTAGGGGCGGCATCGTTTAACCGGAGCCCGGCGATCCTGCAAAATATCGCGGAAAAATATGGCGTGCCCATCGCTGGCCTGTATGGGATGAGCGAGGTTCAGGCCCTGTTTGCCCGCCGTAAGATTCGAGATTCGGCGGCAAGCCGGTATCGGCCTGGCGGGAGGTCTGTCTCCACTGACGCCGTGGTACGGATCCGGGACCCGGAAACCGGGCGGATTTGTGCTGCCGGCGAGACCGGTGAGATCGAACTGCGAGGTCCTAGCTGTTTTTCCCGATATCTTGGCGATCCTGAAGCCACCTATGCGGCCTTCACCGATGACGGGTTCTTCCGAACCGGCGATCTGGGATCTGCTGAGAGGGAAGGAGCCTTCACTTTCGATGCGCGGATGGGAGACGCACTTCGTCTCGGTGGATTTCTGGTCGATCCTAACGAAATCTCTTCCTTTATCGAGACCTTTGAGGAGATTGAGGCCTGTATTGTTGTCGGCGTTGAGGCCCGCGGACGCCCGCGCGCGGCGGCCTTTGTCACACTGTCTGATCTACAAAAATTCAACTCAGCAGATCTGATCCAGGCCTGTTCACTGTATCTGGCCCCGTACAAAGTGCCGATACTGATTCATGCGGTTGATGCTTTTCCGATGGCCGAAGGAGCCAATGGAAACAAGGTGCAACTCGGTGAATTGCGGTCATTTGCGCAGGAACTTGTTGAAAATTAATCGCTTTTTTGTCTTTGCGGGCGCTGTGATAGGGGCGTGAGGATAAATTCGCGCTCCATCAGGGTGCGTTCACTCGCAATCACGGTGCCTTTCGAGCCGAGAAACGGGTATCGGCCGCCTGTGGGAACGTCCGACTGCAAGGTTTGGTTGCCGTTTTGACTGATCGGATAGCGGGGCTTGCTGGCTCGCTGGCGGTGATGTAGTCGCTAAAATAGGAAAGGCCGGACCCGCAATGGCAAGCCCGGCCTTTCGCAAAAAATGCCACTGGCGGTTGTGCTCAGCCCGGGCGTTCGAAGTTCTTGTCCAGATGGCCTTTGCCTTCCAAATCGCCCTTCTCGAACAGCCAGCTATATCCGCCCCGCGGATTGGTCAGGATTTCCCAGCAATTATTATCCATATCCCAGAAGAAAAAGCTGTAGGTGCCGTGCTGCAGGATCGGCTTGCTGATCTTGTGCAGACCCCACCTGTCCTTCTGCTCCATAACCGTTTCATACGCGGCGTCCACTTCTTCCTGAGTTTCGACATCCAAACCGTTGTGGTTGAGCATTGGCATTTCTTCTTCGTCGCGGTTCTTCTGTTCCACCACGGCGATGGTGTTGGTCCCCCCCAGCCGGATAAGAACGGAAATAGGACTGGTGCGGACGACCTCCAGACCCAGAAATTCAGTGTAAAATTCCCGTGCTCTGTTCAAATCCTTCGATTCCAGGGTGCCGTGCGAGAGAAAGTTGAGTTTCAGCGCTGGTTCGGGCGCGGTTTCGACGACAGGTGCTTCCATTTCCGTAGTCCTCCCAATTAGCGTGCTGCTTCTGGTCTCAGCCGCACGTTAAGATCATGCTACCATCCCGAAAAGCGTTTTGAAAAGGCGATCCCGGGTTAGCCGCCCTCGCGCCGCCACGCCCAGGCCAGCGCGCCGAGTGCGAGAAACAGAACGGCAATTGCCGGCAGCAGCGTAGTTTCACGAATGCGCGTGACCCGGTAATCCCGGTTGGCGAGAACACCCGCCCACCCGGAACCGGCGGATGCGCTGCCCGCTGCGGTCCGGCGGATCGACGGCACGCCGTCCGCCAGCCAGAACACGCCGCCTCCGGATGCCGCGGCAACCGGCTGCAACAGGGATTTCGTGGCACGCATGTCACCGTATTCGCGGGGATTAAGGTTGCCCACCGCGACAACCGACGTCTTTTGCCCGTCATCGAGCCGGTAAATACCCACTTCGTCTGCTGGAAGGATACCCCTGGCGCGGCCGCCCGCGCCTTTCTTCAGGGTGACGGTCTGTTTTGCGCCGGACGGCAACGTGACCTCTACCGGGGGATAGGTTTCCTCGACGCTGCGGCGGATGACGGCGAGGTTCGGCCCTTCGACGACGCCGCGTAGGTCTTCTTCCTCCAGATCCGGCTCTTTCATAAGCCAATGGACCAGACGGCGCAGGATTTCCGAATGCGGACCCCCACCTTCATATCCCCGCGCCCACAACCAAATATGATCGCTGAGCAGTTGCGCCACGCGCCCTTCGCCCACCCGGTCCAGAACAAGCAACGGGCTTTTGTTGACGCCGTCCAGAAGAACCTGGCCGCGTATGCGCGTCGCCTCGATCTGGCGAAACCATCTGCCCCAGCGCGGCGCATCGTTTCCGGCGCCGATCAGATCCGCCGTTACCGGATGGCGGCTGCCGGCGCCGGTGAGTTTGGGTTTCAGGCCGCGTTCGATAACCTTGCCGGTCGGCGCGCCGGGCAGGATATCGCCTAATGCCGTGCGCGAAAGGCTGATGGTAGTCGCAAATGCGGGTCCTGCTGCGGACAGCACGGCGCCGCCGTTTTCCACATAGCGGACGATGTTTTCCAGATACAGGCCCGGCAGAACCCCGCGCCGCCGGTACCGGTCGAAGATGATCAGATCGAAATCGTTGATCTTCACCTCGAACAGTTCGCGGATCGGAAAGGCGATTAGGGAAAGTTCGTGAACCGGCGTCGCGTCCTGTTTTTCCGGCGGCCGTAGAATGGTGAAGTGAACCAGATCGACCGACGGATCGGCTTTCAAGAAATTACGCCAGACCCGTTCGCCAGGATGCGGTTCTCCCGATACCAGCAGAACCCGCAGCCGTTCGCGCACGGCATTTACCTGCACCACGGCCCGGTTGTTGCGGGTGGTGATTTCCCCATGCAGTCCGGCGTCTTCTATCTGCAGAATGTTGGCTCCCCCATGATCCAGCTTCATCGGAATCTTGTGGGGCCTTCCCACTGGTACCGTGGCGATGCGGTCCGCTTTGCCATGCTGAACGATCGTAACCTTGGCGGAACCGCCTTTTCCGCTGAAATCCTGTACCAGAACCTCTATCTCGATGGTTTTGCCGACCAACCCGAAGCGCGGCGCGTTGACGATGCTCAGCCGTCGGTCGCGCTCGTTTTTGGCGCCGGTAAGCAGAGTATGAACGGGGCCCTGTATGGGCGGCTTTGCGCCGTCGCC